>NZ_JAMYRR010000001.1:0-529872 GCF_040321535.1 Mesorhizobium sp. M0340 | reverse complement strand
CGAATTGCTCGACGATGGCTCCATCGAAATCACGTTTGCCTATCACAACGGCGATGAGGTCATCCTCAAGGCCGCGCGACATACTTCTTCAACAGCCTGCTAGGCAAGGCCTTCTTCAGCTTCGAGCCCGGCGAGCACATCGGCAAAGCTCGTCTTGCAGACGAAACCCAGCCGGTCCCTCGCTCGCGACGCATCGTAGACCCGGTCGATCGACGAAAAAATCGTCCAGCCTTTCTTCGCGTAGAGTGCCGGATAATCCGGAAAATAGCGTGCGACGACCGACGGTGCATCGGCGATCAATGCCGCGCAATCCTCGGGCTGGAACGGTGTTGGTGCCGAAATGATGAAGATGTCGAAGCCCAATTGCGGTGCTTTCTCCAAGGCAGCGATATGGGCATCGGCAGCATCCTCCACCGTCAGCCGGCGAAACAAAAGCTCATTGGCTTTGGTGTTGGCGTCCGACTGTTCGATCACGTGCGCCATATCGTCTGCTTCGGGAAAGAACCGAGCGGTGCGCAGTACGATCGACGGAAGGCCGAACTGGAGCTGGTAAAGGCGACAAAGATGTTCCGCGGCAAGCTTGGTGACGCCATAGATGTTGCGTGGCTCCGGCGACATGTCTTCCGTCAGCCATGCCGCCTTGCGCGCGCTTCCCGTGAAACCGGCGCGTATGGCCTCGGAAATCATCAGCGATGTCGTCGACGTAAACACGAAGCGCTGAACCGCGAATGCAGCGGCCGCATCGAGCAGGTTGAGCGTGCCGCGCACATTCGTGTCGACGAAATCCTCGTTGCGATAACGTTCGATGTCGGGCTTGTGCAGCGCGCCGCTGTGGATGATGGCCTCGATGCGGTTCTCCTCGACCGCCTGCATGACTAGGTCGCGATCGGCGACTGAGCCGACGATTGGAGTTTCCGAAGACGGAACGGCATCGAGGCCGGTGACGTCATGGCCGAGGGCCCGCAGGCGCGGTGCCAAGGCGCTGCCTAGCCAGCCCGACGATCCCGTCAGCAGGATCCGCATTCTTTCCACCTCGTTTCCGCTGTCGATGCCCAAGCACGGATGACAGAACGTGGCAAAACATTAAGGTATGCGTCAGACAAGAAAACGGGCTGCTCCAGCCATCAACAGGGAAACGCCACCGATGATCGCTCGCCTCATGTTTGCCGCAGCAACTGTTCTCTGCTTGACCATGCCCGCGTTCGCCGCCGGCGAGGTGCAGCAGTTGATAACGGCTGCCGACAAGGCGCGGCTCGACAAATATGGCGAGACGCGCAAGGCAGCGCTTGACGAGGCGAAGGCCGGCGATCCAGCCGAGGTCAAGCAGCTCGACGCCTTGCTGGCAAAGCCGCTGGTTTCCTTCTCCGACAACGACCTGACCGGCAACTGGCAATGCCGCACCATCAAGGCTGGCGGATTGAGCCCGCTCGTCATCTATGGCTGGTTCAAATGCAAGGTGAGCGACGACGGTTCCGGCTGGAGACTGGAAAAGATCACCGGCTCGCAGCGCACCAAGGGCCGCTTCTTCGACGATGGCGAGAAACGCGCGATCTATCTTGGTTCCTTCTACGTCAACGACGATCCGGCAAAGCCCTACGGCAGCGGCCCGGAAAGCGATCAGGTCGGCTATGCCTTCCGCAACAGCGCCAGCGAATGGCGCATCGAGTTCCCGGCGCCCTATTACGAATCGAAGCTCGACATCCTCGAACTCAAGCGCTGAGCCCCGATCACCAAGGGTTAACCCGGTCAGCCTAGCATTCGCGCGCAAAGAACAGGTCTTTGCGGAGGTCGCGAACCATGGCACGGTCGAAACCAAACCGACGGCCGATCGTCGTCGTCACCGAAGGCGGCTCGCATATCTGGGCGATCGTCAACGCCATCGCTGACCACCTCGGGCCTGTCAGTGTTATCCTCTAAGCACCTGAATCCAAAAAGCAATTGCTTCTCGGACGGGCGCGACGGCAAGGCTGGGCCTCGGCCATCGGTCAACTCGGCACGATGATGTTGACCCGGCTCGGCAAGCGCTTCTTCGCCCGCCATGCGGAGCGGCTTGCCGCGGAACAGAAGCTGCAAACCGAACCGAAGCCTGGGCAAAAGATCATCCACGTCCCTTCGGCCAACGCGCCGGAATGCCTGGAGGCGATCGCGGAAATCCAGCCGGGTGTGGTGCTGCTCGCGGGCTGCCGCTTGCTGTCGCTGCAGATGCTGGCAAAAATCCCTTGCCCGGTCCTCAACTACCATGCCGGCATCGCCCCGAAATATCGTGGCATGAACGGCGGCTACTGGGCGCTGGCTTCGGGCGATGCGGAAAAATTCGGCACCACCGTGCATCTCGTCGATGCCGGCGTCGACACTGGCGGCGTGCTGCGGCAGACGCGTGGCAAACCGCAGCCGGGCGACACGATTTCAAGCTACGCGTTGCGGCAGGCGGCGTTCTCGCGCGACATCTGCGTCGAGGCGGTCAGGGATGCGCTGGCCGGCAAGCTCGGCACGGTCGAGCCCGGCCTGCCTTCGAAACAATGGTATCACCCGACGGTCTGGTCCTATCTCTGGACCGGGATAACGAACGGCGTCTGGTGACGCGCCGATTTACCGGATGCCCACCCGCCGCTAACATTGCATCATGAGCGACATCGATCACCGCACCATCATTGCCGGCCTTTCGGTCGAGGACCGTCGCGACCTCACCGCCAGGCTTGACCGGCCAGGCATTGTCCGGCTGGCCGCCCATGGCGGGCTGGTTATCCTGCTGGGCGCGTTGATCGCCGCCCGCATCCCGTTCTGGCCGCTTCTTGTCTTGCCGCAGGGAATCCTGATCGTCTTCTTCTTCACGCCGCTGCACGAGACCATCCATGAAACGGCGTTCAGGACGGCGTGGCTCAATCGCGCTGTTGCCGCCGTGGCCGGCTTCCTGATCCTGCTGCCGCCGGCATGGTTCCGCTATTTCCATTTCGCCCATCACCGCCATACGCACGACCCCGAAAACGACCCCGAACTGAGGGCGCCGAAGCCGGAGACCGTCAGCCAATATCTGCGCTATCTGTCGGGCGGCCCCTATTGGATCGCCATGGGCCGCGTGGTCGCAACCAATGCGGCTGGCCGCAATCGCGACGGCTTCGTACCGGAAAAGAGTCGCGGCAAGGTGGTTGCCGAAGCACGGCTGTTCCTTATCGGTTATGCGGTGTTGCTGGCCGCATCTCTCACCATACAGTCGGCGCTGCTGTTGTGGGTCTGGATCGTGCCGGTGCTGGTAGGACAGCCGTTTTTGCGGGCCTACCTGCTGGCCGAGCACGCGTTGTGCCCGCATGTCGCCAACATGCTCGAGAACACCCGCACCACCTTCACCAACAGGCTGGTGCGCTTCGTGGCCTGGAACATGCCATACCATTCGGAGCACCATTCCTATCCGGCCGTTCCCTTCCACCGCCTGCCGCGCTTCCATGAGATCGTCGCGGAGCATCTAGGCACGACCGAACGAGGTTACGTGCGTTTCCACAGGAAGCTGGTCGGCAGCTTCGATGGCCGCGCCGGCTGACCTGTGCTGAAAGACTCCGCTTTCAACCGCGGCCGTCGATTGCGTCGCTTTTGAAGGCCCCCGCGTCGTCCCATAACAAGCAGCCCAACAGCGCTTCCGGCAATGCTCGAAACCACTGCATTGGCCCAAAACATCGGAATCGATCTTTGGAGGGCACGATGCAGCGGAGTTAGATGGTAGAGCATCGTTTGTGCGTTCGATTGGACGCGCGGCGCTCTGCAGGAGCAGGAATTCATGGCCGATCTGATCGTCGTCTACTGGCGCGACATCCCCGCCCAGGTCATCGTCAAAAAGGGCCGGCAGAACGCCAAGCGCGAACTGCCGCTGCGCTTCACCGAGGCGATCGACATGTGCGCCATGCGCACCGGCGCCGGCGGCACCGACGACTATCTTGGCGAATGGCGCAAGGCAGAACCCATCCTAGTCGGTGACGATCTTGAAGCCGAGGCGGAGAAGGCTCTTCAGGAAATCGATGCGAAATACGACCGCGAGCGGCTGATAGCTCTGGTCAAGGCGGGCGGCAAAGAAAATGTCTGATCCCCAATCAATGCCGGCGACGACGGCTCAGACCGGCCTGACGCAGGCGACCATCGTCAGGAAGGCGGCGCCGAAATCCGACTACAAGCCGGCCGACGTGTCGCCGCAGCGGCGCGTGCAGCGTTCGTTTGCAGTGCGGCTTTGGTCGGTCCGGCATTCGCGGTTGCTCGAATGGTTTTACGCCAAATTCGCCGACATGTTTCTGCTCCTCCACCCGCTTTGGAAGGGCATCGGCTACAGCCGCGTCGAAGGACCGGTGAAATTCGTCGAAAAGCGCGTCAAGGGTTTCATGTTCGACTGCCGCATGTGCGGCCAGTGCATCCTTTCCTCGACCGGCATGTCGTGCCCGATGAACTGCCCTAAGCAATTGCGCAACGGCCCTTGTGGCGGTGTCCGCGCCAACGGCAATTGCGAGGTCGAGCCTGATATGCCCTGCGTCTGGGTTAAGGCCTGGGAAGGCTCGCGGAATATGGTGCATGGCGACAGGATTTTGGAGGTGCAGAAACCGGTCGACCAATCCTTGCGCGAGACCTCCGCGTGGCTGCGCGTCACCGCGCAGGCGGCGGCCGCCCGCGATGCGGCCCGGAACATTACCAACACTGGAGCGTCGGCATGATTGGCCGCCAGCCCGACGAGAATCCGGCCGGCATCCATTTGCCGCTCGATCCCCTGCCCGGCCACACCTCGCGTGGTCGCCTGGAGCGCGTATTGAGACGCGGCGAATTCGCAGTGACGACCGAGCTCAATCCGCCCGACAGCGCCGATCCGGAAGACGTCTACAACCGCGCCAGGATTTTCGACGGCTGGGTCGACGCCATCAATGCCGTCGACGCTTCCGGCGCCAACTGCCACATGTCGTCGGTCGGCATCTGCGCCCTCCTGACCCGCATGGGCTATGCCCCGATCATGCAGATCGCCTGCCGCGACCGGAACCGCATCGCCATCCAGGGCGACGTGCTTGGGGGTGCTGCGATGGGCGTCGCCAATATGCTCTGCCTGACCGGCGACGGCGTGCAGGCCGGCGACCAGCCCGGCGCCAAGCCGGTGTTCGATCTCGACTGCATGTCGCTGCTCGAAACCTGCCGTATCATGCGCGACAACGGAAAATTCCTGTCCGGCCGCAAATTGACGACCCCGCCGCAGCTTTTCCTTGGCGCGGCCATCAACCCGTTCGCGCCGCCGATCGATTTCCGGCCCTATCGGCTTGGCAAGAAGATCGCTGCCGGCGCGCAGTTCGTGCAGAGCCAGTATTGCTTCGACGTGCCGATGTTCCGTACCTACATGCAGAAGGTCCGCGATCTCGGCTATACCGAGAAATGCTTCATCCTGTGCGGCGTCGGGCCGCTGGCCTCGGCCAAGACAGCCAAATGGATCCGCTCCAACGTGCCGGGCATTCACATTCCCGATCAGATCGTCAAGCGCCTGGAAGGCGCTCAGGATCAGAAGAAGGAAGGTAAGCAGCTCTGCATCGACATCATCAATGAGGTGAAGGAAATTCCCGGTGTGTCCGGCGTTCATGTGATGGCCTATCGCCAGGAAGAATACGTCGCCGAGATCGTCGACGAATCCGGCGTGCTGAAGGGCCGCCGGCCATGGAAGCGCGAAATCCGCCGCGACGACCAGCTCGTTGCCGACCGGCTCGACCACATACTGCATGACGACCTCACCGAAACCCAGGTCGACATGGTCAAAACCGCGCATTGACAGCGCGAATCGTCAGCATTCGCTTGATCACAAACAGATAACGATATAAAGAACTCTTTATATCACGATGGAGAGATTTCATGACCCGCACCATCGTCGCATCGGCGACACGAGAAATCATCATCGGCTTCGATCAGCCCTTCTGCGTGATCGGCGAGCGCATCAATCCGACCGGCCGCAAAAAGCTCGCCGCCGAAATGATCGCCGGCAATTTTGAGACCGTCATCAAGGATGCGCTGGAGCAGGCCGCCTGCGGCGCGACCATGCTCGACGTCAACGCCGGCGTCACCGCAGTCGACCCCAACTCCACCGAGCCGGCGCTGCTGGTGCAGACGCTGGAGATCGTGCAGGGCCTGGTCGATCTGCCGCTGTCGATCGACTCCTCGGTGACCGCCGCGATCGAAGCGGCGCTGAAGGTCGCCAAGGGCCGGCCGCTGGTCAATTCCGTCACCGGCGAGGAGGAAAAGCTCGAAGCCATCCTGCCGCTGATCAAGAAATACAACGTTCCGGTCGTCGCCATTTCCAACGACGAGACCGGTATTTCGATGGACCCCGATGTGCGCTTTGCCGTCGCCAAGAAGATCGTTCAGCGCTGTGCCGACTTCGGCATTCCGGCGCATGACGTGGTCGTCGACCCGCTGGTCATGCCGATCGGCGCGCTTGGCGATGCCGGCCGCCAGGTATTTGCCTTGCTACGCCGGCTGCGCGAGGAGCTCAAGGTCAACACCACCTGCGGCCTCTCCAACATCTCGTTCGGCCTGCCGCACCGTCATGGCATCAACGCCGCCTTCATCCCGATGGTGATCGGCGCAGGCATGACCTCGGCGATCATGAACCCGGTGCGGCCGCAGGAAATGGAAGCGGTGCGCGGCGCCAACGTGCTGAACGGCACCGACGAGAACTGCACCAACTGGATCAGGACATACAAGGACTACAAGCCTGCTGAAGGCGGCCAGGCCGTTGCCGCCCGGACGCAGGTCAACGCGCCGGGCGATGGCAATGGCAATGGCGGACGCAGGCGCGGCGGCCGCGAAGCTCGGATGGCCCGGGGTTGAGCCATGGCTTGGCCGACACGATATGGGTTTACGACTGGGGAGGAACCGAAACACCGCGGCATCGCTGCCGTGGCCAAGACCCGAGCAGCGTAGAAAGTAAAGTCTGGAACGAATGAACTCTCCCGTCAACATCACTGATCCGCTCGTGCTGTTCATGCCGTCGGGCAAGCGCGGGCGGTTTCCGGTCGGCACGCCGGTTCTGGATGCCGCGCGCCAGCTTGGTGTCTACGTCGAGAGCGTGTGCGGCGGGCGTGCCACTTGCGGGCGTTGCCAGATCGAGGTGCAGGAAGGCAATTTCGCCAAGCACAAGATCGTCTCCTCCAACGATCACCTCTCGCCCAAGGGCGCCAAGGAAGAGCGCTACGAGCGCGTTCGCGGGCTCCCCGAGCGGCGCCGCCTGTCCTGCTCGGCACAGATCCTCGGCGATCTCGTCGTCGACGTGCCGCAGGACACCGTTATTAACGCGCAGACTATCCGCAAGGACGCCGATAACAGGGTCATCGCCCGCGATGCGGCTATCCGCATGTGCTATGTCGAGATCGAAGAACCCGACATGCACAAGCCGCTCGGCGACCTCGACCGTCTGAAGATCGCGCTGATGAAGGACTGGGGCCTCAAGAGCCTCGATTTCGATTTCCATCTGTTGCCGCAGGTGCAAGGCATTTTGCGCAAAGGCAACTGGGCCGCGACGGCCGCCATCCACAAGGACACCGACAGCGAGACCGCGCGGGTCATCGCTCTGTGGCCTGGCCTGAAGAACGAGGCGTACGGGCTTGCCTGCGATATCGGCTCGACCACGATCGCCATGCATCTGGTGTCGTTGCTGTCGGGTCGGGTCGCCGCCTCGTCGGGCACCTCCAATCCGCAGATCCGCTTCGGCGAGGATCTGATGAGCCGCGTCTCTTACGTGATGATGAACCCGGACGGCCGCGAAGGCATGACGGTCGCCGTGCGCGAGGCCATTTCGGGCCTCGTAGACAAGGTCTGCGCCGAAGGCAACGTCCAGCGTAACGATATCCTGGATTCCGTTTTCGTCGGTAATCCGATCATGCATCATCTGTTCCTCGGCATCGATCCGACCGAGCTCGGCGGCGCTCCCTTCGCGCTAGCCGTCTCCGGCGCCGTTCATATCAAGGCATCGGATATCGGCTTGAAACTCAACCAGGGCGCCAGGCTTTACATGCTGCCTTGCATTGCCGGCCATGTCGGCGCTGATGCGGCCGCAGTGACGTTGTCGGAAGGCCCGCACCGGCAGGACGAGATGATGCTGATCGTCGATGTCGGTACCAATGCCGAGATCGTGCTCGGCAATCGCCAGCGGGTCGTGGCGGCCTCCTCGCCAACCGGCCCGGCCTTCGAGGGTGCGGAAATCTCCGGTGGCCAGCGCGCCGCACCGGGTGCAATCGAGCGCGTCCGTATCGATCCCGAAACGCTGGAGCCGAAATACCGCGTCATCGGCTCGGAACTCTGGTCCGACGAGCCGGGCTTCCTCGACAGCGTGCAGGCGACCGGCGTCACTGGTATTTGCGGCTCCGGCATCATCGAGGTGGTCGCCGAGATGTATCTCGCCGGCATCATCTCCGAGGACGGCGTCGTCGATGGATCGCTGAGCGCCCACTCGCCTCGCGTCGTCGCCAATGGCCGCACCTTCTCCTATGTGCTGAAGGAAGGCGAGCCCAAGATCACCATTACCCAGACCGACGTGCGCGCCATCCAGCTTGCCAAGGCGGCGCTTTATGCCGGCACCAAGCTTTTGATGGAAAAGCAGCACACCGATCACGTCGACCGCATCCACTTCGCCGGCGCCTTCGGCTCGTTCATCGACCCGAAATACGCAATGGTGCTGGGCCTGATCCCGGATTGCGACCTCGACAAGGTCTCGGCCGTCGGCAATGCGGCCGGCGCCGGTGCCCGCATGGCGCTCTTGAACCGCGGCTATCGCCGCGAGATCGAGGAAACCGTCAGCAGGATCGAGAAGATCGAGACGGCGCTGGAGCCGAAATTCCAGGAACATTTCGTTTATGCCATGGCGCTCCCGAACAAGATCGACCCGTTCCCCAAGCTGTCGGCGGCGGTGAAACTGCCGCCGCGCAAGACGGTGAGCGAAGACGGCATTGCCGGCGACGCCGCCCCGCGGCGCCGTTCGCGCGAAGGCCACGCCGCGCGGCGCGGGCGGGGATGACTTGCCTCCGCTAGGCTGTCAGCCTTTCCATTTTCATTTGTATGCAAATGTTTCCAGATCGCGCCGATCTGGAAACGAAATCGCGTTTTCGTGAAATCCGCCAGATACATGTGCGGAGCATTTAACCGGCATCGAACGGCAGGCAGAAACAGTTTTCGGCCACCGCAACGCTCCAAAGGAGATCAAGATGTCGATGTTCGGAAGCCTCGGCCGCTATGGTGCGGCCTTCAAGAAAACACGCGAAGCGCGCAAGTCGCTGCGCATCCTCAACAGCTTGCCGCCTGAGATCCAGAAGGACATTGGCTGGCCGGTGTCGCCGCGTTCAAGCGAAAGCCAGCTTTGGGTCGGCTGGGGCATGCAGCGCGGATGAACTTCATCGACAATGCAAGCTGCTTGGTATTCGCCGGGCCGCAATGCGGCTCCGGCTGCACCCAGCAATTGGCTGCGCGCCGCATTGCCGCCGCGGCGCTGAGCTGCCCAGGTGGGCTAGCGACTTCATGGACCGGACGCTTTATCGCCAGTTGGAGTCAAACCAGCGTGTTGAGATTGCATAAATATTGACTTTTTTGGTGGCGACACAATCTTCAAAATAGTCGGGGGTTCTCTTAGTCGGCTCAGCCGAAGTCCGTGTATCTGCATGCCCAGTCTCAAAAGCCACGTCGTTTCGTTCGTGCTCAGGTACAGCCGTAAGAAGGCGTTTTCCAGCCCAGAGAACCTGCAGCGCTGGATCGCCTATGCGCGCAAGACGGAAAACCATCGGCCGCCTGCGTCGCTGCGGTCGCGCCTGGAGATCACAACCCGCACGATCAACGGCTTTCCCGTCTACGAGATCTCGCCCAAGGCTGGTGAGCGGAGGCGGATTCTCTACCTGCACGGCGGCGCTTACGTCTTTGAAATCACCCCCTATCATTGGCGGCTGATCGCCGACATGGCCGACCGCCTCGGGTTCGGTATCACCGTGCCGATCTATCCCATTGCTCCCGAACACGATTTCCACGCCATGTTCGGTATGGTCGGCGCCGTCTACCGCCAGATGTTCGGCGAAACCAGGGCAAATGACATCATCTTCATGGGCGATTCCGCCGGCGGAAACATGGCTGTCGTGCTGACCATGATGGCTGCGCAAGACGGCCTGCCCTTGCCATCGCGCCACGTGCTGATTTCGCCCGGCCTTGACGTGTCGCTCGCCAACCCAGAAATGTATGAGGCCGAACGCAACGATCCGTGGCTGGGCATTGCCGGCGGCCGCGAGGCGATCCGGCTTTACAGCGCCGGCATAGATCCCACCGACTGGCGCATCAGCCCGGTTTACGGCGACCTGTCGGTGCTACCCAAAACGCTGCTGCTGACCGGTTCACGCGATCTGCTGACCCCCGACAATCTGATCTTCGCGGAAAAGGCGCGCGCGGCCGGCGTCGAAATAGAGGTCGTCCACGAGCAAGGCATGTTCCATGTCTGGCCGTTGATCGACATGCCGGAGGCGCGGCGCGCGCGGGACAGCATCGTTGCGTTCTTGACCAACGAAACTGACAGTTATCATGCCAAGGCAGGAGAGTTGTCGCTGCAAAGGGCAGACCGCGACGGAACCCCTCGCGATCTGGTTGCGCCGCTCAGGTCGTAGTTTGGCTCAGAACTTCCCAGTTTCCCTGAACATCTCAAACGTCGCTCGGATATGGTCGGCGACTGCCTTCACCGGCGCGCTGGCGTCCGGCGTCACCACCATGGCAAGGTTGTAGGTGCCGATGTCTGGCATGCCGTCCTTCGGGCACAGCTCGACCATGTCACTGCCGAGGAACGATTTCGGCAGCGGCGCGACTGCAAGATCCGCCATGATCGCGGCGCGCTGGCCGGCCGTGTGCGCGCTCATATAGGCGATACGGTAGTTGCGGCCCTCGCGGCCAAGCGCCTCCAATGCACCCGCCCGCCAGGCGCAGCCTTCTTCCCACAAGGAGACCGGCAGCGGCTCGCGCAGATGCGCACAGCCCCCCTTGGCACCGGCCCAGACGATAGGCTCGGTGAGCAGTACTTCGGCGCCGATCGCGCTGGTCTTGTATGAGTTGGTGAGCAGCGTGATGTCGAGTGCCCGATCGTCCATGCGACGGCGCAGGTTGACGCTCTGGTCGATGGTGACGTCGACCGCGATGGAAGGATGCGACTGTGCGAATCGCTTCAGCACATGCGGCAGCACACGTTCGCCATAATCGTCCGGCGAGCCGAGCCGCACCACCCCGACAATGTCTGGAATGATGAACTTCGACACCACCTCGCGATTGATCGACAGCAGCCGGCGCGCATAGCCGAGCAACATCTCGCCATCAGTGGTCAGCGTCACCGAACGGGCGTCGCGCGCGAACACCGAGCGGCCGAGAATGTCCTCCAGCTTCTTGATCTGCATGGAGACGGCCGACGGCGTGCGGAAGACCGCATTGGCCGCAGTGGTGAAGCTGCCGGTCTCGGCGATTGCGACGAAAGTGCGCAGAACGTCGAGATCGAGCAGCGGCAGCGGATGATTGAGTGGGGCGTTCATGGCAAGCGACCTTCAATTTTTCTGATGCAAACCATCATTCCATTTCGTTTGATTGAACATCAGTTTGGGAGGATAGTCAACTCCATCGAAGGCAGGACGCATCGAAGTGGTCCCGAAACAACCATGACACGGACCTGCAATCGACACGAAATGAAGCTGAAACAAACCCGGTGTACCGCCTGACGCTGCAAGCGCCGGGACAATCCCGGCCCAACGCGAAGGAGAATGAGATGTCTATCCTGTCATCCATCGGTCGGATCGCGACCGAGTTCAGCGAGGCCCGTGCCCGCTACCAGACGGAACGCGCCATCCGCGCGCTGCCGATTGAACTGCAGAAGGATATCGGCTGGCCCGAAGCTGCCGATGCCAAGACCGGCACTCGCCATGGTGTAGGATCTTGGGCTGGAGCAAAGTAAACCGTGTGTATCAATAGCTGAAGGCCTGCCGCGCAGATCAGCCCGGCAGGCCTTTTTGTTTGTATTCAAAAATGATTTTCCCGAGCCATGTCGCCGTCGCATGCCGCATATGAGCAAGTCGCATAGCAGCCCGCACTGGCAATCAACACATTGTAAATAATCGAAAATCCTGGGCAGGTTGCCCAAATTTGTCGCATTCCGTGTCGCTTTTCATATCAAGTGCTTCGCTTTTGCGATTTAGTTTCCCCTCACGTAAGCCTATATCATCATCAACAAACGAGCTGCCCCACTCCATCAAGCGAAGGCGACCCGTCTGAGCAACTGAATGGAGATGATCATGAAGCTTTTTGCCCGCCTCTTTGCCCGCCGCGAAATTAACCTGACGACCGCGCTCGAGCGCCAGCGCCTGGCCAACACCATGCCCGGCCAGACCGGGGCCATGGCTGCCGCGCGCCTCGGCTTCGTCGCCTGAGACAGCAATCCTGGCGGAAGCAGCCCAGCGCTGCTTCGAAGTCGATCCAGCGCCGCCTTGGTTTTTGCCGAGGCGGCGTTTTCGTGTGCGCAGACTGCGTAGGCTCGTTGGTCGATCCGGCGGCCTGTCACGTCCTTCGCCGCACAGCGATTGCCCATTTGCGACCCATGTCGCAAATAAAGTCGCTCCGTTGCCATCTAGCCAATTGACAGGAAACGTTTTTCCTGATGTCGCTATGCTGATCGCGACATCCTGTTCGCGCCATTGCAGCGTGAGGATCTACCCGTGAACGTCGTAAAGCACCCGATCCGGCGATCGTTTGTATTCTTCCTGGTCCCCGATTTCACCATGATCGCCTTCGCGACGGCGCTCGATCCGTTGCGTTCGGCCAACCGCATGCTCGGCTATGAAGCCTATCGCTGGCGGCTCGCCAGCATCGACGGCAAGCCGGTGCGCGCCTCGAACGGCGTCGAATGCGCCGTCAACACGTCGCTGGAGGAAGAGCGCAAGAAAATGTCCGGACCGGACCGGCCGAACATGGCCATCGTCTGCAGCGGCATAAATGTCGAGCGCTACCAGAACAAATCGGCCTTTGCCTGGTTGCGCGAGGAGTACAATCGTGGCGTTGCCGTCGGCGGCCTTTGCACCGGCGCGCACATCCTGGCCGCCGCCGGCCTGCTGTCCAACAAGCGCTGCGCCATCCATTGGGAGAACCTGCCGGGCTTCTCCGAGGCGTTCCCCAAGGCCAATGTCTTCGCCGACCTCTTCGAGATCGACCAGAACATCTACACCTGCGCCGGCGGCACCGCCGCCCTAGATATGATGCTGAAGCTGATCGGCGACGATTTCGACGAAAGCCTCGTCAACCGCGTCTGCGAGCAGGTGCTGACCGATCGCGTGCGCAGCCCGACCGACCGCCAGCGCCTGCCGCTGCGCGCCCGCCTTGGCGTGCAGAATTCCAAGGTGCTGACCATTATCGAGTTGATGGAGGCCAATCTCTCCGAGCCGCTCTCTCTGATCGAGATCGCTGACCATGTCGACCTGTCTCGCCGGCAGATTGAGCGCCTGTTCCGCACTGAGATGGGGCGCTCCCCTGCCCGTTACTATCTGGAGATCCGCCTCGACCGCGCCCGGCACCTGCTGATCCAGTCGTCGTTGCCGGTGGTCGAAGTGGCGGTCGCCTGCGGCTTTGTTTCCGCCTCGCATTTCTCCAAATGCTATCGCGAGTTGTACGCCCGCTCGCCGCAACAGGAACGCGTCGACCGCAAGCAGCTTCTGGCGGCTTGATCCAGCACGTTTCGAGGGCGACCGAAATTGTCATGACATTGTCTGGCGAAATGTGGTATCCTTCAATCGAGAGGTATCAATGACGACCAGAACCACCAGATCGGAAAAACTGGACTTGCGCCTTACCCCCCAGGCAAAGCGTACACTCGCAACCGCCGCCGCGACCGAACGCCGTTCGCTCAGCGATTTCGTGCTTGAAAGCGCGCTTGCGCGAGCCGAAGAAACATTAGCCGACCGGCGCAGCTTCCATCTCGACGCCGAGAAATGGGTCGCGTTCATGGCAGCGCTCGACGCGCCAACGCGTGATCTCCCCCGCCTCAAGCGCCTATTGAACGAACCAAGCATCTTTTCCGGTCGCGATCCGGCGTGAGCGAATTCCAGATCGAGAAACTGGCCCGCAAGCATTTGGTGGACATGTTCGACTGCGGTGAAGCACCGCTCAATCGCTTTCTCGTACGCTATGCATTCCAAAACCAGCAAGCCAATGCTTCGCAGACCTACATTGGTCTCTCTGGCGAGGATGTGATCGGCTTTTACACCCTGGTCGTTGGTGAAGTTAAATATGAGGGTGCGCCCGAGCGATTGACAAAAGGTCTCGCACGCCATCCGGTGCCCGTAATGCTGCTGGCGCGTCTTGCGGTCAGTCTGGACTGGCGAGGCAAAGGCGTCGGCGGCGGACTGTTGCGCGATGCCGTTCTGCGCTGTTTGCAGGCGGCCGATATTGCAGGTATCCGCGCGGTCGTCGTCCACGCCAAGAACGACGGCGCCCGCACGTTTTACGAGCGCTACGGATTCGTGCAATCGCCGACGGACCCGCTGCATCTATACGTACTTATCAAGGACTTACGAAGTCTCTGAGCCGTTCAGGCGCCTTGCTGACCCGACTATATCTGCGCCGTGCGCATCGCCTCGACGCGGATGTCTTCCGTCAGCCGCGCCTTCAGCGCCGAAAATTCCGGGCTGGTCTTCAGCGTGTAGTGGCGCGGATGCGGCAGGTCGACGGCAACGTCCGACTTGATGCGGCCGGGCCGCGCCGTCATCACCACCACGCGCGACGCCATGAAGATCGCCTCTTCGATGTCGTGGGTGACGAACAGCACCGTTTTTTGCCGGCGCTCCCATATGCCGAGAAGCAGCTCCTGCATCAGCCCTCGGGTCTGGTTGTCGAGTGCGCCGAACGGCTCGTCGAGCAGCAGGATCTCCGGATCGTTGGCCAGTGCCCTGGCAATCGCGGTGCGCTGCTGCATGCCGCCGGAAAGCTGCTTCGGCCAATGGTTTTCAAAACCTCTCAGCCCGACGAGATCGACGTAAGAAGCGACGATTTCGTTGCGCTCGTGCTCGGCCATTCCACGTTCGCGCAGGCCGAAGCCGATGTTCTCGGCGACCGTCAGCCACGGAAACAGCGTATAGGACTGGAAAACCATGCCGCGGTCTGGACCGGGCCGGTCCACCACCCTGCCGTCGAGCATAACACGTCCCCCACTCGGCGCTTCGAGGCCGGCGACGATCCTGAGCAGCGTCGACTTTCCACAGCCGGATGGCCCCAGGATGGTGATGAAGTCGTTGGCGGCGACCGCCAGATCGATCGGCATCAGCGCCTTGACCGGCTGCCCACCGCCGACACCAGTGAAGGTGCGCGAGACGCCTTCGATGAGCAGCTTGCTCACGCCAGGCTCCATGGAAACAGCCAACGGTTGAGCGCCTTGAAGGCGAAATCGGACAACAGCCCGATCAGGCCGATGACGATGATGCCGAAGATGATCTGCCCTGTCGCCAGCCGCGACTGGCTGTTGATGATCATGTAGCCGATGCCCGACGACGAGCCGATCAGCTCGGCGACGATGACATAGGTCCAGGCCCAGCCGAGCACCAGCCGCAGGGTCTCGGCAATCTCCGGCGCATTGGCCGGCATGATCACGCGCCGCACGATGCCGTTGTCGGACGAGCCAAGCGTGTAGGCCGCCTCGACCAGGTCGCGCCGTGTGCCGCCGACCTTGACCGCGATGATCAGGATGATCTGGAACACCGAGCCGACGAAGATCACCAGCAGTTTTTCGAGCTCGCCAACGCCCGCCCACAGGATGAGCAGCGGAATGAAGGCTGATGCCGGCAGATAGCGGGCGAAGGAGACGAACGGCTCCAGGAACGCCTCCACGGGCTTCCAGGCACCCATCACGATGCCGAGCGGCACGGCAACGATGGCCGCCATCAGGAACCCGCCGAAGACGCGCCAGATGGTGATAAGGATGTCGAGCCAGAAGCGGTCCTCGACCAGCAGCCGCCAACCGTCTCTCACCATCGACAGCGGATCGGCAAGGAAAATGCGATTGACGTGGCCGCCAAGCGTGATCCACGCCCAGAACGCCACGAACAGCACGAAGAACGAAATGCCGAGCACGGTTCGAATGCCCGGCGAGACCGGATGCAAGGGGCGCAGCATCTTCGACCGTCCTCTGATCGGAATGAAAAAGCGGCGGCGCACGCGCCGCCGCCGGGCGACAATCCTGCCGGTTAGTCGGCGACGGCGCTGGTGTCGGCCAATGTCGATACGTCGGGCGCTTCCTTGATCAAGCCCATCTGCAGCAGAAGCTCGCCGGCGGTCTTGGAAAAGTCCTGGAATTCCTTGGTGAAGAACTGCTTGTTTTCAGACTTGTCGGCCCATTTCAGGTATTTTGCCGACTCTTCGAACTCCTTGGCCGACTGCTTCACGTCGGCGCCCATCGTCTCATAGGATTTCGCCGGGTCGCTCTTGATCAGGTCAAGTGCCTCGAAATAGCTGTCGGCAAGCGCCTTGGCCGCATCCGGATTGGCCTTGAGGAACTCCGGCGTGCAGCCGACCGTGTCGAGCACCATCGGATAATCGAGAGTGGTCACAAGGATATGGCCCTGGTCGGACTTTTCGCGCACCGCCGAGATGAACGGCTCATAGGTGACCGCCGCATCGTTCTGTCCGGCGAGAAACGCCTGCGCCGCCGCGTCCGGCTCCAGGTTGACGACCGTCACGTCCTTGGTCGACATGCCGTTCTTGTTGAGCACCCAGGCCAGCATGAAATAGGGCGACGTGCCCGGCGCCGAGGACGCGACCGACTTACCCTTGAGATCGGCGACGGTCTTGATGTCGTTGCGGGCGACGATGCCGTCGGCGCCGTAGGACTTGTCGAGCTGGAATATCTGCTTGGTCGTCACGCCGTTAGCGTTCCAGACCAGCCAGGTCTCGACCGTAGTGGCGGCGCATTGCAGGTCGCCGCTGGCGATGGCGAGGGGCCGGCTGGCTTGCGGCACCTTCTTCAAGGTGACGTCGAGGCCGTGCTTTTCGAAGATGCCGGCCTGCTTGGCGAGCGTCAGCGGCGCAAAGCCCGTCCATCCGCTGATGCCGATGCTGACCGATGTAGCGGCGGTGGCCGGCACGGACAATCCGACGGTAAGCGTCAAGCTTGCTGCAAGAATTCCGATCCTGTTCATGTCGGTTCCCCTTTTTTGTTCGGATGGAGAATTGTGTCACAGACGCGCACAGGCTTGTCAATGAAGCAGATGCTGCACTGCGGTATGTCATCACCGGCAGCAAACTTCGCCATTAGCGGGTGTTGTATATCCAGCTGCGGTCGCGCCACATTTTTTCGCCGACCAGGCAGTCGGTGACGGGGATGTCCTGTGCCAGCACCAATGGCGGATGCGCCGCCTCTTCCGCCGCTCGCCGCGGCGAGGCCGGACCGGCAAGCTCCAGCACCAGCTTGCGGCGGATGGCCTCCGGAAACTGCGTCCAGTCATTGACCGGGATCATGAAGGAGCCCGGCCCGCCGATGACGCAGTCGCTGTAGTAGCGGTCGAGATTGTTGACATCGTAGGCGCTGGTGAACCCGCCCCTGGTCATCAGCGGCAGGCCGTTGACGGTGATGCCTTGCTTGATCACGGCGTCGCGGGTGATATCGACAGGTGCGCCCTGGTTGTTGGGGCCGTCACCCGAAATGTCGATCACCCGCTTGACGCCCTGGAAGCCGCTTTCGGCAAAGAGATCGCTGGCGAATTCCAGCGCGCCGGAGATCGAGGTGCGCCTGGCACTGGCCGGCGGATGAGCGGAAAGCTGCGCTGCCAGCCGCTCGGCGTCGGCACGATTGGCGATCACCGTCCACGGCACGACGACCTGCTGCCAGGTCGCGCCAGCCCATTCGACATACGTGACGGCAATCTTGCCATGAGCGCCTTCGCCGATTGCCTGCAGCACATCGTCGTGCGTCAGCGCCGCCGCATAGCCATGACGCTGGATTTCGAGCTCGTCGGGCGACATGGACAGCGAAACGTCGACTGCCAGCACCAGTTCGACATCGACCGCCTCGGCGGCGCGGGAGTTTGCCGTTAGCCATAGCACCGACGCCAGCGCGGCGGCACCCGAGACGAAATGTCTTGCACGGGCAAAACCAGACATGCCGCACGTTAAGCGAAAATCGCCGATCGACAAAGAGAAAGCCCGGTGAAGAGCCGGGCTCATTCGGTCACATTTTTGCGACCGTCCCTATGCTTAGCTGCGCGGATTGAGGTTCTCCGGGTCGTAGAGCGGCCTGTAGCCGACGGCGGCCACTTCGACTGGGTATTTCTCGCCGAAATATTCGACGCTCAGCTTGCGGCCCTCCTGGCAATACGCCCAGGGGAGGTAGGCGAGCGCGATGTTCTTGCCGAGGGTCGGACCATAGGCCACCGAGGTCGTGAAGGAGCGGCGGCCGAGCTCGTCGACGAGCGTCTCACCGGTTTGGGGGTCCATCACCGGCATCGTGCCGACCGGATAGCGGGGAACGCCGTTGGAATCGGTATTGTCCGTCATGATAAGCGTGCAAAGCATGGCCGGCTGGTGCACCCGGGCGCGATATTCCAGATGCTTTGCCTTGCCGCAGAAATCGGCCTCCTTGACCTTCGGTCGGGCAAGGTCGGCTTCCAGCAGATTATATTCGGTCAACAGATCCGCGTTTTGCAGACGCAGGCTCTTCTCCATACGGCGGCTGTTGGCATAGGTCTCGACGCCAAAGGCCATCACGCCGGTCGACCGCAGCGCGTCCCAGACAGCGAGGCCGTCCTCGTAGCGCATGTGCAGTTCCCAGCCTTGCTCGCCGACATAGGAGATGCGGAAGGCGGTCACGTCCTTGCCGGCGATCCTGACGGGCTTGATCGCGGCAAAGGGAAAATTCTCCGGCGTCAGCCCGTCGGGGTTTTCCACGCACTTGCTCAATGTCGCCCGCGCGTTCGGACCCCAGATGCCGATGGTCACGTACTTCTCGGTCACGTCGGTGACGGTAACGTCGAAGCCTTTGTCTTCTGCCGTCCGGCGCATGTACTGGAAGTCGCGCGGTCCGGCATCGGCGCCGTCGATGACGCGGCAGCGGTCGGCCATGCGGATG
The DNA here is from genome assembly GCF_040321535.1 of Mesorhizobium sp. M0340. Classification (NCBI taxonomy): domain Bacteria; kingdom Pseudomonadati; phylum Pseudomonadota; class Alphaproteobacteria; order Hyphomicrobiales; family Phyllobacteriaceae; genus Mesorhizobium; species Mesorhizobium sp. M0340. Next base: position 510,770 of record NZ_JAMYRR010000001.1, on the reverse strand, counting down.
ACGGTCAGGTCGGCGCGCACCATGCCTTCCTCGTCGAGGAAATGGGTATAGATGCCCTTGCCGATATTGCCGTCACCGCCGATCTTGGCGGCGCACAGCCATTCCATCAGCGCGACATGGTCCGGGCCTTCGACGTCGTACATGGCGAAATGCGACAGGTTGACGATGCCGCAATCCTCGCTCATCGCGAGATGCTCGGCGTTCGAGACGCGCCAGAAGTGGCGGTTATCCCATTCGTTTTGGCGCACCGGCACCCGGTTGCCGTATTTCTCGAGCAGATGCTCGTTGGCGGCGTAGCCATGGGCGCGCTCCCAGCCGCCGAGCTCCATGAAATAGCCGCCGAGTTCCTTCTCGCGCTCCCAGAACGGCGAGCGGCGGACATTGCGAGCCTTGGAGAAGGGCTCGCGCGGATGGACCGCCGGATTGTAGACCTTCATCGCCGTTTCAGTGCAGCGGTCCCAGATGAACTGCTCTTTCGTCTGGTGCGGATAGAAGCGCGAATAGTCGATGGCGTGATGGTCGATCGCCGTGCGGCCGTCCGTCATCCAGTCGGCGATGAGCTTGCCCATGCCGGGGCCGTCCTTGACCCAGATCGCCACGGCATACCAGAGGCCCCTCACCTTCTGGCTTTCGCCCATCGACGGCCCGCCGTCCGCCGTCACCTGCAGCAGGCCGTTGAAGGAGTGGCTCTCATTGTAGCCTAGCTCACCCAGGATCGGCGTCAGTTCCATGGCGCGCTCGAGCGGCGCCAGGATCTGCTCCATGTCGAGATCGCGTTGCGACGGCGAAAGCCGCGCCTCGTTTTTCTCGAGAATATCGCGCGGATGGCAAAGGCGCGGATTGGTCTCTTCGTAATAACCCCATTCGATCTGCCCGCCTTCGGCGGTCTTGGGATCGCCGGTATCGCGCATATAGGCCGAATTACCCTGGTCGCGCAGCAGCGGCCAGCCGATCTCCTTGCCGGTGCCGGCGAACTCGGTGTACGGCCCGAAGAAGGTGAGCGGGTGGTCGATCGGCATGACCGGCAGGTCCTCGCCCGCCATTTCCGCGATCAGCCGCCCCCAGATGCCCGTGCAGACCACGACGTAGTCGGCCTGGATGGTGCCGCGTTCGGTCACCACGCCCTTGATGCGGCCGTTCTCGATGACGAGCGACCTGGCCGAGGTGTTGGCAAACGCCTTGAGTTTGCCCGAGGCTTCCGCCTGGTCGACCAGCTTGCCGGCGACTGTCTGCGAACGCGGGATGACAAGGCCGGCATCGGGATCCCACAGGCCGCCCTGTACCATCTGTTCTTCGATCAGCGGGAATTTTTCCTTGATCTCGGCGGGATCGATCAGGCGGGCGCGTGTGCCGAAGGCCTTCGCCGAGGCGATCTTGCGCTTGATTTCCGCCATGCGGGCGTCGTCGCCGACGCGTGCGACCTCGAGGCCGCCGATGCGGGCGTAATGACCCATCTTTTCGTAGAAATCGATGGAATAGAGCGTCGTCCAGCACGACAGGAAATCATGGCTGGTCGTGTAGCAGAAGTCGGAGGCGTGCGCCGTCGAGCCGATATCCGTCGGGATGCCCGATTTGTCGATGCCGACAATATCGTCCCATCCGCGCTCGATCAGGTGATGGGCGACCGATGCGCCGACGATGCCGCCCAGCCCGACGATGACGACCTTCGCCTTTTCCGGAAACCCTGCCATTGCCCGCGACTCCAAGATGCTATTGCGAGCAGACTATAGGTCGGCGCGGCGGCGCGCTTGCAGCCTGTTTGCGACATCGCCAAAAAAGCCCGCGCCACCAGCTCGTCGAATGCAGTTGGACCTACGCCTTCACTCTGTTCGGTACGAAAGCGCTGCTATAGCCCGTTCTGCGCAGCTTCGAAGAAAAGTGAATACCTTCATCGCCGATTACTGGAAGTAAATAAAAGGCCGGGCAAACGCCCGGCCTTCAAAAATCATGGCGTCGACTTTACTTGATGCGCGCGACGCCGCCCGAGATCTCGACGGTCTCCGAACCCGTCAGCGCCTCGAGGTCGCCATTCGGCAAGGTAACAAAACAGCCGCTCGGGCAAAATTCCACGGTTTCGCCGGCGGCCAGCGCCAGCTCGGTCTTGCCGTCGCCTTCCGTCACGATCAGCGTGCGGGTCTCGGCGTCCTTGTTGACCGCGCTGGCGGCATGGGCCGAACCGCCCACGGCCAGAAAAGCGATGGCGGCGACGAGAGACTTCCACATTTTGCAGTATCGGTGTTGCCACCGCCTCTGTTGCATTTCGCAAGGCATTCTCGCCGTTTGCAGGTGAGCTTATATGCAATGCAAGCTGAACAGCAACTGAATGCCGCATTCATGCCGCAATTGATTTCCGAAGCTTGAAGGCAAGCTCCAAACGCTAGTCAGGATCGGGCTTGCGTACCTTGCGTCCCGACTTGGCGAGACGTTTCGCCTCGACCGCCGCTAGAGCTTTTGCTTGTTCCCGTTCGGCGAATTCGACTTCGATCTTGTCGTCGTCGATCGGCCAGGCCTCGTGCTTTTTGGTCTCGACGACGGCGCGCGGTGTCGACGGAATTTCGATATGCTGGTCGGCGAACACATCGAAGATGCCAAAGCGGATGTCGTTCTGGACGATATTGCCACTAAGAACGTCTGCCAGGAACACGCGGATCTCGAATTCGAGCGCAGCCGGGCCGAAATTGGAAAACAACACAAAGGGTTCCGGGTTCTTCAGCACCAGCGGATGGCTGCGTGCGATCTCCAGCAGGACGCCATGCACGTGCTTGACGTCGCTGCCATAGGCAACGCCGACCTTGATGTCGATGCGGCCGAGCTTGTTGCGGTGCGTCCAGTTGCCGACCGCATTGTTGATCAGGTTTGAATTGGGCAGGATCACCGATTGCCGTTGGAACGTTTCGATCTCGGTGGCGCGCACGCTGATCTTCTTGACCGTGCCGCTGATGTCGCCGGCGACGATCCAGTCGCCGACCTTGAACGGCCGCTCGGCCAGCAGGATCAGGCCCGACACGAAATTCGAGACGACATTCTGCAGGCCGAAACCGATGCCGAGGGACAGGGCGCCGGCGACCAGCGCGAGATTGGAGAGGTCGATACCGGCCGCCGAGATGCCGACTAGTGCCGCGACCGCGACGCCGGCATAACCGACCGCCAGCCGGATCGAATTGCGCACGCCGGTGTCGACCCGGCCGCGCGCCATCACCGAGCCGTCGAGCCAGCCCTGGAACCAGCGCGTGAGGAAATAGCCGATAATGAAGACGACGACGCCGGTGAGAATGCCGGTGACCGAGATCGTCACCGAACCGATGGTGAGGCCGGTCGCCAGCTTGTAGGCCCAGGCCTGGATGTCGCCGGGCTGGAAACCCCACATCAACAGGATCAGCGGCAGGAACACCAGCACAATCATGATGTTGATGGCGGCGCTGACGACAAGCCCGAGCTGGTCGAGGGCGGTCTCTTCGTAGCTTGAATTGGCCGCTAGCCAGCGCCCGATCGAAGTTTTGGCGAACCCGCCTTCCTCGCCGATCGCCCGCGCCGACAGGAAACCGATATAGGCGGTGACCAGGATCGTGCCGGTGACTACGACCTGCAGCGAGACGAAAATTGCAAGGCCGATATAGCCAAGCAGTGCCGATGCGATGGTGAAAAGGCCTAGCGCGATGGCGGTGTAGCGCAGCCACGCCGGCCATGGGCGCCAGCTTCCGTCGGGAGCCTTGAACGGCTTCAGCAAACCCATCAGGATCAGGATGATGCCGACGATGATGGTGGCGATGAAGCTTCTGGCGATGGTCAGCGACAGTGGCGAGCCCATCTTGTCGTTCACGACCGACAGGAAATAGTTGATGCCGATGGCGACGGCCATAGCGGTCGTCAGCCGCACCAGCCAGCGCGCCGGGCCGGTTTCGACCGGGATCAGACGCCAGTTCGGCAGTCGGGGCTCGAGCGCTGCGTTGGTCAGGCGGTTGACGCAGAACACCACCGCGACAACGGCAACCAGCGAATTCAGGAAGATGCCGATGTCACCGCGTAAAACGTTGTAATAATTGAAGAAGAAGATCGTCGAGACAAGGAAGGCGCCGACCGCCAGCGTCGGCAGCAATGTCGACCAGAACGCCACCGACAGCCGGCTGAGATAGGAGGGGTCCTCGACGGAGGGATCCGCTTCGAAGACGCGGCCGAACAGGCGTCGGCCGCCGATAAAAAGCACTGCAGCGAATGCGAGCGCCATCAAAGTCGCGGCAAGAATGGCCTGGAACTTGAACTTGAAGGCGAAGCTCAGCCAGGACGAGACCGCCTTATAGAAGCCGGAAAACTCAGCGTTGGCGTCGGAAAAGACTTCGGGGCTGAGCGCATCGGACAGCACGTAGCGCTTGGTAAGCACATTGCGAAACAGCTCGCTGCGCATGTTGCCGATCTTCTCGATCAGCCCACTGATGCGGATCGACAGGTTCTGCGCGCTGGCAATAACGGCGTTGATCTCGGCTTTTTCGGAAGCCAAGGCCTGGCGTTCACCGGTTACGATGTCTGGCTCGGCCGGCTGGCCCGCGGCCGGCGGAGGTCCCAGCACCTCAATCCTATCGTTAATATCGCCGAGACGCGAGCGGAACGCTAGCGCGCTGGTGAGCGCCGCCCGCGACAGATCCTCCAATTGCAGACGGATTTCCACCAGGGTGGCATCGTCTTGGCCGTCCTGCTGTATCTTCTTCTCGAGACCGTCGGTTTTGGCCGTCAGACTCTGGATGACCTTCTGCTGGTCTGCGATCAACCCGGCGGCGCCCTGCCCGAGTGCCTGCGCCATTGCAACGAACGACGGCGGCGCCGAGACGACAAGCGCAAGAATCAAGACCAGGCGGAGTAAACGAAAGAACATGTTTTTTTCTGGCGACTCGCGGGCGGCATCGGCAGTTTTGAAGCACGTCCTTGATAAAGAGGCTCATATCACGGGGCAAGTCATCCCAGGCGTCTCGTTTTTCGAAGTCGGCCAATCGAACTCGGCCAATCGGAGTCGGTCAATCGAAGTCGGGGAGTCGAAAAGCGATGGCGCAATCTTGGCTTTGCGTTGGCCACCTGCTCTATAGTCTGCCGCCAAGCCTGAAATGGATGACAATAAGAATGGCGGAATATTCGGCCTTTTCGCTTCTCAAAAACGCGCTGACCGGAAACAAGGACTGGAGGCCGGCCTGGCGCAAGCCCGACCCGAAGGCGTCCTATGACGTGATCGTCATCGGCGGCGGCGGCCATGGCCTGTCGACCGCTTACTACCTAGCCAAGGAGCACGGCATCACCAATGTCGCGGTGCTGGAGAAGGGCTGGCTCGGCTCCGGCAATGTCGGTCGCAACACCACGGCGGTCCGTTCCAATTATCTCCTGCCGGCCAACACGCGCTTTTACGAGCATTCGATGAAGCTGTGGGAGAACCTGGCCCACGACCTCAACTACAACGTCATGTTCTCGCAGCGCGGCTGCCTGAATCTCGCCCACACACCTGCCCAGCTCGACGACTATGCCCGGCGCGGCAACGCCATGCGCCATCTCGGCGTCGACGCCGAACTGATGACTACGGCGGAGATCGCCCGCCTGGTGCCGGCACTGGACGTCTCGGCCACCGCGCGCTTCCCGATTGTCGGCGGCCTGATGCAGCGGCGCGCCGGCACCGCCCGCCACGACGCCGTCGCCTGGGGTTATGCGCGCGGTGCAGATCGTCGCGGCGTCGACATCATCGAAAACTGCGAGGTCACCGGCTTCCTGCGCGACGGCGACCGTATCACCGGCGTCGCGACGACGCGCGGCGAAATCCGCGCCAAGAAGGTAGCCGTCGCAGTGGCCGGCAGCACTGGGCAAGTCATGCGGCTCGCCGGCATCGAGACGATGCCGATCGAGAGCCACGTGCTGCAGGCCTTCGTCACGGAATCGCTAAAGCCGTTCATCGATACGGTCCTGACCTTCGGCATGGGCCATTTTTATATGTCGCAATCGGACAAGGGCGGCCTTGTCTATGGCGGCGATCTCGACGGCTACAACAGCTACGCCCAACGCGGCAGCCTGCCGATCGTCGATGAGGTGATGAGCGAGATGCTGGCGCTGTTCCCTGGGCTGGCCCGTGTCCGCATGCTGCGCTCATGGGGCGGCGTCTGCGACATGTCTATGGACGGTTCGCCAATCATCACCACCGGTCCGCTGCCGGGCATGTATCTCAACTGCGGCTGGTGCTATGGCGGCTTCAAGGCGACGCCGGCTTCCGGCTGGTGCTTTGCCTGGACCATTGCCAAGGACGAGCCACACGATCTCAACGCGGCCTTCACGCTCGACCGCTTCTACCGTGGCCTGGTGATCGACGACAAGGGCCAGGGCGCCACGCCCCGGCTGCATTAGGCCATGATCCCGAACCGCAGGTCCGCGTCAGCAAAAGGTGGAAACCGGTTTTCGGACAAGATCATGGTCAAACGAGAAGTTTAAGAGATCCATGCTCATCACCTGCCCCTATTGCGGCCCGCGCGACGTGATCGAATTCACCTATCAGGGCGACGGCAATCGCCAGCGCCCACAGCCCGCCTCGCAGAATCTCGACGCCTGGAACGCTTATGTCTACGACCGGCTGAACCCGGCCGGTGACCACAATGAGATCTGGCAGCATTCCGGCGGCTGCCGCGCCCATCTCAGGGTCGTGCGCAACACGCTGACGCACGAGATCTCCAGCACCGCGTTCGCGCGCGGCGATCACAATTCGGTTGCGCGGCACCGGGCCGAGGACAAGCCATGAGCCCGCGCCGTACCGAGGCCGGCGGCCTCATAGACCGGCTGCGGACCATTCGTTTCACCTTCGACGGCGCGCCCTATACCGGCCACGCCGGCGACACGCTGGCTTCGGCGCTGCTGGCCAACGGCGTCACCCTGTTCGGGCGTTCGTTCAAATATCACCGTCCCCGCGGCGTGCTGACCGCCGGCGTCGAGGAGCCTAACGCGCTGGTCACCGTGTTGCGGGGCGAGGTTCGCGAGCCGAACATTCCCGCCACCATGGTCGAGATCTATGACGGGCTGACCGCAATCAGCCAGAACCGTTTCCCCTCACTTGCCTGGGACGTCAGTGCCGTGAACCAGCTCGGCGGCACGCTTTTGTCGGCCGGCTTCTACTACAAGACCTTCATGGGACCGGTGATCGGTCCGCTGAAGGGCACGCGCTTCTGGATGTTCTGTGAGCATTTCATCCGCCGTGCCGCCGGCCTGGGCAAGGCAGGCACGGCTCCCGATACGGCGCGCTACGAACGCATGAATGCGTTTTGCGATGTGTTGGTAGTCGGCTCCGGCCCGGCCGGGCTGATGGCCGCCAGGGCTGCTTCCGATCAGGGTGCACGCGTCATCCTGGCCGAGCTCGAGCCGCATTTCGGCGGCTCGGCCAATTGGTCGGGCGAGACGATCGATGGCATGCCGGCCGCCGACTGGGCGGGGCGCGCCGCTGGCCAGCTCGAAGGCCGTGACAATGTCCGCCTGCTGCCGCGCACCACGGTCTGGGGCTATTATGACGGCAACACGCTTGCTGCGCTCGAACGCGTCACCGACCACAAGGAAACGCCCGGCAAGGGCGAACCCCGCCATCGCTACTGGACAATCCGCGCCAAGTCGGTGGTGCTGGCCACCGGCTCCCTGGAGCGTCCGCTGGTCTTTCCGGGCAATGATCGACCAGGCGTGATGCTGGCGCATGCGGCCGAGCGTTTTGCCAATGAATATGGCGTGCTGCCCGGCGACAGGATCGGGCTGTTCACCAACAATGACAGCGCCTATCGCGCGGCCCTGGCGCTGAAGAAGGCCGGCGCCGTGGTCGTCGCCATCGTCGACGTACGCCCTGAGCTTTCGAGCGAGATGGGCAAGCTGGCCGGCGAAACCGAGGCCGAGATCTTTTCTGGCCACGCGGTGATCGCCACCGAGGGCGGCAAGGCGCTGTCCGGCTTCAAGGTGCAGCGCTTCGATATGGCGAGTGGCGCGCTTTCCGGCGATGCGCGCAGCATCCACGCCGATTGCCTGCTTATGTCGGGCGGCTGGTCGCCGACCATCCATCTGGCCAGCCAGGCCGGCGCCAAGGCGGAATGGAACGAAACGTTGCAAGCGTTCCTGCCGCCGAAACCTACAACACGGCAATGGATCGGCGCCGGCGCCTTCACCGGCAGTTTGTCCACCGCCGAGGCGATCGCCGAAGGCCGCGCCGCCGGTTTTTCCGCGACGGGCGGAACCGGCGCGCCGGCGGCCTTGCCGGTTGTCGAAGCCGCACCCGGCGATCCCGATCCGGCGCCGGTGTTCGAGATCAGGGCCAGTGGAAAGAGCTTCGTCGATTTCCAGCATGATGTGACGGCCGACGACGTGCGGCTGGCGCATCGGGAAGGCTTCGTCTCGGTCGAGCATCTGAAGCGCTACACCACGCTCGGCATGGCGACCGACCAGGGCAAGAGTTCCAACATACCAGGCCTGGCCATAATGGCCGAGGCGCTGGGCAAGCCGATCCCGCAGGTCGGCACGACGCGCTTTCGCCCGCCCTTTTCGGCGGTATCGATCGGCTCGCTTGCCGCCGAACGCTTCGGCGATCTGAAGCCCGAGCGGCTGACGCCGATGCATGACTGGCACGTCGCCAACGGCGCCACCATGTATTCGGCCGGCCTCTGGTACCGGCCGATGATCTACGGCCATCCCGGCGAGACGATCGAGCAGGCCTATGTGCGCGAAGCGAGAGCCACGCGCGAGAGCGCCGGCATCGTCGACGTCTCGACACTGGGCAAGATCGCCGTGCAAGGCCCGGACGCGGCGGAATTCCTTGACCGCGTCTACACCAACATGTTTTCGACGCTGGCCGTCGGCAAGGCGCGCTACGGGCTGATGCTGCGAGAGGACGGTCTCGCCTTCGACGACGGCACAACATGGCGGCTCGGCGAGCAGGATTTCCTGATGACCACCACCACCGCCAATGCCGGCAAGGTGATGCAGCATCTGGAGTATTTCCTCGACGTGATCTGGCCGGAGCTGAAGGTCCACGTCACCTCGGTAACCGATCAATGGGCCGGTGCCGCCATCGGCGGGCCGAAGGCAAGGCAGATATTGGCTGCTTGCGTCAGCGGCACCGCCGTCGACAATGCCGCCCTGCCCTTCATGGGCATCGTCCACGGCGAAATCGCCGGCGTGCCGGTGATGGTCTGCCGACTGTCCTTCTCCGGCGAAATGGCCTTCGAGGTCTATTCCGGCGCCGGTTACGGCACCCATGTCTGGGAGGCGCTCATCGAAGCCGGCAAGCCGTTCGGGCTGGTGACCTACGGGCTGGAGGCGCTGGGCACCATGCGCATCGAGAAAGGCCACGTCACCGGTGCCGAGATCGACGGCCGCACCACGGCACGCGACCTGCATCTCGACTGGATGCTGTCGAAGAAGAAGCCGTTCATCGGCTCGGCGATGATGGATCGCGAGGGGCTGATCGCACCCGACCGCCTGGAACTCGTCGGTATTGTTTCGCTCGACAACCGGACGCTCAATGGGGGCGCACACATCGTCGAGGAGCTTGACGAAGCCAATCCCCACGGCTCGCTTGGCCACATCACCGCCTGCTGCTATTCGCCGGCGCTCGGCAAATATATCGCGCTTGCCCTGGTCAAGGGCGGCAAGGCGCGGCGCGGCTCGCGTGCCTACGTTTCCGACCCGTTGCGCAACCGGTTCGGGCCGGTCGAGATCGTCTCCAACCATTTCTTCGATCCGGACGGGAGCCGCATGCATGGTTGAACGCCAATCACCGCTTGAGCCGGTGCTGCATCCGGGCTCGCATGGCGATTTCGAGCACGGCGGCGAAATCATCCTCTCCGAAACCAGGCCGGGGTCGATTCTGCAGCTCGCCGCCTGGCCCGGCGAGGAGAAGACGTTGATGGCCGGCATCCATACGGTCACCGGCCTGACTTTGCCCGACGGCGCCGGCGGCGGTGTGACGAACGGCGCCAGGTCGGTGTTCGGCTTTGCGCCGGGAAAATTTACGGTTGTCGATGAAGCCGAGGGATTGGCGACGGCCTTTGCCGATGTCGTCACTCCGGCCATCGGTACGGTCACCGACCTTTCGCACGGCCGCACCGCGATCCGTATCGCCGGGCCGAAGGCCGAGTGGGTGCTGGCGAAGTTCTTCGCCATCGACTTCGCGCTGCCGGCCTTCCCGATCGGCGCCGGCCGCTCGACCATGCATCACGACGTCTTCGCGCAGATCCAGCGCACCGCGGCCGATCAGTTCGATATCTATGTGTTCCGCTCGTTCGCACGCTCGTTCTGGAAGGCACTCTGCCACGCCAGCGAGGAAGTCGGCTACGACGTGCAATAACTCAGGCGGCGCGTCGCCACGTTAGCTGGCGAACGTCACCCACTCTTCCAGCGGCGCGCGGTCGGTGCGGAATGCGTTTTCGGGCTTGGACGTGTCCTCATGGCCGAGCGCCATGCCGCAGACGACGATCTCCTCGTCGGGAATGTTGAGCACCGGCCTGATCTGCCGGTGATAGGGCGCGAAGGCAGCTTGCGGACAGGTGTGCAGGCCCCTGCCCCGCGCCGCGACCATGATGTTTTGGAGGAACATGCCGTAGTCGATCCACGACCCCTTGTTCAGCCGCCGGTCGACGGTGAAGATCATGCCGACCGGCGCATCGAAGAAGATGAAGTTGCGGTCGTGCTGCGCGCGCATCCTGTCGACCTCGCGCCGGCCGATGCCGAGCACGCCGTAGAGACCGAAGCCGTTGGCCCGCCGCCGCGTCAGATAGGGTTCGAAGAATTGGTCGGGATAATAGCGATATTCGTCCCACTCCGCCTTTTCGGCGCGGATGCCCGAGCTGAGGATGGCATCGGTGATGCGCTGCTTGACCTCGCCCTTGGTCACATAGACCTTCCAGGGCTGCATGTTGGTGCCTGAGGGCGCGCGCGCGGCAACGGCGAGAATATCGCGGATGGTCTCGTCGTCGATCATATCGGGCAAGAAGGCGCGTACCGATCGGCGCGAGGTGATCGCGTCATCGACGATCGCCGCCGCAATCCGGGAGTTGTTTTCCAGCATGGCCGTCCCTTTGCGTATGATCCCGAACCCGATTCTCCGGAAGGATCATGCGCCGACTAGAAGTGATGGAGCATCCTTGCGCGTCTTTTTGAACGCCCGATAAGCCTATCCGCCTCGACCGGACGCCCCACTCGCCGCTCGTGCGCCGAGCCTTTGCCCGAACCGTCAAAATGGCGCAAGTAAATCTTGTGGGCGCATGAAAATCCTCTTGATTTTTTCACAAACGTGCCGTCACATGAAATTTGCTGGGAATTTTTCACCGAAACAGGGACAGCTTTGCCCTCAACCGCGGCCAGATCGGAACAAGACAGCGGCGAACGGCTGCTGGCCGGCGACATCCGCGCGTTGCGCAAGGCGCGCGGACTGACGCTTGCCGAGACCGGCCTCAAGCTCGGCCGCTCCGTCGGCTGGGTCAGCCAGGTCGAGCGCGGCCTGTCGATCCCGTCGCTCGGCGACCTCAGAGCCTTCGCCGAATTGTTCGGCGTGCCGGTCAGCCTGTTCTTCAGCCATGACGTGCCTGTCGAGACCGAGCGCGGCGTGGTCGTGCGCGCCGGCAGCCGACGCGTGCTTGGCACAAGCGATTCCGGCCTGGTGGAGGAGCTGCTGTCGCCAGATCTCGGCGGTAGCTTCGAGATGCTGCGTTCGGCCTTCGCCCCGGGTGCCGAGATGAAGACCGAGGCGCGCCGGCCGACCGAGGAAGCCGGCTACGTCGCTTCCGGCAGCTTCGACATCGAAATTGCTGGCGTCTGGCACCGGCTTGGCGAAGGCGACTCCTTCCGCTTCGACGGCAAGCCGTTCCGCTGGCGCAATCCTGGAGCCGAGCCGGCTGTCGTCATCTGGGTGGTTTCGCCGCCTGTCTACTGAACGAATGCATGTCGCCCAAAAGTGCGTGGCGGTTTGGGACAACGACATGCATCAAAACAAATAGTCGGAGAAGAACATGGCCGGTTTGCCGACCACGGCACGCGTTGTGATCATCGGAGGCGGTGTCGTCGGCGCCTCCTCGCTCTATCATCTCGCCAAAGCGGGCTGGATCGACTGCGTGCTTCTGGAGAAGAACGAGCTGACTTCCGGCTCGACCTGGCATGCCGCCGGCAACGTGCCGACTTTCTCCTCGTCATGGTCGCTGATGAACATGCAGCGATATTCGACCGAACTCTATCGCCGGCTGGGCGACGAGGTCGGCTATCCAATGAACTACCACGTCACCGGCTCGCTCAGGCTAGCCCATAGCGCGGAGCGCATGCAGGAATTCCAGCGCGCCAAGGGCATGGGCCGCTACCAGGGCATGGACATCGATGTCGTCGGGCTCGACGAGATCAAGCGTCGTTACCCCTTCATCGAGACGCATGAGCTGAAAGGCGCGCTCTACGATCCGAATGACGGCGACATCGACCCGGCGCAATTGACCCAGGCGCTGGCTAAAGGTGCCCGCGACATGGGCGCGAAGATCATCCGCTTCTGCCCGGTCACCGGCGTGCGCCGAGAAAACGACGAGTGGGTGGTCGAGACGGCGCAAGGCGAGATCCGCTGCGAGATCGTCGTCAACGCCGCCGGATACCGCGCCGCCGAGATCGGCAGGATGTTCGGCCGCGAGGTGCCGATGATGGTGATGAGCCATCAATATATCCTGTTCGAGGAAATCCCCGAACTGGCGGCGTGGTCGAAGGAACAGGGCAAGAAGCTGCCGCTGCTGCGCGACGTCGATACGTCCTATTATCTGCGCCAGGAAAAGAACGGCATGAATCTCGGCCCTTATGAGCGCAATTGCCGCGCCCACTGGGTCGGCCACAACGACCCGATGCCCGACGACTTTTCGTTCCAGCTGTTTCCCGACGATCTCGATCGGCTGGAAGATTACCTGGCCGATGCTGTCGCCCGCGTTCCGATCCTCGGCACCGCCGGCCTATCCAAGGTCATCAACGGGCCGATCCCCTACGCTCCGGACGGCAACCCGCTGATCGGGCCGATGCCCGGCGTGCCCAATGCCTTCGAGGCCTGCGTCTTCACCTTCGGCATCGCCCAGGGCGGCGGCGCCGGCAAGGTGCTGGCCGAATGGGTGACCGAGGGCCAGACCGAATGGGATATGTGGTCCTGCGATCCGCGCCGTTTCACCGCCTTCGCCTCGGCTCCGGATTATTGCGTTGCCAAGGGCATGGAAATCTACGGCAACGAATACGCCATCCAGTTCCCGCGCCATGCCTGGCCGGCCGGACGCGACCGCAAGCTGTCGCCGCTCCACGGCCGCATCAAGGCACTCGGCGCCCAGTTCGATGCTTATAATGGCTGGGAACGCGCCACCTGGTATGCGCAGCCCGGCGACGACGTCGCCGAAGAATCCACGCTGACTTTCCGCCGCGACGGGCCGTGGCAGCATCGTGTGCGCCAAGAATGCCTCGCCGTCCGCGATGCCGCCGGCATTCTGGACCTGCCGGGCTTTTCCCGTTTCAATCTCGATGGTCCAGGTGCGGCCGAATGGCTCAGCCTCCAGGTCACAGGCCTGGTGCCGAAACCCGGCCGCATCGGCCTCGTCTATTTTGCCGACGACAAGGGCCGCATCGTCACCGAAATGTCGGTGGTCCGGCACGACGAGAACCTGATGACGCTGATCACCGCCGCGGTGGCTCAGTGGCATGATTTCGAATGGCTGAAATCGCGCATCCCAAAGGACGCCACATTCAAGCTGACCGACCGGACGGAGGAATACTCTACCCAGATCCTCGCCGGCCCCAACTCGCGAAAAATCCTGGCCGAACTCTGCGCGGCCGACCTCACCCTGCCCTGGCTGACGCATCAGGAGACCAGTATCGCCGGACGTTGGGCAAAGCTGGTGCGCGTGTCCTTCGCGGGCGAGCTCGGCTGGGAAATCCACAGCAAGATCGATGATACCGCAGCGATCTTCGACACCGTCTGGGCAGCTGGCCGGAAGCACGGCCTGAAACCGTTCGGCATGTACGCGCTGGATTCGCTGCGGCTCGAAAAAGGTTACCGCACCTGGAAGGGCGACCTGTCGACCGCCTATTCGATCCTGCAGGGCGGGCTGGAGCGCTTCGTCAAATGGGACAAGACTGACTTCCGCGGCAAGGCAGCGCTGCAGAACGAGAAGCAGCAGGGCGTCAAGAAACGCTTCGTCACGCTTGTCGTCGAAAACCCCGGTGACTGCGATGCGCCTTATATGTCGACGCTGTGGCGTGACGGCCGGATCGTCGGCGAGACGACGTCCGGCGGCTGGGGTCATCGTATCGACAAATCGATCGCGCTCGGCATGCTGCGCGCCGACCTGACCGAGCCGGGAACGGCGGTCGAGGTCGAGATCTTCGGCGAACGTTTTCGGGCGGTCGTGCAGGAGGATGAGCCGTTATGGGATCCAAAGAACGAGAGGCTCAGAGCATGAAGAAAGTGATCCTCACCGATGGCGGCATGGGCCAAGAGCTGGTCCGCCGCAGCAGCTCCGAGCCGACGCCGCTGTGGTCGGCCAGGGTGCTCATCGACGAACCGGATCTGGTGCGCGACCTGCATGCCGAATTTATCCGCGCCGGCGCCCGCGTCATCACCATCAACACTTATTCCGCAACGCCGGAGCGGCTGGCGCGCGAAGGCGCGGAAGAGCTGTTCAAGCCGTTGCAGAAGCTCGGCATAGAACTGGCAAGGCAAGCACGCGACCAGGCCGGCGACGCGGCGATCGCCGGCTGCCTGTCGCCGCTGTTCGGCAGCTATGCGCCAGCGCTGACGATATCCTTCCAGGATACGCTCGACGTCTATCGCCGTATCGTTGCCGAGCAGGCGGACGGCGTCGATCTGTTTCTGTGCGAAACCATGGCGTCGGCCGAAGAGGCGCGCGCCGCCGTCACCGCAGCGTCGGAAAGCGGCAAGCCTGTATGGGTGTCGTGGACGCTCGCCGACCACGGCGCACCGCGCCTGCGCAGCGGCGAAGCCATTGCGGCGGCGGCAAGCGCTCTCGACGGCCTGCCCGTCACGGCCCGGCTGATCAATTGCTGCCGGCCCGAGGCGATCGCTGCAGCGCTCCCCGAACTGATCGCCCTCGGCGGGCCGGTCGGCGCCTATGCCAACGGCTTCACCTCGGTCGAGGCACTCAAGCATGGCGGCACAGTGGAAGTGCTGCACGCCCGCCACGACCTCGATCCGGATGCCTATGCCGGCCAGGCGATCGGCTGGGTCGAGGCTGGCGCCGGCATCGTCGGCGGCTGCTGCGAAGTCGGACGGGCCCACATCGCCGCGCTGCGCGACCGGCTCGAACAGGCCGGCTACGAAATTTCGGGAGTAGCATAATGCCGAGGCCATCATCGCGCATTTCCGGCATCGTGCCTTCGGGCAAGGATGGCTGGGAGGTTCATTCCGCTGCCTGGGCGCGCAAGCAGGCTGGCGAGGACATCATCATGCTGTCGGTCGGCGACCATGATTTCGACACGCCGGGCGAGACGATCGAAGCCTGTGTGACGGCCGTCCGCGCCAGCAATCACCACTACACCCCGCTTGCCGGCGTTCCACGCCTGCGCAAGGCGATGGCGGCGGCCTCGACGCAGTGCACCGGGGTTGCGACCAGCCCCGACCAGGTCATCGCCACGCCGGGGGGGCAGGCCGCGCTTTACGCGGCAATTCAAGCGGTTCTCGACCAGGGCGACCAT
This sequence comes from Mesorhizobium sp. M0340, assembly GCF_040321535.1. Classification (NCBI taxonomy): domain Bacteria; kingdom Pseudomonadati; phylum Pseudomonadota; class Alphaproteobacteria; order Hyphomicrobiales; family Phyllobacteriaceae; genus Mesorhizobium; species Mesorhizobium sp. M0340. Next base: position 495,074 of record NZ_JAMYRR010000001.1, on the reverse strand, counting down.
GCCATCGTCGTTGCGCCCTATTACGCCACCTATCCGAATACCTTCAGTGCGGCGGGCGCCGAGTTCAGCGTCGTCGAGACCCCCGCGGAAGACAGCTTTCAGCCGCGCGCCGCCGACATCCGCGCCGCCCTTCGGCCGAACACCCGCGCCATCCTGATCAACACGCCGAACAATCCCACGGGCGCCGTCTATTCGCGCGAGCGCCTGGAAGAGCTGGCGCAGATCTGCCGCGAGCATGACCTCTGGCTCCTGTCGGACGAGGTCTACTGGACGCTCGGCGGCGGCGAGCACGTCTCACCACGCTCGCTGCCTGGCATGACGGAACGCACGCTAGTCATCAATTCGATGTCCAAGAGCCACGGCATGACCGGCTGGCGCATGGGCTGGCTGACCGGGCCCGAGGAGATGATCTCGCTGCTGACCGACCTCAATCTGGTGATGACCTACGGCCTGCCAGCCTTCATCAGCCTCGCCTGCGCCGAGGCGCTCGAAAACGGCTACGGCGTCGAGGAGATCGCCGAGCGCTATGCCGCGAGGCGCGCCGTCGTTCTCGATGCCATGCGCGGGATGAACAACGTCACCGTGCGCGGCTCCGAAGGCGGCATGTATGTGATGCTCGACATATCGGCGATTGAGCCGGACGACGAAAAATTCGCCTGGGCTTTCCTCGACCAGGAGAAGGTCGGCGTCATGCCCGGCTCGAGCTTCGGCGCGGCCGCAGCAGGCCACATCCGCTTCAGCCTCTGCCAGCCTGAGCCGGTGCTGATGGAGGCTGCCACACGCCTGCGCCGCTTCGCATCCAGCTATCGCCGTGAGGCCGCATGAGCGCCCCGCCCACCAAAACCATTCCGACCAAGGCTATTCCTCCCAAAGCAAGGGCGGTTATCATCGGCGGCGGCGTCTCCGGTTGTTCGATCGCCTACCATCTGGCCAAACTCGGCTGGACCGATATCGTGCTGCTCGAGCGCAAGCAGCTGACGTCAGGCACGACATGGCACGCTGCCGGCCTGATCGGCCAATTGCGCGGCTCGCAGAATATGACGCGGCTGGCGAAATATTCGGCCGACCTCTACGTCAAGCTCGAGGCCGAGACCGATGTCGGCACCGGCATGCGCCAGGTCGGCTCGATCACCGTGGCGCTGACCGAGGAGCGCAAGCACGAGATCTATCGGCAGGCGTCTCTCGCCCGCGCCTTCGAAGTCGACGTGCGCGAGATTTCGCCACGTGAAGTCAAGCAGATGTACCCGCATCTCAATGTATCCGATGTGGTCGGCGCCGTGCATCTGCCGCTCGACGGCCAGTGCGACCCCGCCAACATCGCCATGGCCTTGGCCAAGGGCGCGCGCCAGCGTGGTGCGACGATCGTCGAGAATGTGAAGGTGACCAAGGTCCATACCAGGGCCGGCCGCGTCACCGGGGTGTCCTGGGCGCAGGGCGACGAGCAAGGCACGATCGATACCGACATCGTCGTCAACTGCGCCGGCATGTGGGCACGCGAGCTTGGCGCCCAGAACGGCGTCACCATCCCGCTGCACGCCTGCGAACATTTCTATCTCGTCACCGAGCCGATCGCCGGGCTTTCCCGCCTGCCGGTGCTGCGCGTCCCGGACGAGTGCGCCTACTACAAGGAAGATGCCGGCAAGATGATGCTCGGCGCCTTCGAACCGGTAGCCAAGCCGTGGGGCATGAACGGCATAAGCGAGGATTTCTGCTTCGACCAGTTGCCCGCGGACATGGATCACTTCGAGCCGATCCTCGAAATGGGCGTCAACCGCATGCCGATGCTGGCCACCGCCGGCATCCACACCTTCTTCAACGGCCCCGAAAGCTTCACGCCCGACGATCGCTACTATCTCGGCGAGGCGCCGGAGCTTTCCGGCTACTGGATGGCGACCGGCTACAATTCGATCGGCATCGTCTCCTCCGGTGGCGCCGGCATGGCGCTGGCGCAATGGATCAATGACGGCGAGGCGCCTTTCGATCTCTGGGAGGTCGACATCCGCCGCGCCCAGCCGTTCCAGAAGAACCGCCGGTATCTCAAGGAGCGCGTCTCCGAAACGCTCGGCCTGCTCTACGCCGATCATTTCCCCTACCGGCAGATGGCGACTTCGCGGAACATAAGGCGCTCGCCGCTGCATGAGCATCTGCAGGGGCGCGGTGCGGTGTTCGGCGAGGTCGCCGGCTGGGAGCGCGCCAACTGGTTCGCCAGGCCCGGCCAGGAGCGCGAATACCGCTATTCCTGGAAACGGCAGAACTGGTTCGACAACCAGCGCGAGGAGCATCTGGCAGTCAGGAACGGCGTCGGCCTGTTCGACATGACCTCGTTCGGCAAGATCCGCGTCGAAGGCCGCGACGCCTGCGCCTTCCTGCAAAGGCTCTGCGCCAACGACATGGATGTGGCGCCGGGCAAGATCGTCTATACCCAGATGCTCAACCAGCGCGGTGGCATCGAGAGCGACCTCACCGTCTCACGGCTGTCTGAAACAGCCTTCTTCCTCGTCGTGCCCGGTGCGACGCTGCAGCGCGATCTGGCCTGGCTGCGAAAACACCTTGCCGACGAGTTCGTCGTCATCACCGATGTGACCGCTGCCGAAGCCGTGCTCTGCCTGATGGGCCCGGATGCGAGAAAGCTGATTCAAAGGGTGAGCCCCAACGATTTTTCAAACGAAAACAACCCGTTCGGCACGTTTCAGGAGATCGAAATCGGCATGGGGCTGGCCCGCGCCCACCGCGTCACCTATGTCGGCGAGCTCGGCTGGGAGCTTTATGTCTCGACCGACCAGGCTGCCCACGTCTTCGAGGCGATAGAAGAAGCCGGCGCCGACGTCGGCCTGAAGCTATGCGGCCTGCACACATTGGATTCCTGCCGCATCGAAAAGGCCTTCAGGCATTTCGGCCACGACATCACCGACGAAGACAATGTGCTGGAGGCCGGCCTCGGCTTTGCCGTGAAGACGGCCAAGGGAGACTTCCTCGGCCGCGATGCGGTGCTGAAGAAGAAAGAAACCGGCCTGTCGCGCCGGCTGGTGCAGTTTCGCCTGAACGACACCGAGCCGCTGCTCTTCCATAACGAGGCGATCCTGCGCGACGGCAAGATCGTCGGCCCGATTACCTCGGGCAATTACGGCCATCATCTCGGCGGCGCTATCGGGCTTGGTTACGTGCCTTGCAAGGGCGAGAGCGAGGCGGATGTCCTGTCGTCGTCCTACGAGATCGAGATCGCGGGCGAGCGCTTTGCGGCGGAGGCGTCGCTTAAACCGATGTACGATCCGAAGGCGGAACGGGTGCGGATGTAGCGCACCTCAGAACGCGTCGATCCTGGCCGCGACTTTCGCCACGAACCTCGTCCGACTACCCTCGGTCGACAGGTTCATCGAGTAATGCGCAAGGTAGGAAACCGACCCGCCGGGCTTGATCGTCGCACGTAGCACCCGATTGACCAGCTTGCGCGGCGGGTCACCCATCAGCATGGCTCGGAACCGGCTGCCGCCATAGGTCGTGACCGCGACCACCTTGCGAATATTGTGCAGTGACGGCTGCACCTTGCCGGCGACCAGCTTGAACGACACGCCGGGCAGGAAGACGCGATCGAAAAAGCCCTTCAGAATGGCCGGATAGCCGAAGTTCCACACCGGAAACGACAGCACTAGCGCCTCGGCCCGCAGCAAGCGCTCGACATAAGGCGACGCCGGATCGCCGTCGCTGCGTTCGTCGTGATAGGACATCCGTTCGGCGCGCGTCAGCCTGGGATCGAAATTCTCGGCATAGAGGTCGCAGTCGTCGACCAGATGGCCGGCCGACTTCAGGCGCTCGACGATGGTCCGGTGCAGGCCGGCATTGAAGCTGGTCTCCACCGGATGAGCGTAGAGGACGAGGACGTTCAACCCGCGTTCTCCAGCCCCTTGAAAAGGAACGACTTGCCCGAGCGATAATCATAGTCCGGGTTTTCCCAGGCGATCATCTTGCCCGGATTGAGCAGCCCTTGCGGGTCGGTTTCGCGCTTGAAGGCGAGCTGCACCTCGTCGGTGCGCTTCATGCCGCCTTCTTCCAGCGTGTAGCGGTGCGGGTTGAAGATCCAGCAGCCATTGTCCTCGTGGATGCGGATGATCTCGTCGAGCCGCTCCGCCGTGGTGAAGCGCACCAGCGGCAGCCCTGCGATGCCGATGGCGCCGTCGAAGCGGATGAATTCGAGATGCGCCGGCACCTCGTCGCCGAAGCGATCGACCATCGCCTTGACGTGGCCGAGGTGGTCCGGCGACGGGTAGCGGGTCTGCAGGTAGGTGATCGTCGGATCGACCCGGATGGCACGCAGTGTCGTGTGGTTCCAGGTCAGCTCATAAGCTGGCGGCAACCCCTTGAGATCGGCCTCCTTGTCCGCGCGGAAGACGATCTCGCCCTTGCTGCGCGCCGTGAAGGCGAGGAAGGCATCCATCGCATGCGGTGCGATCATCAGGACGACGATGCTTTGGCCGCGCCGGAAAAACCGCTGGTGGCGCTTGAAATAATCGTAGGGGATCGGTGCTGCGATCGGCGTGATCAGTTTCGCCAGTATGCCGTCCTGGATGGCGAGGTCGTTGCCGAAGCCGGCCGCATCCATGAAATCGTCGAAGCCGACGATGACGTCGATCCAGTCATAGCTGGCGGTCAGCGGCATCTCGACTTCAGTGATGATGCCGTTGGTGCCGTAGGCATGCATCACCTTCAGCACGTCCTCGCCGGCGAGTTCCATGACACGCGGCTCAGCCTCCATCGTCACGGTCCTCAGCCGGATGACATTGCCGAGGTCGCGCAGTCCGCCCCAGCGGATCGAGCCGATACCGCCGGAGCCGCCGGCGACGAAGCCGCCGATCGATGCCGTGTTGTAGGTCGACGGCGACATGCGGAGCTCCTGGCCGGAATGCGCCCGCGTCGCTCTGTCGATGTCGGCGAGCACGGCGCCGGGGCCAGTGACGACACGGCCGGGGGCGATCGTCTTGACCGCGTTCATCTCGGCGAGATTGAGCACGACGCCGCCGGACAAGGGCATCGCTTGGCCGTAGTTCCCGGTACCGCTGCCGCGCGGCGTCACCGGCACGCCATGCCGGTGACAGGCGGCGAGAATGCGGACGACCTCGTCTTCGGTTTTCGGCGTCACGATCAGGTCGCCGGTGACGTGATCGAGCTGCTGCTTCAGCACCGGGCTGTACCAGTAGAAGTCGCGGCTCTTCTGCTGGACGATCGCCGGATGGTCGTCGATCTTCAAACCGTGCAGGTCGCGCTTGAGCGCTGCAATATCCATCATTCCACCATCAGATCATCGAGTTCGGCATAATCGGGCAACTGGCGCTCGATCGCCAGGCCGTCGCGTACAACGATGCGATCCGATTCGGGCCGTGACAGCAATTCCGTCCAGCTCCGCCCCTTGAAGACGACGAAATCGGCCGGCGCTCCGGCGGCAAGCGTGCCGAAACCGTCGAGCCGCATCACCTTGGCCGGCGTCGAAGTCACCGCTTGCGGCCAGTCGGCGACGGGATGGTCGAGATGCAGGATGCGCGTCGCCATCCGGTAAACCTCAAGCATGTCGAGATCGCCATAGGCGTAGAACGGGTCGCGCGTATTGTCGGAGGCGACGGCCACGGCAATGCCGCGCGCCTTCATCTCGTGCAGCAACGTCACCCCGCGCCAGCGCGGCGTGGTATTGTCGCCGCGCCGGTCCTGCAGATAGAGATTGCACATCGGCAGCGACACCACCGCCAAGCCGGCCTTGGCGACCTTGTCTAGCGTGTCGAGCACGTCGAGATCGGGCTGGCGCGCCAGCGAGCAGCAATGGCCGACCAGGATGTTCCCCTCGAAACCGTTCCAAAGGGCGGCTTCGGCGATTTTCTTCAACGAGATCGCCGCGATATCGTCGGTCTCGTCGGCATGGAAATCGAGGTCGAGGCCGTGCTTGATCGCCTGCGCAAATACCTGGTCGAGCAGTTCTTCGAGATCCGGTACCATATAGGTGACGACGCCGAGCACGCCGTTGGCCGCAGCCACTCGCTTGGCCAGCCTCTCGAACCATTTCCTGTCGCGCACGCCCTCGATGCCGAGCAGGCAGGCCGCCTGCAGCTCGATGCGGCCGCGCCATTCATCCCGCATCGTCTCGAACACCGGCCAGGAGATCTCTTCCTGCGGCGCAACGCTGTCGAGATGCGTGCGCAGTGCCCTGGTACCATGCGCATAGGCCGAGCGCAGCGAAAAATCCATGCGGCGGGCGACGTCGTCGGCGCTCCAGCGCGCCGCCCGGTCGGCGCCCGTTGCGTTCAGCGCGCCCATGAAGGTGCCGTCCGGGTTGGGCTTTCGAGGCCAGATATGGCCCTTGTCGATATGGGTGTGGCAGTCGACGAAGCAGGGCAAGACGATCCGGCCGCCGAGGTCGATGGCGCCTGCCGGTGCATTGGATCGCTGATGTGCTGCAATGCTGGAGATTTTTCCGTTGGCGACGGCGATATCCGCAAGCGCAAAGCCGTCGGCATCGAATGCTGCGGCCAGTCTTGGCGTCAGCGACTGATGAACACGAACGTTTGCAAGATGATAAGGACCAGAGGCTGGTATCAAGCCGCACTCCCCTCTGTCCTGCTGGACATCTCCCACTCAAGGGGGGAGATCGGCAGCTTCAACCGGGGCACACGCCTTGCCACGTCAGTAATTGGCGAAATCCGAAATGAGGTCCAATCTCTCCCCTTGGGGGGGAGATGTCCGGCAGGACAGAGGGGGGTAACGGCGCCAACCATGCCTACCGCTCCTGCCTCAGCGCGCTCTCGTGCCAGCGCCGCAAAATGAGATGCGAAACCAGCGACAGCACCAGGAAGATCAGGATGCCGGTGAGCGAGATCAGGATCAGCGCGGCGAACAGCCTTGGCGCGTTGAGCCGGTAGCCGGCCTCGATGATGCGCGAGGCGAGGCCGGACGACTGGCCGGTGGCGCCGGCGACGAACTCGGCCACCACCGCGCCGATCAGCGACAGCCCGCCGGCGATCTTCAGCCCGCCGAGGAAATAAGGCATCGCCGCCGGCAGCCGCAGGTAGCGCAACTGCTGCCAGCGGGTCGCACCGTTGAGCTTGAACATGTCGCGCAGATTGCGGTCGACCGAATTGAGGCCGAGCGTGGTGTTGGAGAGGATTGGGAAGAAGGCGACGATCCAGGCGCAAAGCAAAAGCTTTGTCGTCTGGTTGTCGACATAGATGTTGATCAGCGGAAAGATCGCGACGATCGGCGTCACCTGCAGCACGATGGCGAACGGAAAGAACGACATCTCCACCCATTTCGACTGAGCGAACAGCACCGCCAGCCCGACGCCGCCGATGACGGCGAGAAGCAGGCTCAAGAAGGTGATCCTGAGTGTCACCAGCAGCGAGGAGAACAGCAGCCCGGCATCGTCATGCAACGTCTGCAGCACCACGCCGGGACGCGGCAGGATGTATTTCGGGATGTCGTTCCAGACGCAGACACGGTCCCACAGCCAGATCGCCAGGATCATGATGGCCAGCGGCAGCAGCCATCTGCCGATGCGCTCGAAGCGCTCCTGGCGGACGCGGCGCGCCTCCTCCGGGTCGAGCGCCAGGACTGGTTCTTCAATGGCCGTCATGATGCGGTCCGGCAGTTGAGTTGATGGCGCCGATCAGCACGTCGGATGCCTGGCGGCAGAGCGCGGCATAGTCGGGCGAGGTGCGAAACGCCTCGTCGCGCGGATAGGGCGCGTCGACGGCAAGCTCCGCGAACACTCGGCCCGGCCGCGCCGCCATGACGACGACGCGGTTGGAGAGGAAAACGCTTTCGAAGACGCTGTGGGTGACGAAAACGACGGTGAAACGCTGATCCTGCCATAGCTCCAGAAGGTCATTGTTGAGCTTGAAGCGGGTGATCTCGTCGAGTGCCGCGAACGGCTCGTCCATCAACAGAATCCGCGGCTTGGTCACCATGGCGCGGGCGATCGAGACGCGCATCTTCATGCCGCCCGACAGTTCGCGCGGCACCGCCTTCTCGAAGCCGGTCAGGTGAACCCGCGCCAGCATCTCCATCACCGTCGGTGCCGCCTTGGCCCGCGACACGCCCCTCAGCCGCAGCGGCAGCCAGACATTGTCGAAGACGTCGGCCCAGGGCAGCAGCGTCGGCTCCTGGAAGACGAAGCCGATATTCGAGCGGTCGCCGATATTCGAACGATCGCGGGCGCCGCTGCCGCGCCAGTCGAGCAGGCCCGAGGTCGGCGTCGACAGGCCGGCAATCAGCCGCAGCGCCGTCGATTTGCCGCAGCCGGACGGCCCGAGCAGGCTGAGGAAATCGCCTTCCCGGATCGTCAGCTCGACATTGCTGAGCGCGGTGACGCCGTTGGAAAAAACCTTGCCGACGCCACGCAGCGCCAACAGCGTCGGCCCCGGTACACTTCCTGGCTGTTGCGCCACTTTCTCCAGCTTCACGGTCTACTTCTTCAGGTCGAGCCCGACGCCCTTGTTGACGAAGGAAAGCGTGTAGGCCTTCTTGATGTCGATGCCCGCCGGCGCGACTTTGGCCTTGACCATCTTGTCGTAAAAACTCTGGATGCGCGCGTCGGTCATGGCGCCGATGCCGAGCTTTTCGCTGTCGCCGGAATCGACGACGCCGAACTTCTTCAACTGCTCGATCGAGAAGGCGATCTGCTCATCCGTCATGTCCGGATTTTCCTTCTTGATCATTTCGTTGGCGGCCTTGTTGTCGCCGTAGAGATAATTGTACCAGCCCTTGGCCGAACCATCGACGAAGCACTGGACCACCTCGGGCCGCTTGTCGATCGTCTCCTGCATGGTCTCGACCGTCGTTGCATATGTGTCCCAGCCATAGTCGGCCAGCAGGAACTGGTTCGGCGTGAAACCGCCCTGCTTTTGAACGGCGAATGGCTCCGAGGTGACGTAACCCTGCTGGATCGACTTCTTGTTGGCGATGAACGGCGCAGGGTTGAAGGTGTATGGCACGCGCTTGGCGGCATCGAAGCCAAGGTCGGTGACCATCCACTGGAAGAAGGTCTGCGCACCTTCGTCGCCGAGGATGTACTGGTCGGCGTTCTTCAGGTCTTCCCATTTGTCCAGCCCCTGGCCGGGATGGGACATGATGACCTGCGGGTCCTTCTGGAAGTCGGCGGCGACGACGCGCATCGGTATGCCTTGCTGCACGGCATCGAAGGCCGACAGCAAATTGCCGCCCATGTAGAAATCGATCTTGCCGGCCAGCAGCAGCGGCCGGCCGCTGACCTGTGGGCCGCCCTGCATGATCGTCACGTCGATGCCGCAGGCCGCATAGGTGCCATCCGCCACCGCCTGGTAGTAACCGCCATGCTCCGGCTCGGCCAGCCAATTGGTGCCGAAGGTGACTTTTTCGTTCGCTGCCGCAGCAAGCGTGCCTGCGCCAAGCAGCACGATCGCGCCGGCCGAAATCTTCAGTTTTCCGTACATCCACACCACCCTTTGTTCGCTCCGGCGCGTCACGCGGCGGGCTCGACACCGTTGTTTCAAGAAGCAAGACACATGCCACCGGCGCGTTACGCCGGGACCGCCCGCTTGTGCAATGCCCGCCTGTGCAATGGCGGCGCGAAGGCCGGACGGGTCATGCTGTACGAAAGGCATCGTGCCTATTTTTTGATCGCCTGTCCACAATCGCCCTCGTGACATGCACCGCCATCTTGATGCCCGCATCGATCCCGCATTAGAGCGACGTGCGTCCACTTGGACGCACAAAGTACGTTCTAAACTTCGTATCCTGTCGCATCGTGCTTTCCGAAAATCGATCTCGATTTTCGGGCCGATGCGATAGGCTGCCGTGAACGGAGATTGCCATGTTCAAATTTCTCACGCCGAAGTCGATCAAGCCGCCCTTCGCCCGCTACAGCCACGGCGTCGAGCTGCCGCCCGGCAAGCGGCTGGTGCTGTGTTCGGGCCAGGTTGCGATCACAGCGGACGACCAGATCCCGGAAGACGCCGGCGCACAGGCCGAGCTCTGTTTCCAGAACATATCGGCGATTCTCGGCGAGGCCGGGCTCAGCCTGTCCGACATCGTCCGCATCAACGCCTACGTCACCGACCGCGCCTTCCTGCGCCCCTATATGGAGGTTCGCGACCGGCTGTTCGCCAGCCCTGCGCCCGCCTCGACGCTGATGATCGTTTCAGGTTTTGCCCGGCCAGAATTCAAGGTCGAGATCGAGGTTATCGCGGCGGGTTGAGCAGCGCTGGCCAGCGGCTGGAATCGACAGGCCGATGATCTCAAGTTACACGACAAAGGTTGGCGCTGCCCCTCATCCGCGTGCCGGCACCTTCTCCCCGTGTAGTGACGGGGAGAAGAGCGAGCCGGAAGGCTGGCGATCCCCCTCCCCCGTCCTTCACGGGGAGAGGCTAAGGGTGAGGGGCAGCGCAAACGCCCATTCAGTCTCTTCGAGGTTCAAAATGGCCGGAACAAAAAAGCGCGTATGGTGGGGTGACTACCGGACCACCGAATACGCGACCATTGATCCTGAGGCGACCATTGCCGTTCTGCCGCTGGCAGCGATCGAGCAGCACGGGCCGCATCTGCCGGTTTCGACCGACACCTCGATCATGAACGGCATGCTGGAAACGGTGATCGCCCGCCTGCCCGGCGATCTCGACATCCGCATCCTGCCGGTGCAGGCGGTAGGCAAGTCGAACGAGCACCTGCATGCGCCCGGCACCCTCACCCTGCCGGCGACGACCTTGGTCGAGGCATGGACCGAACTCGGCCTGTCGGTCGCGCGCGCCGGCGTCCGAAAACTGATTGTCGTCAACTCGCATGGCGGCAATGAAGAGATCATGGGCATCATCACCCGCGAATTGCGCGTGCGGGCAAAGATGCTGGCGGTAAAGACCAGCTGGCAGCGCTTTGGCCGGCCGGCCGGTATGTACACCGATCTCGAAGACCGCCTCGGCATTCATGGCGGCGACGTCGAGACCTCGCTGATGCTGCATTTCCGGTCCGACCTCGTCGATATGGCCAAGGCCGACAATTTCGTGTCCAAGGTTGCCCGGGCCGAAAAGGAATTTTCGCTGCTGCGCCACACCGGAACGCACGCCTTCGCCTGGGTCGCCAGCGATCTCAACCCGAATGGCGTGGTCGGCGACGCCAGCATTGCCACCGCCGAAAAAGGCCGGCTCACCGCCGAGCATCAGGCCGACGGCTTCATCGGCTTGGTGAGGGACATGCGCAAGGCCAAGCTGGCGGATTGGCTGGCGTAGGTGTTCGATCCCACCAGCTCAGGCCTCCTCACGAGGGGCGATTCCATTCGCGCGAGGATCCTCACTTCCCCTCTTGAAGCGGCGACACCGTGTAGATTTCGTCCAGTATCTTCACCATCAAGGTGTTGGCGGTCGCCTGGCCGTCGAGCGCGAGAGTCAGGTTGGTCCATATGACCAGGGTGACGTCATTGGCCGGATCGTAGCCCATGAAGGACTGGTAACCGGGCATCTCGCCTTCGTGATAGTAGATTACGTTAGGCCCGAAGGTCAGCGTTAGGATGCCATAGCCGTATTTTTGCATGGCGGGTTCGCCCGGCTCCGGCGCCACAGGGCTTGCAAGCCACTGCCGCTGGAAGTCGGCATTGAAGAGCTTGCCCCCGACCAGCGCGCGCATCCAGGTCGCGAGGTCATCGGCGGTGGAGATGACTCCGCCAGCCGCAAAGTAGGCGGACGGGTTCTGCCATGTGTCGTCGTTGGGCTTGAGCGTTCCGGCCCTGGCCGCGGCCTGGAGGTCGTCCGGATAGGGCGCATCAGCCAGGGCGTACGAAGTACTGCCGTAGAGGTAACCGTTTGAGTATGGCTCGGGGATGGCGTTCGACGTGCTCGGCGGCAACGCCGTGTTCTTCATCCCGAGCGGCCCGAAAAGGCGGTCCCGGAAGATGGTCGAGAGCGGCTTGCCGTCGATCTTCTCGGCAACAAGGCCGAGCAGGTAGTAGTTGGTGTTGTTGTACTCGAATTCGGCACCCGGCGCGAAGTCCGGCGGCCGTTTGAACGCCATGCCGAGTACTTCATCGGCGGTCCATACCCTGTAAGGATACTTGTCCAGGCTTTCGGCAAGTTCCGGCGCATTTGTGAAGTTTGGGAGGCCGCTCCGCATCGTTATGAGCTGCCGAATGGTTATCTCGTCGCCGTTGGGAACGCGCTGGACGTATTTCGAGATCAGATCGGCGAAGCTCAGTTTCCCTTCCTGCACGAGTTGCACGATAACAGCGGCGGTCATCGTCTTGGTGTTCGAGGCCGCACGGAAGTGGGTATCGGCGCGCGGCGGGTTCGTGGCACCCAGTTCAGTCGTACCGTAGCCGAAGACGAGGTTGCCTCGCGGAGTCTTGAGCAAAACCATAGCACCGGGCAGCATAAGTTCCTTGGCCAAACCCTCGACAGAGGCCTGGAGCGCTGCCGGGTCGATCGACTTGAGAGCCGGCATGGAGGCGGCCATGGCGCTGCCTGTCGTGCAGACCACGCCAACAACGATGGCCAAAATTCTCCCGATCATCATTCGCGCCTTGGCCGTGTCCTAGAACTCCTGCGCACTTTCCTGGAACTTGTTTTTAGGCTCAGATTTTCAATTCGAACGGTGTGCCTTCGAAAGCATCCGCGCCGCGCCCGATCGCCTGGATCGCTTCGATCATCCGGCCCCTGCGATCGAGCAGCGTGTCGGCGATCGCGATCAGCCGCGGATTGGGTGTCGCCGTCGGCGACAGCCTGCGCAGAGTCTCGGCCAACTCGGCCTCGTCGCGCTTCGGCGCCAGCGCTGCCGCGATGATATAGGCCGAGGCGGTCGAGCGGCTGATGCCGGCATAGCAATGCACCACCAGCGGCCGCGAGCGGTCCCATTGGCGGGCGAAATCGAGCAGGGTCACAACGTGCTCCTCGCCCGGCATGGTCATGCCCTCCTGCGCCACCGCAATGTCGTGCATGACCAGATGCAGATGGTTTTCCCTGGTGATCGAGGCCGGTCGCACCACCTCCGTTCCGGCGGCGAGCAGCGAAAGCAGCCGCCCGGCGCCGGTCTTCGTTACCGTTTCCTCGACTTTGGACAGCGAGCAGACATGGATCATTGGGTCGTTTCTCCCTTGGCATCATCGTCGCGCCGCGAGGCCCAGCCGGCAAGCGCCGATTCGAGCCGCCGCCATTCTTCGTCGGCTCCCGGCAGGCCGGCGCGCAGCACATCCGGCCGGCCGGCGAAATGCCGAAGCAGGATGCCGCGCTGGCCGAGCACCGAAAACAGGCCGGCGGCGCCCGCCAGCCTGAGATAACGGAACAGCGTGGTGCCACCGGCGACAGGCACGCCGAAGCGGCCGAACAGCGTGTCGAGCCGTGCGGCGTCCTCGGCCAGACGGCGCCGCATCCCGGCCTGCCAGCCGGTGTCGGCAAGCGCCCTTATGCCATATTCGAGCGCCGGCCCGGCAACTGCCCATGGCCCGAATTGCGCCTCCAGCCGCTCGACCATCAGCGCGTCGGCCAATCCAAACCCAAGCCGCAGGCCGGCCAGGCCGAAGAACTTGCCGAACGAGCGCAGCACGACGATGCCGCCCTGGTCGACGTCGCCGGCCAGGCTCTCGCTGCGCGGGCCGACATCCATGAAGGCCTCGTCGACGACCAGCAGCCCGCCTCTGGCGCGTAATGCCCCGGCAAGTCGAAGCAATCTTTCGCGCTCGACGACGCGCCCGTCCGGGTTGTTTGGATTGACGACGATCGCAAGGTTGGCCGCCGCCAGGGCTTCGAAATCATCGACTTCAGCCGCCGCGTGGCCGGCGATCGCTGCTGCCCGCCGATGCTCGGCATAAGTCGGCCCGAGCACCAGCGCCTTGCCCGGGCTGACCAGCGAAGCGACGCGCGGCAACAGGATTTGCGTGCCGGGCGCCGCCACGACGTTCGCCGCCGACGGCGCGCCATAGGCGCTTGCCGCGAGTTCAGCCAAGTCGCGGCTGCGCGCCGTTTCCGGCAATCGCGACAAGGCGGTGGCGGGCAAATCGAAAAGCGGGTAGGAGTGCGGATTGATCCCGGTCGAGAGGTCGACGAAAGGCAGCGGCGCGTGAGGGAAAAGCGCCCTCGCCCGGCCAAGGCTTCCGCCGTGGTCCACCGCCGCCGTCACTCCATCAAGAGACTTCATGTCGATCCTGATCACTTCCCTGTCGCTGGCCATCGAACTTGTACTCGGCTACCCGGCCCGGCTCTTCGATGCCATTGGCCATCCCGTCACCTGGTTCGGCAGGCTGATATCCTTTCTCGACCGCAGGCTCAACCGCGCCACTGATTCCGACGCCGACCGTCGCCGCTGGGGCGTCGTCGCGCTGCTGGTGATCGTGCTGGTGCCGGCCGGCCTCGCCTTCTGGATCGAAGCCATGCTTTGGAGCATTCCCTTCGGCTTGTTGGTCACCGCAATCCTGGCGACGTCGCTGCTGTCGCAGAAGAGCCTGGCCGAGCACGTCGAAGCGGTGGCCGACGCACTCGACAGCGGCGGACTGGACATGGGCCGCATTGCCGTCTCCAGGATCGTCGGCCGCGATCCGGAAAAGCTCGACAGGGCCGCTGTCTGCCGCGCAGCGATCGAAAGTCTTGCCGAGAATTTCTCCGACGGTGTCGTCGCGCCGGCCTTCTGGATCGGTATTGGCGGGCTCGCCGGCGGCGTCGCCTACAAGGCCGCAAACACCGCCGATTCGATGATCGGCCACCGCACGCCGCGCCACGAAGCCTTCGGCTGGGCGGCTGCGCGCTTCGACGACTGGATCAACCTGCCGGCGTCGCGACTGACGGCGCTGCTGATCGTGCTTGCGGCTTTCCTGGTAAAGGGCGCCGACGCCAAAGCCGCCTGGCACGCCGTGCGGCGCGATGCGAAAAAACACCGCTCGCCCAATGCCGGCTGGCCGGAGGCAGCGATGGCCGGCGCGCTCGGCCTGGCGCTCGCCGGCCCCCGTTCCTACGACGGCGTGATGGTCGAAGACGCGTTGATGGGCGAGGGCGGCCGCCGCGACGATGTCGAGAGCACCGACGTCCGACGGGCGCTGAAACTCTACCAGGTCGCCGACTTGCTGCTGATTGCGCTGTTCGGGGTGGTCGCAGTGGTTGTTATCTTGGCGTGACCTGCGCTCGAGATCGAGCGCAAACAAAAAACCCGCCAAGCGGCGGGTCGTTGGAGCCAATTAGCACCATAGCGGAATTAGTAGCATAGCTGCCGGCACAAAGCAAGAACAAAATAGGGCAACGCCTCAAATAATCGGTTCAGGTCGGCGCTGCCCCTCAGCCTTACCTCCCCGTGAAAAGACAGGGAGAGGGAGATCGCCAGCGTTGCGGCTAGCTCCTTCTCCCCGTCCTTCACGGGGAGAAGTCGCCGGCAGGCGATGAGGGGCAGCGCTGACCTTGACAAACCAGCAACACCCCTCAGAACTCAATCCCCTGCTGCGCCTTCACGCCGGCGGAGAAGTGGTGCTTGGTCACGGCCATCTCGGTGACCAGGTCGGCCGCCTCGACCAGTGCCGGCTTGGCGTTGCGGCCGGTGACGATGATATGCAGGCCTTCGCGGCGTGACTTCAGCGCCGCGACCACCTTTTCGAGGTCGAGATAGTCGTAACGCAGCGCGATGTTCAACTCGTCGAGCACCACCAGGCTGATCGACGGCTCGGCCATCAGCTCGAGCGCCTTCGCCCAGGCGGCCTCGGCCGCCGCGATGTCGCGTTTCAGGTCCTGCGTCTCCCACGTAAAGCCCTCGCCCATGGCGTGCCAGAGGACACGGTCGCCGAAGGCGGCAAAGGCGTCCTTCTCGCCGGTGTGCCATTTGCCCTTGATGAACTGGACGACGCCGACACGCTTGCCGTAGCCGAGCATCCTGAGCGCCAGACCGAAGGCGGCCGTGGTCTTGCCCTTGCCCGGCCCGGTGTTGACGATCAACAGCCCCTTCTCGACCGTCTTGGCTGCAACCTCGGCGTCCTGCACCGCCTTGCGCTTGGCCATCTTGGCGCGGTGGCGTTCCTCGTCCCCCTGTTCAATGGTCTTGGGATCGATAGTATCAGCCATGTCATTTCACCTTGAGCGGCAGCCCCGCCACCATCAAAAGCACGGTGCCGGCGACCGCCGCGACGTCCTGGTTCAGCCGGCCGGCGGCATCGCGAAACCGTCTTGCCAGCGCATTGTCCGGCACGATGCCCTGGCCGACCTCGTTGGACACCACGAACCACGGGCCGCGCGGCCGCGACAGCACATCGGCCAGCCTTCGGCATTCGGCCTCGACATCATGGTCGGCCAGCATATGGTTGGTCAGCCACAGCGTCAGGCAGTCGATCAGCACCGGCTGGCCGTCGGGCAGTGCCTCGATCGCGCCGGTAAGGTCGAGCGGCGCCTCGATGGTCGTCCAGCCATCGCCTCGCCGCGAGCGGTGCAGCGCGATGCGCTGACGCATCTCCTCGTCATAGGCTTGCGCTGTGGCGATATAGCTCCACGGCGCCGGACAGGCGCTCACCAGCCTCTCGGCATGCGCGCTCTTGCCGGAGCGCGCACCGCCGATGACCAGGGTCAGCGCCCCGGCAGCGCGGTCAGGCAAAGCTGTCGCGCAGGCTGGTTGCCGCGCCGGTGAAGCGTCCGCGCACCAGCCCGACGACCATACCGAGCACCAGCCAGAACACCAGATTGGTCAGCGTCACCGCCACCACGAACTGATGATGCAGGCCTTCCGGGATCGCCGTCTCGAAACTGTCGGGCTGCGGCGCGCCGACAATATGCGGCGCAACGATCAACGCCACGGCAAGGATCGCCAGCGGCAGCGATCTGCGGAAGGCGATAAGGCCGAGACCGGCCGCTGTCGCCACCACTGTTGCCCACCACCAGATCTGGCGTTGGACAAGGTCGGCCGCCGGCATCGCCGGCAGTTCCGGCGGCAGGCCGAGGCCGGGCGCCAGCGTGAACACGGCAAAGCCGGCCAGCCCCCAGAACAGGCCCTGGCGCCAATTGCCGATGCCGCCGGCGAACTCCGAAACCGCGACCAGGACCAGTGCGAAGCCAATGCCGGTGACGATATTGGCAACGACGCTGAAGCCAAAGCGCTCGAAGCCGTCGGCCGGCGCCCAGCCTTCGTCTTCAGCCGGAGCCATTGCTTCAGCCGGTGCCGGCGCGGCGCTGCTCATAGCCATCGTGCCCGCTGCGTTTTCGGCCGGTGCCGCAGGTGCCGCGGCATGGTCATGGCCGCCGCCGGCCTGTTCGTAGACTTCCGCTTTCAGGATGAGCGGCACGGTGGCGTAGGCCTGCATGCAGGCGAGAACGACGCCGGCCACAAGCCCTGCGATCGCCGCGATGAACACGACGTTGCGAAACAGTGTCATGATGTCAGCCCCTTGTCAGTGGCAGGGAAAGCCCATCGAGTGGCGATAGTCGTGCGCGGCATTGTGGACCGCATCGATATGCGAAAAGCCGACAAAGCCCATGACGAAAATGCCGAGGAATGCAGCAAGCGCCAGCTGCATGAGACGCGACTGCGAGGAGGCGGAAGCGCCGAGCGAAACGGAAGCGGTATTCATGTCTTGTCCTTTCGCCCTCCACCCGAGGGCATAGAAGTCAGTTTCCTGTCGCCGGCAGGTCTCCTGGCTCGCGGATCAGCACCCTTCCCCACCTTCCCGAAGGCGAACCTTCAGTGGCATATGGAGAGGACTACCGCACACAGTTGCGGGGGCAGCCACGGCATTGGGCAAACAATTTCGCCCGCACCGCATTCCCTCTTGGTTCCAAACGGAACCGACGACATCAGCGACTATAGGCAGAATCGCCGCGCCCGGCAAACCAAATTCCGCCGGATCGTGTGGCGAATGCGCCGCCTCGCCAAACCGGAGAACTGGCGCCGCAGACGTCGCGATCTGCGCGGTCGAACAGAACGGCCTGCGTTCGATGCGGCACTGCACCGCTTCCACAATTGGGGTGCGCGAGCGCCATGTGGCGCTCGAACATCAAAGCGATTTGGGCAGATAGCGCCAGGTGCCGAAGCCGCAGATCGCCGCCAGCAGGCCGAGTGTCGCGAAAACCGCGCCCAGGCCGAAGAACGCCAGCACCACGGAATAGACCAGAGGCGGCGTCAGCTCGGAAAAGTCGAGATAGGTGCGGTAGACCGCCGCCATCTGTGCCCGCTCATACGAGCGCACCGAGCGCATGAAGGCGGTCGAGCCCAGCGCATCCAGCGCGATGGTGAAGAAAGCACCGCAAAGCAGCAAGGCGCCGGTGATGAGCGGCGCGGCCTCGCCGACGGCGCCGGCCGCCAGCAGCGTTGCCGACATCGCGAAATAGGCGAACGTCATGGTGCGCCGGCCGCCGAAACGCTTTCCTGCCCTGCCCCAGAAGATTGCCATGAACAAAAGCGCATTGCCGGCCGAAACCAAGAGGCCGCCGGCGAGCTTGCCCTCGCCGGTGATCACCATGAACAGCGGCCCGTAGACGAAGAACGTCGTCCAGAAGCAGGAGCGGCCGAAGGCGATCAGCCAGGCCAGCCTCAGCCTTGGCTGCGCGACGAAGCGGCCGATATTGGCCAGCGGATTGACCGGCCGCGTCTTGCCGGGGCGGATCGACGGGTTATCGCCAAGCCGGTAAGTCCAGAACAGCGCCAGCAAAGCCATGGCGAAGACGGCCACCGCGCCATGCGCGGCATAGATGCCGAAACGCGTGTAGAGGTAAATTCCGAGGGTCGGCCCGGCGGTCCAGGCAAGCATCGACCACGCCATGCGCAGCGACTCGGCCTGCATGAAATCGGTCTTGCGGATATGGTCCATGATGTAGAGGTTGAGCGTGATCGCCAGCGCCCCGGCGCCGACGACGCGGCAGAGCATGCCCACCACCTGGCCGTATGGGTGACGAAGAACAGCGAGCCGACGGCCAGCAGGCAGGCGCCGGCGGTATAGACCCAGCGCCGGGCAAAGCGGGCGATCAGCATCGGCATGAACAGCGTCGCCGACAGGCCGAGCATCGCCACGATCGTGTAGAGGATCGAAACGATCTGCTCGTTGTGCAGTATCTCATAGGCCTGGATCGGGATGACGCTGGACACGGTGGCGCGCGCGAAGGATTCGACCGCATAGAGCGAGGCGAAGGTGCGGGCATCCGCCGGCCGCAAGGCCGCAAGCCAGATCGGATGGCGCACATGGGTAGCCATTGTGTTCCCCGAAGCCGAATCGCCCGAAGCAGGGTTGGAGCACAAATCTGCCGCGGCGATTCCTGGCCGGGTAACAGGAAACCGACGCCTTCACGGCAAAAAGCGAAGCCGGCCAAAGGCTTTCCGGCTCTGGCCTAAAGCAGCCCTGATGCCGACCGTCACCAACGCGACGCAAGGCCCTGCTTCTTTTGACGGTGGCAACCGTGATAGTCGTCTTGCCGGGGCTGGAACCAAGACAGCGAGACCAATGAGCATCGACACGCCGAGCGCAGCCGTTCAGGATCAACCGAAGTCGAAGCGCATCGCCGCTATCGACATTGCACGCGGCATCGCATTGCTTGCCATGGCGAGCTATCATTTCACCTGGGACCTCGAATTCTTCGGCTACACCGATCCCGGCCTCACCGCCTTCGGCTGGTGGAAAATCTACGCGCGCTGCATCGCCTCGAGCTTCCTGTTCCTGGTCGGCATCAGCCTCTATCTCGCCCATGGCAAAAAAATCCGCTGGACCGGCTTCTGGAAGCGCTTCGCCATGGTTGCCGGGGCAGCGCTCTCAATATCGCTGGTCACCCGCATCGCCACGCCCGACGGCTTCATCTTCTTCGGCATATTGCACGAGATCGCGCTCGCCAGCTTGCTCGGCCTGGCGTTCCTGCGGCTGCCGGCGCTGCTGACGCTTGCCGTGGCGGCCCTCGTTATCGCCGCGCCTTTCTACTTGCGATCCGAGCTTTTCGATCATCCGGCTTTGTGGTGGGTCGGCCTGTCGGCGACCAACCCGCGCTCCAATGACTACGTTCCGCTGCTGCCCTGGTTCGGCGCCGTGCTTGCCGGCATCGCGGTTACCAAGCGCGCCGCCACCTCTGGCGCACTGACGCGGCTGTCGGCCTTGGCGCCCGGCCGCTGGGCAAACCCGCTGGTCTTCATCGGCCGGCACAGCCTTGCCTTCTATTTGATCCATCAGCCGGTGCTGATCGGCTCGGTCTGGCTGTTTTCGCAATTCATGCCGGCGCAGGCCGAAACCAGGGAGGTGAGTTTTCTGAAGTCCTGCCAGATATCCTGCGAGCAGGCACGCGACACCGAGTTCTGCTCCAGCTATTGTGCCTGCATGCTGGACACTCTCCAGGGCGAAGCCTCGCTTGACCGGCTCTACAGCAACGACCAGTCCCTGGAGTGGAAGGCGCATATTGGCGAGCTCGCCGGCACCTGCACCGCCCAAACCGAGGCGGCGGAACCGGGAACGCGCTAATCGAGGGAGGACAATAATGAGCGACAGTCACCCGAAACCCGTGCAGCAAAATCCTGGGCAGCCGAAGCTGGGGCACATCCCATGGCCGCCGCTGATCTATATCGCCGCCATCATCGTCAGCGTCGCGCTAGGGCTGTTCTATCCGCTGCCGTGGATCGGCGATCTTCTCGGCGACATCCTGTTCGCCGCCGGCCTTGTGGGGTTGGTGGCGGTTGCGGCGCTCTGGTTCACGGCAATCCGCACCATGATCCGCGCCAAGACG
This sequence comes from Mesorhizobium sp. M0340, assembly GCF_040321535.1. Lineage (NCBI taxonomy): Bacteria > Pseudomonadati > Pseudomonadota > Alphaproteobacteria > Hyphomicrobiales > Phyllobacteriaceae > Mesorhizobium > Mesorhizobium sp. M0340. Next base: position 474,429 of record NZ_JAMYRR010000001.1, on the reverse strand, counting down.
ACGCTCAACCCGAACGGCGTGCCTGACCATCTGGTCACCACCGGACCCTTCGCCGTCAGCCGCAACCCGATCTACCTCGCCAACACATTGCTGCTGGTCAGCCTCGCCTTTGTCACGGGGATCGCCTGGTTCCTGCCGCTGGCGGTCATCGCGGCGTTCCTGACGCAGAAGCTGACGATCGAGAGCGAGGAGAAGGTGCTGACCGCCAAATTTGGCAAAAAGTACCGGGACTACGCCAAAAGGGTGCGGCGCTGGGTTTGAGCCGAGGCTGACACCGCGCCTATGTGGTGACGCCGAGTTCCACCAGCCGCTCGACGCAGGATTCCTCGGCCTGGTCGAGTTCGGCCAGGGTCTCTTCGAGGTCGCGGCGTTTCTGGCGCAAATGCTCCCGCTTTTCCTCGATTCGCTTGATCATCAATTTGAGTTGGCCGACCTCGCCGGGCGGCTCCCTGTACATCTGGATGATTTCGCGGATCTCGTTGATCGAGAAGCCGAGCCTCTTTCCCCGCATGATCTGGCGGATCAGATGCCGGTCCGACGGGCGGAACAGCCGGGTGCGGCCGCGCCGTACCGGCTGCACCAGCCCTTCGTCCTCGTAGAAGCGCAACGTCCGCGTCGACACGTCGAATTCGCGGGTCAGTTCCGTGATCGAATAATATTCCCGCATCGTCACTCCAATGCCCCGGCCACGCCGCGAGTTCCAACTGGCCGGCGCAGCCGGCGCCCAGGCGCGTAACCAGAATCGGCGGACAAGGCACCTTCCAAAGCCTCGCACGGCATTTACGTAAAAGTCAATTGAGGTGCCGTTCAGCGCACGCCGAACCACCATGTGGCGAGCCCGAGAAAGGCAAAGAAACCGACGACATCGGTGACCGTGGTGACGAAAACCGCCGAAGCCACAGCCGGGTCGATCTTGAAGCGGTCGAGCAGCAGCGGGATAAGGATGCCCGCCAGAGCCGCCACGAACATGTTGATGATCATCGCAGCCGCGATGATGCCGCCGAGATTGCGATCGTGGAACCAGGCAGCAGCCACCAGGCCGATCAGTATGGCGAAAATGATGCCGTTGATGAAGCCCACCCCGATCTCGCGGCGGATGATGCGGCCGGCATTGTAGATGTCGAGGTCCCTGGTCGCCAGCGCCCGCACCGTGACGGTCATGGTCTGCGAGCCGGCGTTGCCGCCCATGCCGGCGACGATCGGCATCAGCACCGCCAGCGCCACGATATGCTCGATGGTGCGGTCGAACAGGCCGATCACCGAAGCCGCCAGGAAAGCCGTCAAAAGATTGACCAGCAGCCAGGGCACGCGCGAGCGCGAGGTCGAAAAGATGCTGTCCGAGAGTTCTTCGTCGCCGACGCCGCCCATGCGCAGCAGATCTTCCTCGGCCTCCTGCTGGATGACGTCGACGACATCGTCGATGGTCAGCACGCCGACCAGCCGCTCGTTCTCGTCGACGACGGCGGCGGACAGAAGATCGTATTGTTCGAATTCGCGCGCCGCCTCCTCCTGGTCCATGGTGGCCGGGATGGCATGCCTGGTCTCATGCATGACCTCTTCGACCTTGACCGAGCGCTTGGTACGCAGGATCTGGTCGAGGTCGATGGCGCCGAGCAGCTTGAAGCTCGGATCGATGACGAAGATCTGGCTGAAACGGTCGGGAAGATTGTTGTCCTCGCGCATGTAGTCGATCGTCTGGCCGATCGTCCAGAAGGGCGGCACCGCGACGAACTCCGTCTGCATGCGGCGGCCGGCGGTCTCTTCGGGATAATCGAGCGAGCGCCGCAGCCTGATCCGCTCGGTGAACGGCAGTTGCGACAGGATCTCGTCCTGGTCCTCCTGGTCGAGGTCTTCGAGAATGTAGACGGCATCGTCGGAATCGAGATCCTGCACCGCCTGGGCGATCTGCGCATTGGGCAGACTGTCGACGATGTCGCGGCGGATCGCCTCGTCGACCTCGGTCAGCGCGGAAAAATCGAAATCCTTGCCCAGCAATTCGACCAGCGCGCGGCGCTGTTCCGGATGCAGCGCCTCGAGCAGGTGGCCGAGTTCCGACTGGTGCAGATCGTCGACTTCACGCTTCAGCGTCAGCGTATCGCGATCGGCGATCGCGGCCCCGATCTGGGCGAGGAACGACGACAGGATGACGCCGTCCTCGTCATAGATGTCGGCGCGGCGCTCCTCGACGGCCCTGGCGCCGGTCATCTGTTCGTCCTGGCCTTCCACCAGCGCCTCCCGCCATCGGATTTCCGGATAAGGTGCCTGTCAGGTCTAACGCATGACCCTGACAATCGGAATCGATTTTGCGAAAGGACCATGCGCAACGGCAAATTGCTACAGCGCCGTTCGCGCGTCCAAACGACGCAACGCATACCGGATGGTAGGAGAAGAGGACGTTCTACAAACCTGCGGCGCTGCAAACCTTCGCGGCGGCAGGTAAAGGGCAGCGTATCTCCCCGCCCCGGTCAACCAGATGGGGAGATCGACACTGATTCAAAACGGCGAGGCCGACAGTGCGAGGGCCTCGCTGGTATTGGAATGGAAGGCTTCCCGATCAGGCGGCGTGGCGCTTCGCCTCGGCCGCATAGCGGTCCAGGAGACCGCTCCAGCCACCCTCGGATTCGAAGGCCTCGCGCATCGCCTCTGCGGTTTCGCCCATGTTCTCCAGAAGTCTGTGCTCGAGTTCCACACGCGTCGCGTTCTCGCCGAGCGCGACAAAGCGGATCTCGACTTCGGTCAGCAGTGCCGGATCGTAGCGCCAGCCGGCTCCAATGCGCCAGGCGAGCGTCAGCCTGGACGGCGGATCCCAGGCGAGAACCTCGCCCCAATCGCATTGTGACCCATCCTCGCCAATCTCGTACCAGCGGCCGCCGGCTTTCGGTTCGATCACCGCGGTCGTCAGGGCGGATTTGCCGATCGAGTGCGAAGTCGGCCACCAGCGCCCGAATCCTGTGGTGAACACATCGAATGCCTTGTCGAGCGGCACCTCCACGGTCACCGACTTCCTGACCGGCGCGGGCTTGATCATGGTCGTCATTTCCTCTTCTCCTTGCTGTTGTCGACTTCCCGTTTGAAGGCGTCGAGCGCATCGCCCCATATGCGGTCGAGCCAGGCGCGCATCTCGCCAAGTCCATGCGGGTCGAGATGATAGATGTTGCTGGCACCTTTCGGCTCTGCGCGGACCAGCCGGGCTTCCTTCAAAACCTTGAGGTGCTGCGATACCGCCGGCTGCGAGACCGGAAGCACTCGCGTCAGATCGATGACCGAGCGTGGCCGATCGGCGATGAGCTCGAACACCTTGCGGCGTGTCGGATCGGCCAAGGCCACCATGCCTGCGTAATCATAAATCATGACTTATGATAAGCTAAAACTTATGATACGTCAACAGGAGGCGGCAGGCCGCGTTAAGCACCGGCCAGTTCGGTTTCCAGCCCCCGGGGCAATCCCTTCACGCAGGGGCTTGGACAGCAAATGCTGACGCAAGATTACAGGGAAACAATCCGCCGCATGCGAGCCGGCGGCAAATGTCGACCACCGGGGAAAAGTAAACCTGGCGGCAAGGTTTTTACCTTATCGGTGTATGTGTCTCTCCGGCGAAACGTTAAGAACGGGTAAATTGGTTTGGCTCTAACCACGGAAGCCTCTCGCTACAGGCCCTCCGCCATATGGCAATTGCGCCTCTCCTTGTTCATGGCGACATATGTTTTAGGCGCATCCGCACTATACCCAGAAGTATTCTATACGTCGGCCTTAATCTATTCTCACAAGTTTCTTGTTGGCATCCCGGTATTGTTTATCGGTGGCGTCTGCTGTGCCGCGCTAATCCATGGCCGGCGGCAACCGGTTCGCTACGCGCTGGATTTGGCTCAAGGGCGCTGGCGTGGTTGTCTGCTGGTGCTGCTGTTCTTCTTTGCCAGCTTGACCGCGTTCTCTACCTACAAGATCGCCATCCCGTCCGTCGTCCCATACTATGCCGACAACTGGTTGGCCGACGCTGATGAATGGCTGCACGGGATGCCGCCATGGGAGATCGTCCATAAGCTCGACAGCAACAATTGGTCGTCCGTCGTCTTCAACAGCTATGAAGTCATTTGGTTTTACCAGTGGTTCGGCACCATCCTTTTCGTGTCGCTCTGGTCGGACGAGATTGCCCGCATCCGCTATCTCTGCGCAGCAGCGCTGACGTTGTCCGTCCTCGGAACGGTCTTGGCCCTGGCGCTGGCATCGGTCGGACCGGTTTACTACCACCACTTCGTCGGCGTGGATCGCTTCCACGGATTGAATGCGGCCCTGGACAGGCTGGACCATAGTTACATGGTGAGGGAACCCGCGGCATATCTCCTGAAGGCTTACCAGAGCGGCCGGCCAAGTCTTGGCGGCGGCATCTCGGCCATGCCAAGCATGCATGTCGCCTTTGCCGTATTGAACGCCTATTTGCTGTCATCGATCAATCGCTGGCTTGGCGTTCTGGGTTGGACCTTTGCAGCCTTGATCCTGTACGGATCGGTGTTCACTGGCTGGCACTATGCCGTGGACGGCTACGCATCGATCGTTGTTGTATCGGTGATCTGGTGGACAACCGGACGCCTGGTGCGCGAATAGTTATGTGCGCTTGTCGATAGATGGCCAGTGCCCGCCGATGGCCACTTCGCATAAGCCAAACTCGCGACCGCAGTCAGGCAAAAAGCACGTGCCCCGACAAGGACGCTCCCTGCCGTGCTCGAATTCGACGAGCAAGAGATTCCGCTTTCGAATTTAATGGTGCGGTCGAGATGCAGCGCCGCAACGCCTGCCGCGTTGATTTTAAAGCATTTCTCTACGATTCCGCGGCGATTTGTATTGAGGGCGGTTCGGCAGCGGCAGAGCATGTAGTTCCAGCCAGCCACCGTCGGCGGGCAATTGGCCGCCCTGGCAGCGCATCCTCCTCCTGACGAACACCTAGTGCGGTCAACCCTTAGGCGCCGCGCCGCGCCGCTCGAGCGCGGTTTTGCGAATGATTTCTGCGATCTCCGGGCTGCTGCTGCACAGCATCTGGAAATCCGCCGAGTGTAGCGACAGGAGTGAGACCACCGTTGTGGCGCTGACGGTCGCCGAGCGCGGTTCGCCGGTGATCAGCGCCATCTCGCCGAAGAAGGCGCCAGGGCCCAGATCCACCGGGTTCGGCGTCGCGACGCTGACGCGCCCCTCCACGACGAAGAACATCTGATCACCGGTCTCGCCCTTGCGGCAGATCACAGCGCCTGCCGGCACGGTGCGAGGTCGTAATGCGCGCACGATCTCGACTAGTGTGGCCGGGCCGAGCTTCTGAAACAACGGCACGGCGGCGACCAATTGCCAATTGCGGACGAAATCCTCGCGACGGACTTCTTGATAAAAGCCGGTGGCAAGAATGCCAGCCCAGAGCGCGAAGATGCCGATGCCACTCATCATGACCGCCCCGGCAAGGACGCGGCCGGCGAAGCTTTCCGGAATAGCGTCGCCATAGCCGGTGGTGGACAGCGTGACCACCGCCCACCACATTGCCTGGGGGATGCTGCCGAACTTTTGCGGTTGGACGTCGCGCTCGATCACATAGGCTGCGAGCGCAACACCGAACAGAACGATGCCGAAGACCGTGGCGACGCCGATCAGGTTGCGCGCTTCGTTGGTCAGGATTCTGCCCAGCAGCGGGAAGAAAGTTGAATCGCGCAGCGGTTTCAGCAGCCAGACAGCGCAGTAGAGGCTCCGGTCGGGCGTGCCGACGAGCAGAAATGCGGCGAGTGGAACCAAAACCGCGAGCACATCAATGGCGATTGCCGGCGTCCTGTCCCGAAGGTCTCCCGCCCGGCGCTTGAGCAGTTTCTCGGCCAATTCCAGGAGATAGATGCCCCAAATGACCGCGAGCACGGCAGCCAAAGCCAGTCTGCTTCGCCCGGACATGTCCGGTGTCGTGAGCGCAGCCACCGCCACAAGCCCAGTCGCAGCCAGCACCGCGTTGAGCGGCGCGTAAATTCTTAAGAAAGGCAGTACCGACATTCTATGCCCACGAGCGGATGCTACCCTCCAGAATAGGATGCCTTCAAGGCAAGCGCAAAGGTGCTTGCTTTCGCTGCGATGCCCATCACCAACCGTGAACTCAGATGTCCGGGAAAGTGAACAGACGGCATAGGACGCGAATTAACAAATTACGGTGACAGTGCACTTTTTGCCGTATTTGCACGGCTGTGCGACAAGCCTGAAAAGTCGCAATAACTTCCACAGCCAAAAGACTGATTGGTGCGGTCGAGAAGACTCGAACTTCCACGGGTTGCCCCACAGCGACCTCAACGCTGCGCGTCTACCAATTCCGCCACGACCGCACGTGGTAGGAGCCGGAACCAACCGGCCCGCGGCGTGTAGCAAATCGTTTCCGGTGAAACAAGTGCGCGGCTAGCAATAATCGGCCGGACATCTGCACAACTCTTCAAGGGGCCGAACGTGCCGGAACTGGACGTTTGTAACGATTGCCGCCATATGAGTGGCGAGACGAGATATCATGACAGAACGCAGCCAGATCGCCACGTCGTTCCTGCCCTTGCCCGGCTCGGCGCCGGTCGAATGGCGCATCGAGCCTGGGCTCACCGCCTATCCCGATGCGCTCGCCGTGATGGAGGCGCGCGCCGAGGCAATCCGCAGCGGCGCCGCCGGCGAGATGGTCTGGCTGGTCGAGCACCCGCCGCTCTACACCGCCGGCACCAGCGCCCGCGTCGAGGACCTGATCGAGCCGGACCGCTTCCCGGTCTTTGCCGCCGGGCGTGGCGGCGAATACACCTATCATGGGCCGGGCCAGCGGGTCGCCTACGTCATGCTCGACCTGAAGCGGCGGCGCGAGGATGTCCGCGCCTTCGTCGCCGCTCTCGAACAATGGATCATCGGCTCGCTGGCCGCCTTCAACGTACGCGGCGAACGCCGCGAGGACCGCGTCGGCGTCTGGGTGGTTCGGCCGGACCGCCCCGCTTTGCCCGACGGCTCGGCGGCCGAGGACAAGATCGCCGCCATCGGCATAAGGCTGAGGCGCTGGGTGAGCTTTCACGGCATCGCCATCAATGTCGAGCCGGACCTTAGCCATTTCAGCGGCATCGTACCGTGCGGCGTCCAGGATCACGGCGTTACCAGCCTTGTCGATCTCGGCCTTCCCGTGACCATGGCCGACCTCGACCTGGCGCTGAAATCCGCTTTCGAGGACGTGTTCGGGCCCGCCGCGGTGTCGCCTGTCGAAGTGTCCCGCAAGGCCGGCTGAAACACTCGCCCAATGCCTGCGCCAATATGCGAAGGCGGCCCTCGCTCATCAGCATCGAGCCCGCCTTGAGCTCAAGCCTCACATCGCGCCGATCCAGATTGCCATGGAAATGAGGAACGTGCTCATGCACACCAGCGAAACGACATCCTGAACAAGATCGGTCATAACTCTCTCCTGTTGTTAGTATGTTCGTATTTTGTTCTAATTTTGTTCGAATGTCAACGATCGCAGTCCGGGCGTCACCGGAATTGCGCTCGGTCATTTCGACAGGGTTAAGAAAGGGTTGAGAGGGAGATGCCAAGCGTTTCGGGCCAACAGGCGCGCGAAAGCGGCGGTACGGCGCACGGCAGCTCGCAGGCCGGCATCGCCTCAATAGCAGCGCACCCCTAAAGCGGCACGACCTTGCCGTCGGCCAGCGTCACGCGGCGATCCATGCGCGAGGCGAGCTCATGATTATGAGTGGCGATCAGCGCCGCCAGGCCCGATTGCCGGACCAGCGCTGCCAGCGCCTCGAACACATAGGAAGCAGTCACCGGGTCGAGATTGCCGGTCGGCTCGTCGGCCAAAAGCACCAGCGGCGCATTGGCGACGGCACGCGCAATGGCGACCCGCTGCTGCTCGCCGCCGGAGAGCTCGGAGGGGCGATGCTGTGCCCGCTTGCCGATCTGCATATAGTCGAGCAATTGCGCCGCCCGCTCGGCCGCCTCCTTGCGCGGCAGCCCTTTTATCAGCTGCGGCATCATGATGTTTTCCAGCGCCGAGAATTCAGGCAGCAAATGATGGAACTGATAGACGAAGCCGACGTCGTTGCGGCGGATCGCCGTGCGCTCGTCGTCGGAAAGCCGGCCGCAGGCGCGCCCCGCAAGGATCACGTCGCCGGCGTCCGGTCGCTCCAGCAGCCCGGCGGTGTGTAGCAGCGTCGACTTGCCGGTGCCCGACGGCGCCACAAGCGCCACCATCTCGCCACGCTTCAGCGAAAAATCGGCGCCGTTCAGGATGGTCAGCTTGCGCGGTCCCTGCACATAGTGCCGTTCGACGCTCTTCAGCTCGATAATGGCTTCGGCCATCACTCGTACCTCAGCGCTTCGACCGGATCGAGCCTGGCCGCGCGCCACGCTGGAAACAGCGTCGCCAGGAACGACAGCGCCAGCGCCATGAGAACGACGGAGATCGTCTCGCCGGCATCCATGCGGGCCGGCAATTGGCTCAGGAAATAAAGCTCGGGATTGAACAGCCGCTCGTTGGCCAGCCAGGAGAAGAACTGGCGGATGCGCTCGACGTTGAGGCAGATCACGATGCCGAGCAGCACGCCGGCGATGGTGCCGACAACGCCGATCGCAGCCCCGGTCATCAGGAAGATGCGCAGGATCGCGCTGCGCGTCGCGCCCATGGTGCGCAGGATGGCGATGTCGTGGCCCTTGTCCTTGACCAGCATGATCAGGCCCGAAATGATGTTGAGCGCCGCCACCAGCACGATCAGGGTCAGGATCATGAACATGACGTTGCGTTCGACCTGCAGCGCGTCGAAGAACGTCTTGTTGCGTTGCCGCCAATCGACAAGGCTGATCGGCCGCTGCGCTGCCTCTTCGACCTTCGGCTTCAGCGCGTCGATATTGTCGGGATTGTCGGCATAGATCTCGATCGTCTGCGCCCGGCCGTCCATGTTGAAATAAAGCTGCGCTTCCGAAAACGGCATGTAGACGATGGAACTGTCATATTCCGACATGCCGACCTCGAAGATCGCGGTGACCGGATAGCCTTTCATGCGCGGCGTCGTGCCAAGCGGCGTGATGTCGCCCTCGGGCGAAATCAGCGTGATCGTATCGCCAAGCACTAGGCCGAGATTCTCGGCCATGCGGCTGCCGATGGCGACGCCTTCGCCGGTGTCGAAGCCGACGATCGAGCCCTCCTTGATATTGTTGGCGACGATGGTGATCTTGCCGAGATCCTCGCCGCTTATGCCGCGCACCAGCGCGCCGGTGCCGCCGCCGACATTGCCTTGCGCCAGCACCTGCCCGTCGATCAGCGGGATGGCGTATTTGACGCCGGGCACGCCGTTGATGCGGCCGGCGACCTGGGCATAGTCCTCCAGCGGCATGTCGAGCGGCTGCACGATCAGGTGCCCGTTGACGCCTAGGATGCGCGTCAGCAGTTCGGCGCGAAAGCCGTTCATCACCGCCATGACGACGATCAGCGTGGCGACGCCCAGCATGATGCCGAGGAAGGAGATCGAGGCGATGACCGAGATCACCGTCTCCTTGCGACGCGACCGCAGATAGCGCCACGCCACCATGCGCTCGAAGCCGGAAAAAGGCCCGGCGCCCGATGGTCTTGCTGCCGCCGCTTTGTTCATGCGGCGGCACCGAAACGCTGCTTCACGTCCGCGATCGGCAGCGTCTCGCGCTCGCCGGTCCTGCGGTTCTTGATTTCGACCTCGCCGGCGGCGATGCCGCGCGGCCCGACGATCACCTGCCACGGCAGCCCGATCAGATCGGCGGTGGCGAACTTGCCGCCCGGCCGCTGGTCGGTGTCGTCGTAGAGCACCTCCTTGCCCGCGGCGGCAAAGGCGGCATTCAGCTCGCCGCAGACGCGGTCGCATTCGGCATCGCCGGCCTTCATGTTGATTAGGCCGACATCGAACGGCGCCACCGCCTCCGGCCAGATGATGCCGTTATCGTCATGGCTGGCTTCGATGATCGCCGCGACCAGCCTGGACGGGCCGATGCCGTAGGAACCGCCAGAAACGAAATGATCCTTGCCGTCCGGGCCGGTCACCTTGGCGCCCATCGGCTTGGAATATTTGTCGCCGAAATGGAAGATATGCCCAACCTCGATGCCGCGCGCCGAGACCCGGTCGCTCGCGGGCACCTTCTCCCATGCCGCCTCGTCATGCATCTCGTCGGTGGCGGCATAGGGCGTCGTCCATGTCTTGACGATGGCGCCGATCTCGGCGTCGTTCGAAAAATCCGTGTCTGCGCCGGGCACTGCCAGCGAAAGATAATCGCGGTGGCAAAACACCTGGCTCTCGCCGGTGTCGGCCAGGATGATGAACTCATGGCTGAGGTCGCCGCCGATCGGCCCGGTGTCGGCGCGCATCGGGATAGCCTGAAGCCCCATGCGCGTAAACGTCCTGAGATAGGACACGAACATGCGGTTATAGGCGGCCTTGGCGCCTTCATAATCGAGGTCGAAGGAATAGGCGTCCTTCATCAGGAACTCGCGCGAACGCATGACACCGAAGCGCGGGCGCACCTCGTCGCGAAACTTCCACTGGATGTGATAGAGGTTGAGCGGCAGGTCCTTGTAGGACTTGACATAGGAGCGGAAGATCTCGGTGACCATCTCCTCGTTGGTCGGCCCGTAGAGCATATCGCGGTCTTGCCGGTCCTTGATGCGCAGCATCTCCTTGCCGTAATCTTCATAGCGGCCACTTTCGCGCCACAGCTCGGCCGATTGGATGGTCGGCATCAGGATTTCGAGCGCGCCGGCGCGATTCTGCTCCTCGCGGATAATCCGGCAGACCTTGTCCAGCACCCGCTTGCCGAGCGGCAGCCAGGAAAAGCTGCCCTGCCCCTGCTGGCGGATCATGCCGGCACGCAGCATCAGCCGATGCGAGACAATCTCGGCCTCGCGCGGGTTTTCTTTGAGGATGGGCAGGAAATAGCGCGACAAACGCATGAACTGGTCCGTGAGAGAGGATGGCGGCGCCGGAATCGGCGCGGCACAGGCTTGCTTGCCCCGGCTTCATAGCCATTTCATGGCGGAATGGAAACCCGGCCCAGGCGCTGCACAGGCGCCGCAATTGCCGCACACGGCTTGCTGGCCGTTTCGCAAGCAACGCCTGCCGTACTATTGTGCACTGCAGCACGAGATTGCCTGTTTCCGGGCAAAATTCTTCGTGACATTTTCACCCGCCTTAGGCTAGTGTGCCCACATAACCGAGAGGGTAGAGAAAAATCTGCCCTCCTACGCGGTCAAAGTCTTGGGAGGATGCGATCTAGGCGCGGTAACTCGCTGCCGCCGGACACCGGAAACAGATCGGACGCGTTTAAATTGCAAGGCCTCGCGCCTTGCATTTTTTTTGTGCAATCATTTGGTTAGCACGACAGATTACCAAACTACATGACGTTGCGTCAGCCCAAGCCCGCCCCGGGGCTTTACTTGGGTTGACCTTGCTGGCTCAGCTTGATTTCAGGGCGTCGGCTAGGCTGGGATAGCCGGACACGGTAGGTAGCCGGCTAATGCGCTGGGCTCTGGTTGAAATCTGGTACGATGTGCGGGATGTCATCGATGCCGAGGCCAAGCCCTCTCGTGATGCCGTAGAAGATACCCATGAGGACCAGCGTGGCGATTGTCGTGCGCAGCGCCGCGCGCAGCATATGCGGTCCGCGCGGTGCGCTCGGAACCGTGCCAAGCGTCACGTCCCGGTCCTCGTCCTGTGTCCGCATGCTGAACGGCAGCACGGCGAACAACACCACCCACCATGTGGCGAAGAACAGGGCGACAAACGAAACCCAACTCATGCTTGCTCCAGTTCGACCAGCGTGCCGAAGAAATCCTTGGGGTGCAGAAACAATACCGGTTTGCCATGCGCGCCGGTCTTCGGCTTGCCGTCGCCCAGCACGCGCGCGCCGCTGGCCTTGAGACGGTCGCGCGCCGCAACAATGTCGTCCACCTCGTAGCAGAGATGGTGCATGCCGCCGGACGGATTCTTCTCGAGGAATGCGGCGATCGGCGAAGCTTCGCCTAGCGGCTCGAGCAACTCGATCCTGGTGTTGCCGACGTCGACGAACACCACCGTAACGCCATGCTCCGGCAGCGCCTGCGGCGCGGTTACGCGCGCGCCAAGCGTATCACGATAGACCGCCGCAGCCGCGGCCAGATCCGGCACCGCAAGCGCGACATGGTTGAGGCGTCCGAGCATAGAGTGCTCCCGGTTAGGGGAGTAGGGGAATAGGGGAGTACGGGAGTAGGGAAAACAAGTTTGGAGAGTGCAAGCTACCTGTTCTTCCCTACTCCCCTACTGCCCTACTCCCCTACTCCCTCATCTTGTGACGAACACTGTCACCAGCGGCTTCTTGCCCCAGGCTTCGTTGGCCGCGCCGCGCACCGCGCGCCGCACCGCCTCCTGGACCAGGTCGAGGTCTTTTCGGCGCTGGCGGGGGATGGAGTCCACGGCGCCGATTGCCGCATCGATCATCAGGTCTTCCAGGCTCTCGCCGCTGCCGTCGGCCTCGGCGACGCCGATGGCGACGAGATCGGGATCGCCGGCAAGCTCGTATTTGTCGTCGAGCACCACGTTGACGGCGACATGGCCGGCAAAGGACAGCCTGCGGCGGTCGCGAATGCCCATCGCCTGATCGCTGCCGATCAGCCTTCCGTCCTTGTAGATGCGGCCGAACGGAACCTGGTCGATGATGGCGGCGGCACCCGGATACAGCCTGAGCATGTCGCCGTCGCGCACCTGCGCCACCTGGCCGATGCCGGACATCGACATCAGCGAGCCCTGCGCCACCAGATGCGCTGCCTCGCCATGTACGGGAACGCCGATCTGCGGCCGCACCCATTCATACATCTTGCGCAATTCGCTGCGGCGTGGATGGCCGGAGACATGCACCAGCGCATCGCCGTCCTCGATGATCTTGATGCCGAGATCGATAAGGCGGTTCTTGATTTCGAGGATCGCCTTCTCGTTGCCGGGAATGGTGCGCGAGGAAAACACCACCGTGTCGCCGGCCGTCAGCGCCACCGACTTCATCTCGTCGCGCGACAGCTTGGCAAGTGCGGCAAGCGGCTCGCCTTGGCTTCCGGTGCAGATGATGACGAGGTTTTCGCGCGGGATGAAGCCGTAATCCTCCTCGGCGATGAATTCCGGCAACCCGTCCATATAACCGAGTTCATCAGCCACATCGATGACGCGCTTCATCGAGCGGCCAAGCACCAGGCATTGGCGGCCGGCATCCCGCGCTGCCTTGGCGATCGAGACGATGCGGCCGACATTGGAGGAGAAGCTGCTGACGGCGACACGGCCCTTGGCATTCTGGATGACACCCTTGAGGCCCTCGCCTACCGCCACTTCCGACGGTGATTCCCCTTCCCGCAGCGCGTTGGTGGAATCGCAGATCAACGCCAGCACGCCCTTGTCGCCATAGGCACGAAAGCGTGCCTCGTCGGTCATCGGCCCCACCGTCGGCGCCGGATCGATCTTCCAGTCGCCGGTATGGATGACGACGCCGGCCGGCGTGGTGATCGCCAGCGACATCGGTTCGGGAATGGAGTGCGCGACGGGGATGGCCTCGATCTCGAACGGACCGACGGTGAATTTCTCGCCAGCCCGGTAGATCGTCACCGGGATCTTCGGCGCCCCTTGCTCGCCCTGCCGCTTGGCTTCCAGCAGGCCGGCGCCGAACGGCGTCATCCAGACCGGCGCCTTGAGCTTCGGCCAGATGTCGTGCAGCGCGCCGTAGTGGTCCTCATGTGCATGGGTAATGACGATGCCGCGCAGATTGGCGACATTCTCCTCGATGAAGCGGGTGTCGGGCAGTACCAGGTCGACGCCGGGCAGGGTTGCATCGGGAAAAGTAACGCCGACGTCGACGACGATCCATTCGCGCGCATTGGCCGGCCCATAGCCGTAGAGGGCGAAGTTCATGCCGATCTCGCCGACACCGCCGAGCGGCACGAAGACAAGTTCGGCATTTTCCGCTGTCGCCATGGTCTTTCCTTCCTTGCCGGTCAAATTGTGGGCCGGTCAAATTGTGGGCCGGTCAAAATTGTCGGCCAATCAAAATTGTCGGCCGGTCAAATTCAAGCTGGTCAAATACCTGGCCAGTCAAACGTATTGGCCAGTCAACCGACGGCCGATGCGACCGCGCCGAAATGCACGTCGCCGGCGGCGATCGTCAGAACCGAGCCTTCATCGTCGCGGATCACGAAACGGCAGTCTTCGTCAATGGTCTCGAAGGTGCCGCGCACCACATTACCGTCAATTCTGACAGCAACCTGCCCGCCAAGCCCCGCCGCGCGCGCCAGCCAGCGCCGCCTGACGGCGGCAAGCCCACGCCCTTCGTTCCACAGCCGGGCATTCTCGCTCCACGCATCCGACAGCGCCAGAAACAGTGTCTCGGCATCGCAAGCCGACCCCAGCGCGTTGAGCGACGTCGCTGGATAGGGCAAATCATTGGGATAAGCCACCACATTGACGCCGATGCCAACAGCCACCGCCGAACGGTCGCCGTCCAGCATCGCCGATTCCAGCAGGATGCCGGCGAGCTTGGCGCCCGAGGCAAGCACGTCGTTCGGCCATTTCAACTCGAAGCGGTTCTTGCCCTGGCTCGCACCATCGAGGCCGATCGCAATCCTGCCTTTCGGCACGACGGCGTCGAGCGCGTCGGCCAGCGCCAGTCCGGCAACGAAGCCGAGCGTCGCGGCAAGTCGAAGCTCGGTGTTGGTGATCACCAGCAGCGTCGCCGCCAGATTGCCCTCGGGCGTCGCCCAGGCGCGGCCGCGGCGGCCACGTCCCGCTTCCTGCTTTTTTGAGACGACCCAGAGTTTGCCCGGATCGCCGGCCCGCGCGTGCTCCAGCGCCAACGCATTGGTGGAGCCGACCGTATCGTGCGCCTCGAGCCGGAACCCTTCCGAAGCCGCGGTTGGAGCCAGCCTGAACGTCATTCCGTTAGAAGAAGGTCTTGGCCGCGGCGGCTGCGTAGGTTCCGATCGGGCCGCCGATCAGCACGTAGAACAGCACGAAAGCGCCGCAGGCGCCGAGCACGACGCGCAGTTCGGTCGCCATCGGCACGAAGCCGCCGACCGGTTCGTCGAACCACATGATCTTGATGATGCGCAGATAATAATAGGCGCCCACCACAGAGGCCAGCACGCCGATGATCGCCAGCGCGTAGAGGTTGGCATTGATGGCGGCGAGGAACACGTACCATTTCCCCCAGAAGCCGGCGAGCGGCGGGATACCGGCCAGCGAGAACATCATGATGGTGAGGATCGTCGCCATGATTGGGTTGGTCGCCGACAGGCCGGCGAGATCGCTGATCTGCTCGACATTGCCCTCCTTGCGCCGCATGGCCAGGATGAAGGCGAAGGTGCCGAGCGTCATCACCAGATAGATCAGCATGTAGATGGCGACGCCGCGCACGCCGTCCTGGCTGTTGGCGGCAAGGCCGACCAGAGCATAACCCATATGGCCGATGGAGGAATAGGCCATCAGCCGCTTGATGTTGGTCTGGCCGATGGCAGCGAAGGCGCCGAGCGCCATCGAGGCGATCGAGATGAAGACGATGATCTGCTGCCAGTCGGTGGCGATCGGCTTGAAGGCGCCCATGGTGACGCGCACCATCAGCGCCATCGCCGCCATTTTGGGTGCCGCCGCCAGAAAGGCCGTCACCGGCGTCGGCGCGCCCTCATAGACGTCGGGCGTCCACATATGGAACGGCACCGCCGAGATCTTGAAGGCAAGGCCGGCCAGCACAAAGACCAAGCCGAAGACGAGGCCGAGCTGGCGCTCGCCGCCGCTGAGCGCCGCGGCGATCTCCTGGAAGCCCGTGTTGCCCGTGTAGCCGTAGACCAGCGAGATGCCGTAAAGCAGCATGCCCGACGACAGCGCGCCAAGGACGAAGTACTTCAGCCCGGCCTCGGTCGAGCGCAGATTATCGCGGTTGATCGCCGCCAGCACGTAGATCGCCAGCGACTGCAGCTCGAGGCCGAGATAGAGCCCGATCATGCCGTTGGCCGAGATCATCAGCATCATGCCGAGCGTGCAGAGCAGGATCAGCACCGGATATTCGAACTTGTCGAAACGCTCCGCCTGGGCAAAGCGAACCGACATGACCAGCGTCACCGCCGAGCCGATCAGCGCCAACATCTTCATGAAGCGGGCGAATGGGTCCTGGATGAAGGCTTCGCCATAGGCGTTGCCCTGCCCCGGGGAAAAGATCAGCCAGGCGCCGGCGATCACCAGCACGGCAACAGCAAGGCCGCTCACCGTGACGGCGGTGTTGGCGCGAGAATAGGCGCCGAGCATCAACAGCGCCAAGGCGCCGATGGCGAGGATCAGCTCTGGCGTCGAGAGCGACAGGCTGGAGAGAAGGTCCGGCGTCATGGTTCGCAAACCCCCAGTCAGTTCGCCGCCGCGGTCTGCGCGGCGCCGATGGATGCGGTGACATTGGTAACGAGCGCCTTGACCGATTCGGCCGTCGCGTCGAAGATCGGCGCCGGATAGACGCCGAAGAAGATGACCAGCGCGACCAGTGGATAGATGATCACCTTTTCGCGCGTCGACAGGTCGAGCAAACCTTTCAGGCTTTCCTTGGTCAGTGCGCCGAAGATCACCTTGCGGTAGAGCCAGAGCGCATAGGCCGCCGACAGTATGACGCCGGTGGCGGCGAAGAACGCCACCCAGGTGTTGACCCGGAACACGCCGAGCATGGTCAGGAACTCGCCGACGAAGCCGCTGGTGCCGGGCAGGCCGACATTGGCCATGGTGAAGATCATGAACACGGTTGCATATTTCGGCATGTTGTTGACCAACCCGCCATAGGCGTCAATGTCGCGCGTGTGCATGCGGTCGTAAACGACGCCGACGCAGAGGAACAGCGCGCCGGAGACCAGCCCGTGCGACAGCATCTGGAAGATCGAGCCCTGGACGCCTTCCTGGTTCATCGCGAAGATGCCCATGGTAACGAAGCCCATGTGAGCGACCGACGAATAGGCGATCAGCTTCTTCATGTCCTCCTGCATCAGCGCCACCAGCGAGGTGTAGATGATGGCGACAACGGAAAGCGTGAAGATCAGCGGCGCGAACATTTCGGATGCGATCGGAAACATCGGCAGCGAAAAACGCAGGAAGCCGTACCCGCCCATCTTGAGCAGGATGGCGGCCAGAATCACCGAGCCGGCCGTCGGCGCTTCGACATGCGCGTCCGGCAGCCAGGTATGCACCGGCCACATTGGCATCTTCACCGCAAAGGACGCGAAGAAGGCAAGCCATAGCCAGGTCTGCATATTGGCCGGGAAATTATGCGTCAGAAGCGTCGGGATATCGGTGGTGCCGGACTGGAAGAACATCGCCATGATGGCGAGCAGCATCAGCACCGAGCCGGCCAGGGTGTAGAGGAAGAACTTGAACGAGGCATAGACGCGCCGCTTGCCGCCCCACACGCCGATGATGATGAACATCGGGATCAGGCCGGCTTCGAAGAAGACGTAGAACAAGACGATGTCCAGCGCACAGAACACGCCGATCATCAGCGTCTCGAGCAGCAGGAAGGCGATCATATAGGCTTTGACGCGCTTCTCGATCGATTCCCACGAGGCGAGAATGCAAAGCGGCATCAGGAAGGTGGTCAGGATGACGAACAGCATGGAGATGCCGTCTACGCCCATATGGTAGGAGATGCCGGAATCCAGCCAGGCAAACTTCTCGACGAACTGGAAGCCAGGTTGCGAATTGTCGAAGCCGGTCCAGATAAACAGCGAAATCACAAACGTGAACGCAGTCGTGAAAAGCGCGATGGCGCGGATGTTGCGGCGCGCGTTCTCGCTGTCATCACGCACGAAAAGGATGAGCAGCACACCAACCAGCGGCAGGAAGGTGACCAGCGATAGGATCGGCCAGGCGGTCATCAGAGCATCATCCAGGTGACGAGTGCGGCAACGCCGATCAGCATGGCGAAGGCATAGTGGTAGAGATAGCCGGTCTGCAGCTTGACGACCCGGTTGGTGACGTCGACGACGCGCGCCGAAATGCCGTCCGGCCCGAGCCCGTCGATGACGGTGCCGTCGCCGGTCTTCCACAGGAAGCTGCCGAGGCGCTTTGCCGGCCGCACGAACAGGAAGTCGTAGAGCTCGTCGAAATACCATTTGTTGAGCAGGAAGGCGTAGAGCAGGCGATGGTTGGCGGCGACGCTCCGAGGCATTTCCGGCGCGCGAATATAGAACTGCCAGGCTATCGCAAAGCCGATCAGCATGGCGATGAACGGCGACAGCTCGACCCATAATGGCACTTCGTGGATTTCGTGCAGGATATGGTTGTCCGGGAGCGTGAACAGCGACGCCTTCCAGAATTCGGCATAGCCCTCGCCGATGAAGGCGCCGTGGAAGATCACCCCCGCGAACAGCGCGCCCGCGGCCAGGATGAACAGCGGCACCAGCATGACCGGCGGCGATTCATGGACATGGTGCATGACCTCGTGGCTGGCCCGCGGCTCGCCGTGGAAGGTCATGAAGATCAGCCGCCAGGAGTAGAAGGAGGTGAAGCAGGCAGCAATGACCAGCAATATGAAGGCAAACGCGGCGACCGCATTGTGGCCGGCGAAGGCCGCTTCGATGATGGCGTCCTTGGAAAAGAAGCCGGCCGTGCCGATGATCGTTACCGGAATGCCGACACCGGTCAGCGCAAGCGTGCCGATCACCATCATCCAGTAAGTCGTCGGGATCAGCGTCCTTAGGCCACCCATTTTGCGCATGTCCTGCTCGTCGGAGACGGCGTGGATGACCGAGCCCGAGCCGAGGAACAGCAGCGCCTTGAAGAAGGCGTGGGTGAACAGATGGAAAATCGCCGCGCCATAGGCGCCGACGCCGAGCGCCACGAACATGTAGCCGAGCTGCGAACAGGTCGAATAGGCGATGACGCGCTTGATGTCGTTCTGGACAAGACCGACTGTCGCCGCGAAGAAGGCGGTGAAGGCGCCGATGAAGGTGACCACCGTCAGTGCCGAATGCGACAGCTCGAATAGCGGCGACAGCCGCGCCAGCATGAACACGCCTGCCGTCACCATGGTGGCCGCATGGATCAGTGCGGAGACCGGCGTCGGGCCTTCCATGGCATCCGGCAGCCAGGTGTGCAGCGGCACCTGCGCCGACTTGCCCATCGCGCCCATGAACAGGAGCAGGCAGACGACCGTCATCGCGGCCTGCTTATCGAGCGCATAGCCGAGGAAGGTCAGTACGGCCGCGCCTTGCGGCGCGCCTTCGGCTGGAATGAACGTCGCCGCATTGGCGAAAATGGTGCCGAGATTGACCGAGCCGAACAGCACGAACACGCCGAATATGCCGAGCGCAAAACCGAAATCGCCGACGCGGTTGACGACGAAGGCCTTGATCGCAGCTGCATTGGCCGACGGCTTCTTGTACCAGAAGCCGATCAGCAGATAGGAGGCAAGGCCGACGCCTTCCCAGCCGAAGAACATCTGCACGAGGTTGTCGGCCGTCACCAGCATCAGCATGGCGAAGGTAAACAGCGACAGATAGGCGAAGAAGCGCGGCCGGTCCGGGTCGTGATGCATGTAGCCGATCGAGTAGACATGGACCAGCGCCGACACCGTATTGACGACGACCAGCATCACCACGGTCAGCGTATCGATCCGCAGCGCCCACGACGCTTCGAGGCCGCCTGACTGGATCCAGCGCAGTACCGGCACGGTGAACACCTCGCCGCCGCCGAAGCCGACCGAGAAGAAGGCAACCCACGACAGCACAGCGGCGATCACCAGGAAGCCGGAGGTGATGTATTCGGAAGCCTTGGCGCCGAGCGAAGTGCCGAACAGGCCGACGATCAGGAAGCCGAGCAGCGGAAGGAAGACGATGGCCTGATACATGGTGGTTTCCGTCAACCCTTCATCATGTTCACGTCTTCGACCGCGATCGAGCCGCGGTTGCGGAAGAAGACGACGAGAATGGCGAGGCCGATCGCCGCTTCGGCCGCCGCGACCGTCAGCACGAACAGTGCGAACACCTGGCCGACCAAATCGCCGAGCGCCGCCGAAAAGGCGACGAAATTGATGTTGACCGCAAGCAGGATCAGCTCGATCGACATCAGGATGACGATGACGTTCCTGCGGTTCAGGAAGATACCGAACACGCCGAGCGTGAACAGGATCGCCGATACGGTCAGGTAGTGCGCGATGCCGACGACCATCTCAGACTCCTTCGCCCGTCTTGACCTTGCGGATTTCCACTCCGGTTGCCGCCGTGCGGCCGACCTGGGCGGCGATCGACTGCCGCTTGACGCCCGGCTTGTGGCGCAGCGTCAGCACGATGGCGCCGATCATGGCGACCAGCAGCACCAGGCCAGCTACCTGGAAGTAATAGAGGTAATCCGTATAGAGGATGTCGCCGAGCGCTGCCGTATTGGAGCGCGCGGCCAGGTCCGGAATGGGCTTGGCGACCGTCGCCGCCAGTTTCGGCGCGAATGTATAGCCGCCGAGCACCACGATCAGCTCCGCCGCCAGGATCAGCCCGACCAGCGCGCCGATCGGTGCATATTGCAGGGCGCCTTCCTTCATCTCGGCGAAGTCGACATCGAGCATCATGACCACGAACAGGAACAGCACCAGCACCGCGCCGACATAGACGACGAGCAGGATCATCGCCAGGAACTCGGCGCCGGTCAGCATGAACAGGCCGGCGGCGTTGAAGAAGGTCAGGATCAGGAACAGCACCGAATGCACGGGATTGCGCGCCGAAATGACCATGAACGCCGATGCCACCGCGACAAAGGCGAAGAGGTAGAAAAAGGCCGCCTCTAGTCCACTCAGCATGGGTTCCCCCGGGTTTCCTGTCAGAACAGGACGTTCGTCCTGTTTTTTGCCACCGCCTCCGGTCGGCAAGTTGCGTGTTCCTATCGCATGTTCCGATCGGGTTGAAAGACCCGATCGAAAAGAAAACATGCGACACTCTTTCATTCCGGAGGATGATCTTGTCCGAAAAGTCTGCAACTTTTCGGGATCATCCTCTGAACGAGGCCCTCGCCCCGTCCATGCGTCAAATATCAGCGGTAAGGCGCATCCAGCGAGATGTTGCGCGCCAGCTCACGCTCCCAGCGGTCACCATTGGCCAGAAGCCTGTCCTTGTCGTAGTAAAGTTCCTCGCGCGTCTCCGTCGCGAACTCGAAATTCGGTCCCTCGACGATGGCGTCGACCGGGCATGCTTCCTGGCAGAAGCCGCAATAGATGCATTTCACCATGTCGATGTCGTAGCGCACGGTGCGCCGCGTGCCGTCATTGCGGCGTGGGCCGGCTTCGATGGTGATGGCCTGTGCCGGGCAGATCGCCTCGCACAATTTGCAGGCGATGCAGCGTTCCTCGCCGTTCGGGTAGCGGCGCAGCGCATGCTCGCCGCGGAAGCGCGGGCTGACCGGTCCCTTCTCATGCGGATAGTTGATCGTCTCCTTCGGCGCGAAGAACTGGCGCATCGACAGAAAGAAAGCGCCGACGAAATCCTGCAAAAGCAGTGACTTGGCGGCCTGGGATAATGCAGACATCAGGCAAACCCCGTGATCTTTAGGAAAGCGGCGGTGGCGACCACCATGAACAGCGAGATCGGCAGGAACACCTTCCAGCCGAGTCGCATCAGCTGGTCGTAGCGATAGCGCGGCACGAACGCCTTCACCATGGAGAACATGAAGAACACCAGGCAGACCTTGAGCACGAACCAGATCAGCCCCGGCACCCAGGTGAACGGCGCGAAGTTGAAGGGCGGCAGCCAGCCGCCAAGGAACAGGATGGTTGCCAACGCGCACATCAGGACGACGGCGACATATTCGCCGAGGAAGAACAATAGGAACGGCGTCGAGGAATATTCGACCATATGGCCGGCGACGAGTTCCGATTCGGCTTCCACGAGGTCGAAGGGCGGACGGTTGGTCTCGGCCAACGCCGAGATGAAGAAGACGATGAACATCGGGAACAGCGACAGCCAATGCCAGTCGAGGAAGGTGTTGGGCAGGCCGAGCCGCGTGCCCAGCCCGTCCTGCTGCGACAGGACGATGTCGGACAGGTTGAGCGAGCCGACGCAAAGCAGCACGGTGACGATGACAAAGCCGATCGAGACTTCGTAGGACACCATCTGCGCCGCCGAGCGCAGCGCGCCAAGGAACGGGTATTTCGAATTGGACGCCCAGCCGCCCATGATCACGCCATAGACCTCGAGCGAGGAGATGGCGAAGACATAGAGGATGCCGACATTGACGTTGGCGATCGCCCAGCCTTCATTGACCGGTATGACCGCCCATGCAGAGATCGCCAGCACCGCCGACACCAAGGGCGCCAGCAGGAAAACGCCCTTATTGGCGCCGGACGGGATCACCGGTTCCTTGAAGACGAATTTCAGCAGATCGGCGAAGGCCTGCAGCGTGCCCCACGGGCCGACGACGTTCGGTCCGCGGCGCAATTGCACCGCCGCCCAGATCTTGCGGTCTGCGTAAAGCACATAGGCGACGAAGATCAACAGAACGACGATCAGCACGACCGACTTCAAAAGGATCAGCAGCGCCGGCAGCACATAAAAGGAGAAGAAGGTGTCCATATCTACTCCGCCGCCTGCCTGAAGCCGTTTTTCGCCAAAGCCGAGCATTCGGCCATCACCGCGGAAGCCCGCGCGATCGGATTGGTCAGGTAGAAATCCTTGACCGGTGAGGTGAAGGTGCCCTTGTTCAGCCGACCGCCGAGCTTGGCCACCCTGGCGATGTCGGCCGGGTGGCCGGCCGCGACATGGTCGACGCGGGCAAGATGCGGGTATTGCGCATAGAGCTTTGCGCGCAGTTGCTGCAGCGAATCGAACGGCAGCTTCTTGCCGAGCACATCCGACAGAGCCCGAAGGATCGCCCAGTCCTCGCGCGCTTCGCCGGGCGCGAAGCCGGCACGGTTGGTCTGCTGCACGCGGCCTTCGGTGTTGACGAAGGTGCCCGACTTCTCGGTATAGGCGGCGCCCGGCAGGATGACGTTGGCGCGATGCGCGCCCTTGTCGCCATGCGTGCCGATATAGACGACGAAAGCGCCGCCGGTCTTGGCCATGTCGATTTCGTCGGCGCCGAGCAGGAACAGCACGTCGGTCTCGCCCAGCATGCCGGCGACATTCCTGCCGCCCTCGCCCGGTACGAAGCCGACATCGAGGCCGCCGACGCGTGCCGCGGCGGTGTGCAGCACGGCAAAGCCGTTCCAGTCGGCCCTTGCGGCATTGACGGCGACGGCGAGCTTCGCCGCCTGGCCAAGCACGGCCGCGCCGTCCGGACGCGCCAGCGCACCCTGTCCGACGATGATCAGCGGATGCGTCGCCTTCTTCAGCAGCTGGAAGAACTTGCCGTTGCCGTCGGCCAGATCCTTCAGCGATTCCGGCCCGGCGCCGAGCTGCTCGTAATCATAGCGGGTATCGCCGACATCGCCGATGACGCCGACCGGCAGATTGCCGGCCCGCCAGCGCTTGCGGATGCGGGCGTTGAGCAAGGATGCCTCGAAGCGCGGATTGGCGCCGACGATCAGCACCGCATCGGCCTGTTCGATGCCTTCGATGGTCGGGTTGAAGACATAGCTCGCCCGGCCGAGCGACGGATCGAGTGCGGCACCGTCCTGGCGGCAGTCGGTGTTCTTCGAGCCGAGCGAAGCCATCAGAAGCTTAAGCGCGTAGATCTCCTCGACGGCGGCAAGATCGCCGGCAATGGCACCGATCTTTTCGGGTGCGGCATTCGACACCGCTTCCTTGATCGCGGAAAAAGCCTCGGCCCAGCTTGCCGGTGCCAGTCTGCCGTCCTTGCGCACATAGGGGCGGTCGAGGCGCTGCGTGCGCAAGCCGTCCCAGATGAAGCGGGTCTTGTCGGAAATCCATTCCTCGTTCACCGCCTCGTTGGTACGCGGCAGGATGCGCATCACTTCGCGGCCCCGGCTATCGACGCGGATGGCCGAGCCGACGGCGTCCATCACGTCGATGGATTCTGTCTTGGTCAGTTCCCAAGGGCGTGCCTGGAAGGCGTAGGGTTTGGAGGTCAGCGCGCCGACGGGGCAAAGGTCGATGACATTGCCCTGCAGTTCCGAAGTCATCGCGCTTTCGAGATAGGTGGTGATCTCGGCATCCTCGCCGCGGCCGATCAGGCCGAGCTCGGATATGCCCGCAATCTCGGTGGTAAAGCGGACGCAGCGCGTGCAATGGATGCAGCGGTTCATGATCGTCTTGACCAGCGGCCCGATATACTTGTCTTCGACCGCCCGCTTGTTCTCGTGGTAGCGTGAGGAATCGACGCCGAACGCCATCGCCTGGTCCTGCAGGTCGCACTCGCCGCCCTGATCGCAGATCGGGCAATCCAGCGGATGGTTGATCAGCAGGAATTCCATCACGCCTTCGCGGGCCTTCTTGACCATCGGCGTGTTGGTGAAAATTTCCGGCGGCTCGCCATTTGGACCGGGGCGCAGGTCGCGCACGCCCATGGCGCAGGACGCCTGCGGCTTGGGCGGGCCGCCCTTCACCTCGATCAGGCACATGCGGCAATTGCCGGCGATCGACAGCCGCTCATGGAAGCAGAAGCGCGGCACTTCAGCACCTGCGTCCTCGGCCGCCTGCAGCAGCGTGTAGTGGTCGGGTACAGTGATCTCTTTCCCGTCGACCTTGAGCTTTGCCATTTCGCCTCAAACCCCTGCGGACGTTCCGCAATCTTTCCTTCCGGGCGCAGCCGACACCGCGCACGATATTGAATTCAATTTTTGGCCCCGGCCAATGCGGCGGCCTGACCGATCCAGCCGTCACGGCCGATACGGCCCTTCAACGACAGGTAATCTTCGACCCAGGCGATCTCTTGCGGCGTCCACGCGGCAATCTGGGCGTATGTCCAGATGCCAAGGCCGTTCAGCACCTTTTCCAGTTTCGGCCCGATACCCGATATTGCCTTGAGGTCGGCGGGCACGGCTGGCCGGTCCATCGGCTTGGGCTGCTTGAAATCTTCCGGCATCAGCCCGGCCGATGCGTCCGCTGCAACGGCGCTCGCATTCGCCACGCTCCGCGCCGCAGTGCTTGTCGCAATGTCGGTCACGTCATTGGCGAAGGACTGCGCCTCGGCAATCAGGGTTTTGGTGGCTGCGCGCGCCTTGGTCGAGGAGCTTTTGCCGGTCTCGGAAACGCGTTCGGTCCGGGCCTCGAAATCCTCGGTGACCGGCTGCCAAAGCCGCTGCGAGGTCTCGGCCACGCCTGAAAGCACGCCCATCCAGATGCCAAAGGCGTGGTTGGCAAGCCCGATGCCGAGTGCCGTCATCGCCGCCGCGCCGGCGACAGGATGCGCCAGGAGATTGACGGCGCTGGCCATCTCCTTCGGCATTGTCCTGGTTAGGTCCTGGTTCATCTTCAACAACGGGTCCACATCGGGCGTCAAATCGTCGGGTATCGAAAACAGCGACATAGGTGGTCTCCTGGTCGTTTCCGTCTGCCCCGCGCTCGTTTCCTCGTTTCGGGCATTCGCCCGCATTTTTTGAATTCTTCTATTCCGCCGCCGCCAGCACCGGTTCGGCGCGGTGTGCGTTGCGCGAAAACTCGTCGATGCGCCGCTCCACCTCGCCACGGAAATGCCGCATCAGACCCTGGATCGGCCATGCCGCCGCATCGCCCAGAGCGCAGATCGTGTGGCCCTCGACCTGCTTGGTCACGTCGAGCAGCATGTCGATCTCGCGCTTCTGCGCCTCGCCGCGCACCAGCCGTTCCATCACCCGCCACATCCAGCCCGTGCCCTCACGGCAGGGCGTGCACTGGCCGCAGCTCTCGTGCTTGTAGAAATAGGACAGCCGCGCGATCGCCTTCACGACATCGGTCGACTTGTCCATGACGATGACAGCCGCGGTGCCGAGGCCCGATTTCAGGTCGCGCAGCGCATCGAAATCCATCGGCGCGTCGATAATCTGCTCGGCCGGCACCAGCGGCACCGAGGCGCCGCCCGGAATGACCGCCAGCAGATTGTCCCAGCCGCCGCGGATGCCGCCGCAATGCGTCTCGATCAGTTCGCGGAACGGGATCGACATCGCCTCTTCGACGGTGCACGGATTGTTGACGTGGCCGGAGATGCAGAACAGCTTGGTGCCGGCATTGTTGGGCCGGCCGAAGGACGAGAACCAGGCCGCACCGCGGCGCAGAATGGTTGGCGCGACAGCGATCGACTCGACATTGTTGACCGTCGTCGGGCAGCCATAGAGGCCGACATTGGCCGGGAAAGGCGGCTTCAGCCGCGGCTGGCCCTTCTTGCCCTCGAGGCTTTCGAGCAGCGCCGTTTCCTCGCCGCAGATATAGGCGCCGGCGCCATGGTGCATGTAGATGTCGAAATCATAGCCGGACGTGTTGTTCTTGCCGATCAGCTTGGCCGCATAGGCCTCGTCGATGGCGCGCTGCAGCGCCTCGCGCTCGCGGATGAACTCGCCGCGCACATAGATGTAGGCGGCGACCGCGCCCATGGCGAAGCCCGCGATCAGGCAGCCCTCGACCAGCGTATGCGGATCGTGGCGCAATATATCGCGGTCCTTGCAGGTGCCGGGTTCGGATTCGTCGGCATTGACAACGAGATAACTCGGCCGGCCGTCGCTCTGCTTGGGCATGAACGACCATTTCAGCCCGGTCGGGAAGCCGGCGCCGCCGCGGCCGCGCAGGCCCGATGCCTTCATCTCGTTGACGATCCACTCGCGCCCCTTGGCGATGATGCCGGGCGTGTTGTCCCAGGCGCCGCGCGCCATGGCGCCGGCCAGCGACTTGTCGAAGCGGCCGTAGATATTGTTGAAGATGCGGTCTCTGTCCTGAAGCATTGCTCGTTCCTTCAGACCGGCTTCTTGCCGGTCGGCCGGCGCTTGTTTCCGGGCGACGGCTTGGCCGCTTCGGCGGCAGCCTTCGCCGGTTTAACCTTGGCCTCCGGCGCTTTGAAAGCAGACGCCGGCTCGGCCTTGTTCTTGGAGCCTTTGCGCTGTTTCGAGACGTCCTCGACCTGCGGCTCGGCCTTGTTGGCATTGGCGGCCGAATGCAGAGGCGCAGCAACGCTCGCGGCGTTCTCCGCCGCGGGCGCAACTTTTGTCGCCGACGGCGATTTCAGCGCCGGGCTGGTCTCGACCGCATCAGTCTTCGGCTTGCTGGCATTCGAGGGCGCAACTGGCGCCGGTGCAGGCGCGGCAGCAGGCGGAACCGGCGCTGCGGCGTTAGCCGCCGGCGCCGCTTCCTTGGCGGCCTTGGTCGCGGCCCTGGTTTCCCGGTCGCGGGTCGCCTTGAGGATCGCCTTTTCACTCTTAAGGGTCGTCAGGCCACTGGCCGGCTCAGAGGTGATGCGGCCGTTTTGCGGTCCCGGTTTCACCGTGGCGCCCTTGCCGGCGTCATAAAGGTCGATGATCTCGGCAAGCCGCTCCGGCGTCAAATCCTCATAGGTGTCCTTGAATATCATCACCATCGGCGCGTTGACGCAGGCGCCGAGGCACTCGACCTCCTCCCACGACAGCGTGCCCTTGTCGTTGGTATGGAACTGGTCGTGATGGATCTTCGAGCGGCACACGTCCATCAGCGCTTCCGAGCCGCGCAGCATGCAGGGCGTGGTGCCGCAGACCTGGATGTGGGCGCGGCTGCCGACCGGATTGAGCTGGTATTGCGTATAGAAGGTGGCGACTTCCAGCCCTCTGATATAGGGCATGCCGAGCATGTCGGAGATCGCCTCGATCGCCGCCTTGGTCACCCAGCCTTCCTGCTCCTGCGCCAGCATCAGCAAGGGGATGGTCGCGGATTGCTCGCGCCCCTTCGGATATTTCTTGATCCACTGCTTCGCCGCTGCCGCATTCGCCCGGTTGAAGGCGAAGGAGGCTGGCTGGAGGCTGGCTTCTGCGAGACGGCGGACTGACATTTAATTTTGAACTCTGTTGTAGCAGTCAAAATAAAGGCGAGGGTCGGACCTGGCCATGCGCGCGGTCTTCTCATCGCTTGCGATCTTTCCCCAAGTAGTGTCGACATAGTCGCGATATTTGCGGTACGGATCCGAGCAATCCGCGCCAAGTGCCACCTTCCAATCCGGATATGCCGTATCGGCGTACAGATACCAACCGGAATCCAGGCTCCAAAGCCTGCCCGTCGTCGTTACCCTGCACATGACATCTGTCTTCACGCCCTCAGGCTGGCAGGACACCCAATAGGCTTGCGGCGAACTGCCCCAGGCGGCAATTGCACCCATGCCTGCCACTCCGCCTGAAAAGCCGGCAGCAACATGCAGGGCGCTCCGCATCTTCAACGATCCACCTCCCCAAAGACGATATCGAGTGAACCCAACACCGCGGTGACGTCGGCCAACATGTGGCCGCGGCACAAAAAGTCCATGGCTTGCAGATGCGCAAAGCCCGGCGCGCGCAGCTTGCAGCGGTAGGGCTTGTTGGTGCCGTCGGAGACGAGATAGACGCCGAACTCGCCCTTCGGCGCCTCGACCGCGGCATAGACCTCGCCGGCTGGAACGCGGTAGCCTTCGGTGTAGAGCTTGAAGTGATGGATCAGCGCTTCCATCGAGCGCTTCATCGCCGCGCGCTTCGGCGGCACCACCTTGCCGTCGAGGTTCGACACCGGCCCGCCGCCCTCCTTGCCGAGCAACAGATCGACGCACTGGCGCATGATTTTCGCCGACTGCCGCATCTCTTCCATGCGCACCAGATAGCGGTCGAAACAGTCACCGTTCTTGCCGACCGGAATGTCGAAATCCAGCTCGGCATAGCATTCGTAAGGTTGCGATTTGCGCAGGTCCCAAGGCGCACCCGAGCCGCGCACCATGACGCCTGAAAAACCCCAGGCCCAGGCGTCCGCCAGGGAGACGGTGGCAATGTCGACATTTCGCTGCTTGAAGATGCGATTGCCGGTCAAAAGCGCGTCAAGGTCGTCGATCGACTTCAGGAACGGGTCGATCCACTTGCCGATGTCCTCGATCAGCTTCTGCGGCAGGTCTTGATGCACACCGCCCGGCCGGAAATAGGCCGCATGCATGCGCGAGCCCGAGGCGCGCTCGTAAAACACCATCAGCTTTTCGCGCTCGACAAAGCCCCACAGCGGCGGCGTCAGCGCGCCGACATCCATCGCCTGCGTCGTCACATTGAGGATGTGCGACATGATGCGCCCGATCTCGGAGTAGAGAACTCGAATAAGCTGTCCGCGCTTCGGCACCTCGATGCCGAGCAGCCGTTCGGCGGCGAGCGCGAAGGCATGCTCCTGGTTCATCGGCGCGCAATAGTCGAGCCGGTCGAGATAGGGCACGGCCTGCAGATAAGTCTTGTGCTCGATCAGCTTTTCCGTGCCGCGATGCAAAAGTCCAATATGCGGATCGACGCGATCAACGACTTCCCCGTCCAATTCAAGAACCAACCGCAAAACACCATGCGCTGCAGGGTGTTGCGGGCCAAAGTTGATATTGAAGTTGCGAACGGAAGTCTCAGCCATTTTGGCGTCTCAATTCGTCTTGGCTTTTTCGTCGCCTGGAAGAACGTAATCCGTCCCCTCCCAAGGGCTGAGAAAATCGAAATTGCGGAATTCCTGCTTGAGCTCCACCGGCTCGTAGATGACGCGCTTGGCCTCGTCGTCGTAACGCACCTCGACGAAGCCGGTCAGCGGAAAGTCCTTGCGCAGCGGATGGCCTTCGAAGCCGTAGTCGGTCAGAATCCGCCGCAGATCGGGATGACCCGAAAACAGCACGCCATAGAGATCGTAGGTTTCGCGTTCGAACCAGTCGGCGCCGGGATATATGCCGGTGATTGACGGCACCAGCGTCTCTTCGTCGGCCTGGACCTTGATGCGGATGCGGATATTCTGCCTCGGCGACAGCAAATGATAGACGACGTCGAAGCGCTTTGCCCGCGACGGATAATCGGCGCCGCAGACATCGATGATCGAGATGAACTGGCATTTCGGGTCGTCGCGCAGGAAGGTCACTACCTCGATCAGGTCGCGCGGTTCGACCGAGATGGTGAGTTCACCATAGGCAAACACCGCCTCGCCGATCCGGCCGGTCAGCTTCTCGCCGAGATAGGTCGAGAGGTCATTCAACGCCTGGGTCATGCCGCTCACCGCTCGATCGTGCCGGTGCGGCGGATCTTCTTCTGCAGGAGAAGGATGCCGTAGAGCAGCGCTTCGGCGCTCGGCGGGCAGCCGGGCACGTAGATGTCGACCGGCACGATGCGGTCGCAGCCGCGCACCACCGAATAGGAATAATGATAATAGCCGCCGCCATTGGCGCAGGAGCCCATCGAGATGACGTAGCGCGGCTCCGGCATCTGATCGTAGACCTTGCGCAGCGCCGGCGCCATCTTGTTGGTCAGCGTGCCGGCAACGATCATGATGTCGGACTGACGCGGAGACGCGCGCGGCGCAACACCGAACCTTTCCGAGTCATAGCGCGGCATCGAGGTATGGATCATCTCGACCGCGCAGCAGGCGAGACCGAAGGTCATGAACATCAGCGAGCCGCTGCGCGCCCAGGTGATCAGCGCCTCGGTCGAGGTGACGAGAAAGCCCTTGTCGGCGAGCTCGTTGTTGATCTCCAGGAAGAACGGATCATCCTCCCCAACCGGCTTGCCGGTGTTGGGGTCGATGAGGCCCTTGGGCTTCGGCGCGACGAGCGTGCCGGAACTGTCGTTCAATCCCATTCCAGCGCTCCTTTTTTCCATTCATAGGCAAAGCCGATGGTCAGCACCGCCAAAAACACCATCATCGACCAAAAACCGAGCATGCCGATCTGGCTGAACGACACCGCCCAAGGAAACAGGAAGGCCACCTCCAGATCGAAGATGATGAACAGGATCGACACCAGGTAGAAGCGGATGTCGAACTTCATGCGCGCATCGTCGAACGAGTTGAAGCCGCATTCATAGGCCGAAAGCTTTTCCGGATCGGGGTTGCGGTAGGCCACCAGGAAGGGTGCGGCAAGCAGCGCCAGCCCGACCACCAGCGCCACGCCGATGAACAGGACGATGGGCAGGTACGAACCTAAAAGTGCGTTCATGCTGCAGTTTCCGTTGGCGGCCAATCCACCCTGATTACAGCACCGGACCCACTTGCGGAAGCGTGACAGTTTAACCACTGAACCGTTTTAAGGGGGCTCTATGCTGCAACGCGGCGAGGGTTAGCGCAGCGCTTTCGGCGAAGCAAGTCAAACCTTGTTCAAATCGCGGTACTGGGCGGCATATCCGGGAAAACTGGTCAGATCCGCTCCTGTTTGATTTCTTTCACTTTTCACTCCACTTTTCTCTCCTGACATGGATACCGCCAAAACCCTGCTAGCATGGCGCGGAATCGCAGATTCTCTTCTCTGTCCGGCATCATCAGGATACCCGCATTGATGAAGGAAAAAATCTCACTTCGCATGGCCCGCCACATCGCGCTGGCGGCACAGGGATTCAATGACCCCCGACCCGCCGGTACACCCGACCGCCGACATCTGGCCCGCGTGCTTGCCCGTACCGGCCTGCTGCAGATCGATTCCGTCAGCGCCGTGGTGCGCGCCCACTACATGCCGCTCTATTCGCGGCTTGGCCCCTACAAGCTGGCGCTGCTCGACGACGCCGCCATAACGCGCAAGCGCATGGTCTTTGAATATTGGGCGCACGAAGCCTCCTTCCTGCCGGTCGAGACCTATCCGCTGATGCGCTGGCGCATGCAGCGGGCCGAGCGCGGCGAGGAAATGTACAGCGGACTGGCCAAATGGGGCCGCGAGCACGCCGCCTATATCGAAGACATCTATCGCGAGGTCGCCGAACGAGGCCCGATCGCGGCGTCGGCTTTCGAAGGCCAGAAGGGTTCGGGCGGCTGGTGGGGCTGGAGCCATGCCAAGCACGCCTTCGAATGGCTGTTCTGGGCCGGCCGCATCACCACCGCGCATCGCCGCGGCTTCGAACGGTTCTACGATCTGCCGGAGCGCGTACTGCCGCCCGCGATACTCGCTCTACCGGTTCCCTGCCCCGAGGACGCCCACCGCGAATTGCTGCGCATCTCCGCCCGCGCCCATGGCGTCGCCACGGCAGGCGACCTGCGCGATTATTTCCGCCTCTCGCCCGCCGACATCAAGGGCCGTATCGAGGAGTTGGTCGAGGCTGGCGAACTGTTGCCGGTGAGCGTCGAAGGCTGGAGCAAAACAGCCTATCTTCATAAGGACGCCCGTTTGCCGCGCAGGATCGAGGCGCGCGCCTTGCTTGCGCCGTTCGATCCCGTCGTCTTCGAGCGGTCGCGCACCGAGCGGCTGTTCGAATTCCACTACCGCATCGAGATCTATACGCCGGCCGAAAAGCGCCGGTATGGCTATTATGTGCTGCCGTTCCTGCTCGGCGACAGCATCGTCGGGCGCGTCGACCTCAGGGCCGACCGTCCGGCCGGCGTATTGCGCGTCCATGCCGCCTATGCGGAGCCCGGCGCCCCGCCACAAACCGCTGCCGAACTCTTCGAGGAATTGAAGCAGATGCAGGGCTGGCTCGGGCTTGAGCGCATCGCGGTGACGGCTGCCGGCGACCTTGGCCGGCCGCTCGCAGATATCGCCGCGTCATAGACGTGCGTTGACACGACTGCCTCCACAAGCCTAAATCCGTTTCAGACGGTCCCCTGCCCGCAACGGCAGGGGCCAAGAGGGAATGCGGTGCGAAATCTCGATTTCAAATCCGCGGCTGTCCCCGCAACTGTAAGCGACGAGCCAAGGCCGAAAACCACTGGGATATTCCCGGGAAGGCGGCACCAAGGCGATGACCCGCGAGCCAGGAGACCTGCCGTCTAGGACATAAGAATCCGATCGCCTGGCGGGTTTTCCGGGCAAGGAGCCTGATTTGGAACGCGACAGCAGTTTTTCGGCTGAGACAGCGGATTTATTGTCCGGCCCTGACGATTCCCTGGCCGGCGTTACCGTCATCGTCTGCTCTTCCTGCCGTGACGAGACCGGTTCGGACGCTCATCCCCGCGCCGGCGAACTGCTCGCCGAGGACACGCGCCGCGCCGCTTCCGGCGAAAACATCAAAATCCGCACCGTCGAATGCCTCGGCAATTGCAAGCGCCGGCTCAGCGCCGCCATGCTGCGCGACGGCTGCTGGAGTTACGTCTTCGGCGACCTGACCGCGACCAGCGGCGCCGATCTCGTGACCGGCGCAAAGCTCTTCGCCACCTCGACGGATGGGCTCATTCCGTGGCGCGGCCGTCCCGATTGCCTGAAGCGCGGTCTGGTTGCCCGCATCCCTCCCCTCGACCTTTTGAAGGACTTGATATGACCGCTGCCTCCCTTTCGCGCGTCCCCTGCACCGTCGTTGCCGGATTTCTCGGCGCCGGCAAGACGACATTGATCCGCCATTTGCTCGAGAACGCCAAAGGCAAGCGGCTGGCCATCATCGTCAACGAGTTCGGCGACATCGGCATCGACGGCGAGATCCTGAAGGGCTGCGGCATCGACACCTGCCCCGAGGAAAACATCGTCGAGCTGGCCAATGGCTGCATCTGCTGCACTGTCGCCGACGATTTCGTCCCGGCGCTCGACCAGATCCTGTCGCTGATGCCGAGGGTCGACCATATCCTGATCGAGACATCCGGGCTGGCCCTGCCCAAGCCGCTGGTCCAGGCCTTCCAGTGGCCGTCGGTCAAGAGCCGGGTGACCGTCGACGGCGTCATCGCCGTCGTCGACGGACCGGCGCTGGCGGATGGCCGCGTCGCCAACGACATGGACGCCCTGCAGGCGCAGCGCGCGCAGGACGAGACGCTCGAACACGACGATCCGGTCGAGGAAGTATTCGAGGACCAGCTCGCTTGCGCCGACCTGATCATCCTGTCGAAGAGCGACCTGATGGACGCAGCCGGCTCGGCCCGTGCCAATGCCGTCATCGGCAAGCATGTTGCACGGGCGGTGAAGATCGTGCCGACTTCGCAAGGCAAGGTCGATCCGTCGGTGCTGCTCGGCCTCGGCCTCGCCGTCGAGGACGACATCGAGAACCGCAAGACCCATCACGACGACGAGCTCGACCACGAACATGACGATTTTGACTCGTTCGTCATCGACATCGCGTCGGTGTCCAACCCGGACGAGCTCGCACAACGCGTCGCCACGGCGGCGGAGGAAGAAAACGTGTTGCGCGTCAAGGGCTTCGTCGAGGTTGGCGGCAAGCCGATGCGGCTCCTGCTGCAGGCTGTCGGTCCGCGCGTCAACCATTATTACGACCGCGCCTGGACGGCTGACGACGACCGCCGCTCGCGCCTCGTCGTCATCGGTCTGAAAGGGCTGAACCGCCCGGCGATAGAGCGTATCCTCGCCGGCTGACCCCAGGTACGAGCCGCGATGCACATCCTCACCACCACATCCGCCTCGCTCGACGATCTCGCCGAGCCTGTCGATCTCAGGCAAACGCCTGCGGATGTCGTGGCCCTGTCCTTCACCGACAGCGACCTGGCCGGGCTGGCGGCGGCGTGGAAAGCGGATGCGGACCGCCTGCCCTCGATGCGGCTCGCCGCCTTGCGCGACCTGCGCCATCCGATGTCCGTCGACCTCTGGACCGAGAGCGTCGCCCGCCATGCCAAGGTCATTCTGGTCCGCATTCTCGGCGGCTACGAGTGGTGGCGCTATGGCTGCGACCAGCTCGCCGTTATCGCGCGAAATCGCGGTATCAAGCTGGCGCTCCTACCGGGCGAGAGCCACGACGAGGATTTGCGACTGATCGAAGGCTCGGCGCTGCCGCGCGAGGAGTTGGACGCCCTGCTGGGCTATTTCCGCGAGGGCGGGCCGGCAAATATGACGGCGCTGGTGCAGAGGCTGGCAAGTCTCGCTGGATCGGGTGCGGCGATAGCCGAACCTGTTAGCGTGCCAAAGGCGGGATTTTACGAGCCGGGGCTGGGGGTCGTCCCCCTCCCCCTCGAGGGGAGGGTCCGGCCGAAGGCCGAGGGTGGGGTCCTCTCCGAAGCGTGCCAACACTTTGAAGCGCGCCGACAGAAAAAAATGTCGAGCACTGCCGCAACGACCCCACCCGGCCCTTCGGGCCACCCTCCCCTCGAGGGGGAGGGAGACGTCGTGCCAATTCTCTTCTACCGTTCGATGCTGCTCGCCGCCGACGTCGCGCCCATCGACGCGCTTTTCGAAGCGCTGAGCGCGCGCGGCATGGCTCCCGTGCCTATCTTCGTCTCCAGCCTCAAGGACCCGGCCTCACTCGCCTTTGTTGAAACCGCGCTTGCAACGCTGAAGCCTGCCGCCATCATCACCGCCACAGCTTTCGCCTCCGGGGCCGAGCCGGGCGTTGAAACCCTGTTCGACCGCGCCGGCGTGCCGGTGTTCCAGGTCATCGTCGCAACCACCCGCCGCGACATCTGGCAAACCAATCAGCGCGGCCTGGCGCCCGCCGACCTTGCCATGCATGTCGTCCTGCCCGAGCTCGACGGCCGCATCCTGGCCGGCGCCATTTCCTTCAAGGGCGAAAGCGAAACCGATCCCGCATTGGCCTTCCGCGCCTTCGCCAACCGGCCAGAGCCCGACCGCGTCGCGCAAGTGGCGAACCGTATCGAGGCATTCGTGCGCCTGCGGCGGACGCCGCGCGCGGAACGCAAGCTCGCCATCCTGATCCCCGACTATCCGAGCGCCCCCGGTCGCACCGGCTACGCCGTCGGCCTCGACGTGCCGTCCAGCGTGCTGGCAATGCTGCACGACCTGAGCGAACAGGGCTACGCCGTTGAAAGGATTCCGCAAACGCCAAGGGAGTTGTTGGATTTGCTGGAACGGGGCAATGGTGGGCTGAGACTGGACGATTATCTCGCTCTTTCTGCAGAGTTACCGACTGCGGCACTCGCTGCCGTGGAGGCGGCATGGGGTAAGGCGGAAGATGAGACAGGTTCGCGCGAGGCGCCCCCCTCTGTCCTGCCGGACATCTCCCCCTCAAGTGGGGAGATTGGCCGTTTCGCCGACGGCTCTACCTTAATACCGTCGGTAGTTGGCGAAAGCAGAAGTCACGGAGCAATCTCCCCCCTTGAGGGGGAGACGTCCGGCAGGACAGAGGGGGGTGTTCAAGCGCCTGCCGTCGCCAAATTCCGCTTCCGCGCGGCCACGTTCGGCAACATCACCGTGGCGCTCGCCCCCGATCGCGGGCGCTCGGTCGACCGCCGCGCCGACTATCACGACCCGACATTGCCGCCGCGCCATGCGCTGGTCGCCTTTGGCCTCTGGCTGCGCCAGTCGCTCGGCATCCATGCAATTGTCCATGTCGGCGCCCACGGCACGCTGGAATGGCTGCCCGGCAAGACCGTTGCGCTCAGCGAAAACTGCTTTCCCGAAATCGTCACCGGCGCCCTGCCCGTCATTTATCCGTTCATCGTCTCCAACCCCGGCGAGGCAGCGCAGGCCAAGCGGCGCGTTGCCGCCGTCACGCTTGGCCATCTGCCGCCGCCGCTGACCGGCGCCGGGCTGGACGAAAACCAGCACAGGCTCGAACGACTGGTCGACGAATATGCCCAGGCCGACGGGCTCGACCGCCGCCGCCGCGACCGCCTGGCGAAGCTGATAGTCGAAACGGCGGAAAAGACCGGCCTCGCCTCAGAGGCTGGTGTCGCCAGGACCGACGCAGCCGACGAGGCTTTGCGCCGCATCGACGCCTGGCTCTGCGATCTCAAGGATTTCGCCATCAAGGATGGCCTGCATATTTATGGCCGCTCGCCTGAGGGCGAGCCTGATCCGCTACGGCGGCAAAGTGCGGCAGCTGAAAAAACCGCACTGCTTGCCGCGCTCGACGGCCGCCATGTCGCTGCCGGTCCGGCCGGTGCACCGGCGCGTGGCCGGCGCGATGTGCTGCCGACCGGCCGCAATTTGTTCACCGCCGACCCACGCACCATGCCGACGCCGACATCGTTCGATCTCGGCAGGGCGGCCGCCGACGAGGTCTTGCGCAACTACATGCAATCGCATGGCGACTGGCCGCGCTCGCTGGTCATCGACCTCTGGGGGTCGGCCTCGCTGCGCACCGGCGGCGAGGAGATCGCGCAAGGCCTGGCGCTGATGGGCTGCCGGCCGCAATGGGATTCAGCCACCGGCCGCATCACCGGCATCGAGGTGCTGCCGCCGGCAACGCTCGGCCGCCCGCGCGTCGACGTCACCTGGCGCATATCGGGCCTGCTCCGCGACATGTTCCCGACCCAGATCGCGCTGATCGACGCCGCGGCAAACGCCGTGGCGACCCGCGACGAGGACGATTCGGAAAACCCGCTGGCGGCCAGGACCCGCATCGACGGCAAGATCAGCCCGCGCATTTTCGGCACTTCGCCGGGCACTTACGGCGCCGGCGTCGAGGACTTGTTGTCGAGCGGCGACTGGGCTGCGCGCGAAGAGATCGGCCGCACTTACCTCGACGCCACTTCGCATGCCTATGGCGGCGCCGAGGGCGAAGGCATTTCGGCGCCCGGCGCGTTTGAGGGCCGCATCGCTGAGGCCGACCTTCTGGTTCATACCGGCGACGACCCCGGCCGCGACATCCTCGAAGGCTCGGCCGACGTCGCCTTTATCGGCGGCTTTTCGGCAGCGCTTGCCGCGCTCGGCAGCAGCGCCGACGTCATCGTCCTCGACATCACGGACCCGCAAAGGCCCAAGCCGCGCTCGGTTGGTGAGGCCGTATCCCGGGTAGTTCGCGCCCGCGCGGTGAACCCGCGCTTCATCGCCGGCCAGATGCGGCACGGGCCGCGCGGCGCCTCGGAATTCGCCGAGACGGTCGACCGCCTGGTCGGCTTTGCCGAGACTACCCATGCCATATCAGGCACGCTGATCGACGCCGTGCACGATGCCTATCTTGGCGACCCCGTGGTGCGCGCCTTCATCCTGCGCGAGAACCCGGCGGCGGCGAAGGTGATTGCCGAGCGTTTGCTGTCAGCACGGCGGCGCGGGCTCTGGCATCCGCTGCGCAACTCGATCGATGACGATCTCGCCGCACTGATTGCCGAAGCGCAAGCTCTGGGAGTGGCGGCATGAACGCTTTCTCGCGCCGTGGCGCCTGCCCTGCCTTGT
This sequence comes from Mesorhizobium sp. M0340, assembly GCF_040321535.1. Taxonomy (NCBI): domain Bacteria; kingdom Pseudomonadati; phylum Pseudomonadota; class Alphaproteobacteria; order Hyphomicrobiales; family Phyllobacteriaceae; genus Mesorhizobium; species Mesorhizobium sp. M0340. The sequence goes on along the minus strand of NZ_JAMYRR010000001.1, from coordinate 436,429 downwards.
CCGCGCCGATGCAAACCGGCGACGGGCTACTGGTGCGGCTCAATCCGGTCGCTGGAGGACTGTTGCCGAAGTCGTTGATCGGACTCTGCGAATCCGCCTTGCGCCATGGCAACGGCATCATGGAAGTGACCGCCCGCGGCGGCCTGCAGATACGCGGCCTGACGCCGGCAAGCGCGCCGCTACTGGCAATGGAGGTCGATGCGCTCGGCATCGCGGTGCGCACCGGCGTGCCGGTCGAGACCGGCCCGCTGGCCGGGCTCGACCCGGAGGAGATAGCCGACCCGCGCCCGATGGCGGAGCGGATTCGGGTGGCGATTGAAGAGGCTGGTCTGACGGCAAGGCGCGGTCCGAAGGTTTCAGTCGTCATCGACGGCGGCGGGCAACTGACGATGGATGCGGTGACGGCCGACATACGACTGGCTGCGATCAGAACCGACGCGGGCGTCGGCTGGCTGATAGCCGTTGCTGGCGACGGGCAGAATGCCAAGCCTCTCGCCATGGCCGAGGAGGAAGCAGCCCGTGATATCGCCCTCGCGATTCTAAGGATGGTCGCCGAAAAAGGCCGCGACGCTCACGCAAGGGATTTGACGGAACGGCAGCGCAGATCTCTCGCAAGCTGGCATTCCTTCGCGCCCCCCTCTGTCCTGCCGGACATCTCCCCCTTTAGGGGGGAGATCGGCAGTTCCGCCGACGGCCGTACTTCTGCTGCCTTGGTATTTGGCGCGACTTCGGCGATTAGCGGAGGCGGAGACCAAGGCGCAATCTCCCCCCTAAAGGGGGAGATGTCCGGCAGGACAGAGGGGGGCGCCGCCGAGCGCCTTCGCCCGCCCATTGGTATCTTCAACCTGAGCAACGGCCGTGCCCTCGGCATCGGCCTGCCCTTCGGCAGCATGCCCGCGCAAAAACTCATCGGCCTCACGCAAGAAGCCATCGCCCTGGGCGTCACCGAAATCCGCCTCGCTCCAAGCCGCGCGCTGCTTTTCATCGGCCTTTCGCCAACCGCCTACCACTCGCTTCAGCAGACAGCCGCCGCCCTCGGCTTCGTCACAGACCCCGCCGACCCGCGCACCCGGATCGCCGCCTGCCCCGGCGCACCCGCCTGTGCCTCCGGCCGCATCGCCACCCGCGACATCGCCGAGATCATCGCTGCAGAAAACCGCGACATCCTCGATTCCTCGCTGACGCTGCACATCTCCGGCTGCGCCAAGGGCTGCGCCCATCCCGGTCCGGCGGAGCTGACCCTGGTCGGTGGCGAAAACGGAGCCGGGCTTGTCGTGGACGGGACGGCAAAGGCATTGCCCGCCGGATACAGGCCGGGCTACGACGCCGCGCACGGCATCGGCCGCGTTGCAGCGGCGATCCGCAGCGCACGACATCCCGGCGAAACCGCTGCCGCCTGCCTCGCGAGGCTCGGCACGGCGGGCGTCGTCAAAGCTTACCGACAGGAATGAACATGACCGCCTACGACTACATCCATGACGGCACGGCGATCTATGAGCGCTCCTTCGCCATCATCCGCGCCGAGGCCGACCTGTCGCGCTTGTCCGAAGCCGAGGCCGACGTCGCTATCCGCATGATCCATGCATGCGGCCAGGTCGAGGCCGCGCGGCACTTCGTTTTCTCGACCGATTTCGTCGCCGCCGCACGCACAGCATTGGGCGCCGGCGCGCCGATCTTCTGCGACGCGCAGATGGTCTCGCACGGCGTCACGCGCGCCCGGCTGCCTGCCGGCAACGAGGTAATCTGCACGCTGCGCGATCCGCGGACCGCCGACATCGCGAAAAAGATCGGTAACACCCGCTCGGCCGCGGCGATCGACCTGTGGGGCGAGCGCATAGCCGGTTCGGTCGTCGCCATCGGAAATGCGCCAACCGCCCTGTTTTATCTGCTGGAAAAGCTGCGCGACGGCGCGCCGAAGCCGGCGGCGATTATCGGCATGCCGGTCGGGTTTGTCGGTGCCGCTGAATCGAAGGATGCGCTGGCCGAAAATTCCTACGGCGTGCCTTACGCCGTCGTGCGCGGCCGGCTGGGCGGCAGCGCCATGACCGCCGCCGCCCTCAATGCATTGGCGAGGCCGGGCCTATGAACGTGATCGCAAAAGGTCGACTGGTCGGCGTCGGCACCGGTCCCGGCGACCCCGACCTGCTGACGCTGAAGGCGGTGCGTGCGCTGGCCGAGGCCGATGTCGTTGCGCATTTCGCCAAGCGCGGCAACAACAGCAATGCGCGCGCCATCGTCGGCGCGCATTTTCGCCCCGATTTGATTGAGCTGCCGCTGCTCTATCCGGTGACGACCGAGATCGACAAGGATCACAGCGATTACCGCTCGCAGATCACCGATTTCTATGAGCAATCGGCCGAAAAGGTCGCCGCGCACCTCAGCGCCGGCAGGATGGTCGCGGTGCTTTCGGAAGGCGATCCGCTTTTCTACGGCTCCTACATGCATCTTCATGTCCGGCTGGCGCACCGTTTTCCGACCGAAGTCATCCCGGGCGTCACCGCCATGTCCGGCTGCTGGTCGGCGACCGGCCTGCCGATCGTCCAGGGCGACGACGTGCTGACGGTGCTGCCGGGCACGATGAGCGAATTCGAGCTGACGCGTCGCCTCGCCGACACCGACGCCGCGGTGATCATGAAGGTCGGCCGCAACCTGCCCAAGATCAGGCGCGCGCTGGAGGCAACCGACAAGCTGGCGCGGGCCATCTATGTCGAGCGCGGCACCATGCCGGGCGGCGTCTCGATGCGGCTGGCCGACAAAAAGGACGACCAGGCGCCCTATTTCGCCATCGTGCTGGTGGCCGGCTGGTCGGGCCGGCCAAGTGCATTGAGAGTCGAAGCATGAGCGGCCGCCTCACCGTCATCGGCCTCGGGCCCGGCAACGCCGACCAGGTGACGCCGGAGGCAAGCCGCGCCGTTGCCGAGGCAAAATTCTTCTATGGCTACAAGCCTTATCTCGACCGGCTCGATCTGCGCCCCGACCAGACCCGCGTCGCTTCCGACAATCGCGAGGAACTCGCGCGCGCCAGGGACGCGCTGCTGAAGGCTGCGGAAGGCCACGATGTCGCCGTCGTGTCGGGCGGCGATCCCGGCGTCTTCGCCATGGCGGCGGCCGTCTGCGAGGCGATCGAGGCGGGCCCACCCGAATGGCGCACGGTCGACATCGCTATCGTGCCCGGCATCACCGCCATGCTCGCCGTCGCCGCCCGCATCGGCGCGCCGCTCGGCCATGATTTCTGTGCCATCTCGTTGTCCGACAATCTCAAGCCGTGGGACTTGATCGAGCTGCGCCTGCTTGCCGCGGCGGGCGCCGGCTTCGTGATCGCGCTCTACAATCCGATCAGCAAGGCACGTCCCTGGCAGCTTGGCCGCGCCTTCGAGTGCCTGACGGCGATCCTGCCCGGCACCACGCCGGTGATCTTCGGCCGTGCCGCCGGCCGCCCCGACGAGCGCATCGAGGTTTTTCTGCTGGCCGACGCCGATGCCGCGAAGGCCGACATGGCGACCTGCATCATCATCGGCTCGCCGGAAACCAGGATCATCAAGCGGCGTGACAAGGTCGCGCTGGTCTACACGCCGCGTTCGGCAGCGGGCCCAAGAACATGACCGACCAGAAAATGATCGACCATAGCGGCAAGCGATTCGATGGTTCCCGCCGACGTAACGTCCGGCAACGCCGGCCTGCGGATCATGACCACCTCGACGCCGAGTGCCCGCGCCGCCGCGATCTTGCCGTAGGTCGCCTCGCCGCCGCTGTTTTTGGAAACAACGACTTCGATGCCACGGCTTTCGAGCAGCGTGCGCTCATCGACCTCATGAAACGGCCCGCGCGCCAAGAGATAGGCCGCGTCGGGCACAGCGAGCCTGGGCTCGACCGGGTCGACACTGCGAATGAGATAATGATGCCGGGGAGCTGCCTCGAAGGCAGCGACCTCCTGTCGCCCGAGCGCCAGGAACACACGGCGCGGCACCGATCCCAAAGCCGTCACCGCGCTGGCAACGGTGTCGACCAACGTCCAGCGATCACCTTCGACCGCCTCCCATCCGGGACGCCTGAGCGCAACGGTAGGCACGCCGGTCATGCGCGCTGCTTCCGCCGCATTGGCGGAGATTCGCGCCGCATAGGGATGCGTGGCGTCAATCAGCAGGTCGATCTTGTTCTGGCGGAGATACGCCGCCAGCCCGCCGGCACCGCCGAAGCCGCCGACCCGCACCGGCACCCCCTGCGCGGCCGGGTTTTCGGTGCGACCGGCCAGCGACAGCATGACCGAAATATCCGCGCGCGCGGCAAGCTTGCCGGCCAGTTGCCGTGCTTCGGTGGTTCCGCCGAGGATCAGAATGCGGTGGGTCATCATGCCTGCTGAAGCTCCGCGCGGCGCCAAGCTCGCCTCAAAGTGGCTCACGATCATCGGCATCGGCGAGGACGGTGTAGCGGGTCTCGGCGACGAGGCCAAGCGGTTGATCGCTGAGGCCGAGTTCGTCTTCGGCGGCAAGCGCCACCTCGCCCTTGTCGCATCACTGGTCAAAGGTGAAGCGCGCGCCTGGCCGACGCCTTTCGATGCCGAGATGCGCGATGTGCTGGCGCTCTCCGGCAGACGCGTCTGCGTGCTGGCCTCCGGCGATCCCTTCTACCACGGTGTAGGCGTCATCCTCGCCCGCAAGGTCGCGGCAGAGGATATGCGGGTGATCCCCGCGCCCTCGGCCTTTTCGCTGGCCGCCTCACGCCTGGGCTGGGCGCTGCAGGACGTCGAGACGGTCTCGCTGCATGGCCGCTCGCTCGACCTGATCCGGCCGTTGCTGCATGATTGCACCCGCATTCTCGCGCTGACTTCGGACCGCGATGCACCGGAAGCGATTGCCCGTCTCCTGACCGAGCTCGGCTTCGGCGCGTCGCGGCTGACGGTGCTGGAGGCGCTGGGCGGGCCGAACGAAAGGCTGCGCTTGGCGAGCGCCGGCACCTTCGACCTCGCAAAGATCAATCCGCTCAACGTGCTCGCGATCGAAGTTGAATCGACTCCGCAAGCACCCATCCTGCCGCTGACAGCGGGACGTGCCGATCGTTTGTTCGAGCATGACGGCCAGATCACCAAGCGCGAAGTGCGCGCCGTCACCCTGTCCGCTCTCGCGCCAAGGCGCGGCGAACTGCTGTGGGACATCGGCGCCGGATCGGGCTCCATCGGCATCGAATGGATGCTGGCCCATCCTTCCATGCGTGCCATCGCCGTTGAGGCCGATCCGGCCCGCGCCGTCCGCATCCGACGCAACGCCGCGGCCTGCGGCGTTCCCGGTCTCGCCGTCGTTGAAGGTTCGGCACCGCAAGCTCTTGCCGGGCTGGAAACGCCGGCAGCGATCTTCATCGGCGGCGGCGGCAGCGATGCCGGCGTGCTGGAAAGAGCCATCGATGCCTTACCTGCCGGCGGCCGCCTCGTCGCCAACGCAGTGACCCTGGAGATGGAGGCACTGCTGCTTTCCCGTCACGCTGCGCTCGGAGGCGAGCTTACCCGGATCGCTATATCCCGTGCTTCGCCGGTTGGTTCGATGCAGGCCTGGCGGCCGGCTATGCCGGTCACCCAATGGAGTTGGGCCAAGCCATGATGGTCGCGGGCATCGGCAGCCGCAAAGGTGTCAGCGCACGCGACGTGCTTGCTGCGGTAGAAACCGCGCTGGAGGCGCACGGGCTTGCCCTGCCCGCGCTTTCGGCCCTCGCGACCGCGTCTCTCAAGCAGGATGAAGCGGCAATCTTCGCCGCCGGACGTGAACTCCGCCTCCCGGTAATCGTCGTCGAGCAGGACGAACTCAAAGCTGCATCTACGACCAGCCGTTCCGACCTATCACAGGAGCATGCCGGCACGCCGTCTGTTTCCGAAGCCTCGGCGCTTGCCGCCGCCGGCAAAGGCGCAAAGCTGCTCGGGCCGCGCACGGTGCTCGGTGCTGTGACCTGCGCCATCGCGATCAGCGGAGATGCGGCATGACCGTCCATTTCATCGGCGCCGGTCCAGGTGCTGCCGACCTGATCACCTTGCGCGGCAGCCGCCTGCTCGGCAGTTGCCCCATCTGCCTCTATGCCGGATCGATCGTCGCGCCGGAGCTGTTGCAGCACTGCGCGCCCGGAACGAGGTTGATCGACACCGCGCCGATGTCACTCGACGAGATCGAGGGCGAATATCTGGCCGCCCACGCGGGCGGCCATGATGTCGCCCGCCTGCATTCCGGTGATCTGTCGGTCTGGAGCGCAGTTGCCGAGCAGATCCGCCGGCTGGAGAAGCATGGCATCCCTTATACGCTGACGCCGGGCGTGCCGTCCTTCGCCGCTGCGGCGGCAGCGCTGCGCCGCGAGCTGACCATTCCAGAAGTCGCGCAAAGCCTGGTGCTGACACGCATCTCCGGCCGCGCGTCAAAGATGCCGCCCGGCGAAACGCTGGCTGGCTTCGGCCGCACCGGCGCCACGCTGGCCATCCACCTTGCCATCCACGCCATCGACCGCGTCGTCGCCGAGCTGACGCCGCATTACGGCGCCGACTGCCCGGTCGCGGTCGTCTTCCGTGCCTCCTGGCCGGACGAGCGCGTGCTGACCGCCACGCTGGCCACCATCGAGGCGCAATTGGCCGCCGATCCGATGGAGCGCACGGCAATCATCTTCGTCGGCCGCTCGCTGGCGGCGGAAGGCTTTGGCGAAAGTTCACTGTATGACGCGCACTACCAGCGGCGCTTTCGCGGACGGGGCGGGTTGTGAGCGGCAGCAATAGAAACACTACGGTCGAGCAGGCGCTCACCCGGCTGGACTTCAAGCCGCGCCAGCTGGAGCCCGGTCATGTCTGGCTGGCCGGTGCCGGCCCTGGCGATCCCGGCTGCCTGACGCTGGAAGTGCTGGCCGCCCTCGGACAGTGCGACGCGCTGGTTTATGACGCGCTGGTCTCGCCCGCGGTCGTCGCCGTCGCCGAGGGCGCGGAACTGTTCTATGCCGGCAAGCGCGGTGGCAAACCATCGATGAAGCAGGACGACATTACCGCTCTGCTGGTTCGGCTGGCGCGCGCGGGCCGGCGCGTCGTCAGGCTGAAGGGCGGCGACCCCTATATTTTCGGGCGTGGCGGCGAAGAGGCGCTGGCGCTGGCCGGGAAAACCATCCCGTTCCGCATCCTGCCTGGCCTGACGTCCGGCCTCAGCGCGCTGGCCGCCACCGGCATTCCCGGCACCATGCGCGGCATCAACAAGGCGCTGATCCTGGCGACCGGTCACGCCGCCGGCACCGATGACGACCTCGACTGGGCGGCCATCGCCCGTACCGGCCAGCCGGTGGTCATCTATATGGGCATGGCCAATCTGCCACTGATCGCCGCCTCGCTGCTCGAGGGCGGGCTGGCGCCTTCGACGCCCACCGCGGTGATTGTCGCTGCGACGACACCGCAGGAACGGATCGTCGTCGCCACGCTCGCCACCATTGCGGAAGAGGCAGCAGCCGCCGGTCTGACCTCGCCGGCGCTGATCGTCGTCGGCGGTATAGTCGCTATGCGTGCGGCACTGGCGGGCGAGCCATGACCCGCGCCATCATCATCGGCGCGCCGCGCTCGGGCTCGGGCAAGACCAGCGTCACCATCGGCATTCTGCGCGCGCTCGCCCGGCGCGGCCTGAAGGTGCGCGGCGCCAAGTCCGGCCCGGACTATATCGATCCCGGCTTCCACACCGCCGCCACAGGCTTGTCCGGCATCAACCTCGACAGCTGGGCAATGCCGCCCGCCCTGCTTAACGCACTGGCCGGCGAAGCGACCGAAGATGCCGATTTTATCTTCCTCGAAAGCGCCATGGGCCTGTTCGATGGAATTCCGGCTGCTCCGGGCCGCACCGGCTCGGCCGCCGACCTTGCCCGACTTTATGGCCTGCCGGTGCTGCTGGTGCTCGACGTTTCCGGCCAGTCGACCACGGCGGCGGCCGTTGCCAAGGGCTTTGCTACTTATGACCCCGATGTGCGCATGGCCGGTGTCGTGCTCAACCGATTGGGCAGTGAACGCCACCGCCGACTGTGCGGCGATGCCATCGAAGCGCTCGGCTTGCCTGTGGTCGGCGCTATCCTGCGCGATCCCTCGCTCAACCTGCCCGAACGTCATCTCGGCCTCGTTCAGGCCGGCGAATATGAGAATCTGATGGCGCATCTCGACCGGCTGGCCGATATGGTCGAGCACTCGCTCGACCTCGACGCCATCATGGCTCTGGCGGCGCCATTCACGCCCGCGCCGGGCAATTTCGGCGACGCGCTGCCGCCCCCCGGCCAGCGCATTGCACTCGCCGAGGACGCCGCCTTTACCTTCCTCTATCCGCACGTTGCCGCGCATTGGCGCAAGGCCGGCGCCGAGATCGTCCCATTCTCGCCGCTCGTCGATGAAGCGCCCGGCGACAATTGCGATGTCTGCTGGCTGCCCGGCGGCTATCCCGAGCTCCACGCCGGCCGCCTCGCCGCCGCTGCGAATTTCAGGGCGGGCATGGCGAGGTTCGCCGCCACGCGGCCGGTGCATGGCGAGTGCGGCGGCTTCATGGTGCTCGGCGAGGCGCTCGAGGACGCATCGGGCGAGACGCATCGGATGCTTGGCCTGCTCGGCCATTCGACCAGCTTCGCCAAGCGCAAGATGAATCTCGGCTACCGCGAGGCGCGGCTGCGGTCCGGCTGTCCGCTCGGCAGCCAAGGCACGCTGATCCGCGGCCATGAGTTCCACTACGCGCAGATGGTTGCGACCGGCAATGACGAGCCGCTGGCCGATCTCGCCGACGGGCAAGGCAACCCGCTCGGCGCCTCCGGCTACCGGCGCGGCAATGTCAGCGGCACGTTCTTCCATGCCATTGCGAGGGGCGGATGAAGGCCTCGCAACAGCAAATTCTCGATGATATCGCGCTTTGCCTCGTCTTCTTTACCCGGCTAACGCTGCCGCGAGCCGACTTCCGTGGCCGAAGCCTTGCCGCTGCGATCTGGGCTGCACCGGTCGCCGGTCTCGCCGCCGCTATGGCCGGTGCGCTGGCCTACGCGGTCGGCACGAGGCTGGGCCTAGCCGGAGGTCCTGCTGCAGCGTTCGCCCTTGCCGCGATCTTGCTTGTCACCGGCTGCCTGCATGAGGACGCGCTGTCGGATGTTGCTGATGGTTTTGGCGGCGGCAAGACCCGCGACAGGAAACTGGAGATCATGCGTGACAGCCGCATCGGTGCCTACGGCGCCTGCGCGCTCGGCATCTCGCTGCTGATCCGCTGGAGCGTGCTCTCTGGATTCGCCGGCCCAGCCCACGTGTTCTTGGCTTTGATTGCCGCGCATGCCGCCTCGCGCGGCCTGCTCGGCGCCTTCATGCACCTGCTGCAGCCGGCCCGCAGCGACGGCCTTTCGGCCGAAGCGGGCACCGTCTCGGCTAAAACAGCTGGCATCGGTGCCGTACTCGGTGCGGTCGCGCTGTTGGCGCTTGGGTTCGGCGCTGCCGTTTTCGCGATCATCCTGCTCGGTCTGTTATTCGCCGCCTTCCGCGCGCTTTGCCTCAATCAGATCGGCGGCCAGACCGGCGACACCGTCGGCGCCCTTCAGCAGCTGGGCGAGATCGCAATCCTGCTCGTCGCTTCCATTTCCCTTTCCTGACTCTGTTTCGGAGATTTTGCCCCCATGCCTTTCAAATCGCTCGATGAACTGCGCGCCGCCTGCCTCGGCCTGCCCATTGGCAGCGACGCCGCGGCCAATGCCGTCGCCCGCCGCCAGGACACGCTGACCAAGCCGCAAGGCAGCCTTGGCCGGCTGGAGACAATAGTCGCCTGGCTGGCGCGCTGGCAGGGCCGCGACATGCCAAAGCTCGACCGTGTCAAGGTCTTCGTCTTCGCCGGCAATCACGGCGTCACCGCGCAAGGCGTGTCGGCCTTCCCGTCGGAGGTCACCGTGCAGATGGTGGCGAATTTCGCCGGCGGCGGCGCCGCCATCAACCAGCTTGCCCGCATCGCCGGCGCGGAGCTGGACGTCATCCCGCTTGATCTGGATCATCCGACCGGCGATTTCACGCAAGACGTGTCGATGGACGACGAGGCCTTCCTCGCCGCTGTCTCGGCCGGCTACGACGCGGTCAGCAAGGACCTCGACCTCGTCTGCTTCGGCGAAATGGGCATCGGCAACACCACGCCGGCGGCGGCCATCTCAACCGCGCTGTTCGGCGGCGGCGCCGAACGATGGACCGGGCGCGGCACTGGCGTCGACGATGCCGGCCTCGTGCGCAAGATCGTCGCCATCGAGGCCGGCCTGAAGCGCCACGCCCCGGCGCTGGCCGATCCGCTGAAGCTCGCGGCGGCCCTCGGCGGCCGCGAGCTTGCGGCGATCTTGGGCGCAACGCTGGCTGCGCGTCATCTCGGCGTGCCGGTATTGCTCGACGGCTTCGTCTGCACCGCCGCAGCGGCACCCTTGGCAGCGCTGCACCCTGCTGGCCTCGCCCACACCCTGGCAGCCCATGTCTCGGCCGAATCCGGCCACCGTCGTCTATTGGAGGCGCTCGGCCTGCCGCCCTTGCTCGACCTCGGCATGAGGCTCGGCGAAGGCTCCGGCGCCTGCCTCGCCGTCAACATCGTCCGCTCGGCACTCGAATGCCATGCCAGGATGGCAAGTTTTGCGGAGGCTGGTGTTTCGGAGAAGTGATCCAGTTCAACATCGGCCTATGAGCTTGATCCACTAAGGCAGCAGCTTCCGTTCGCAATGATTCTCAGATAAATCTGGTGGGATGAAAAAATTTCACCCCGCCTACTCTGCTGCGTTTCTCATTGTCGGTAGCGGTGCGCTAATTTCGCGCGGCAGATACTCCAGCTACGGTCCGATCGACACCGCGATTCTCGTCCTTTTCTTGATCTTCTTCTGGTGGCTTATCAGCGACTTTTCAGGGGGAAAAGCCGATGTTGATGCTGACAGACGTCAGAGTGCTGACAATGGCATCGCTTTTCGGTTCGGCAAGTTTCTGAGCCGCGTTTTCGGGCGCGGCAATCGCAGCGTTTGATCCAGTCGGCTGCGAGCGCCGCGAGCTAAGAGCACGCCTCGCCAAAGACTATCGGACTCCAAAAGCAGCCCAAAGTCGATGAAACGAGCGCGGTGAATGAAACCGGCTCGTTCTAAGGTCTTTCCACCAAATCCTGGAGATTTTTGGTGGGTGCGCACAGGATTGAACTGTGGACCCGCTGATTAAGAGTCAGCTGCTCTACCAACTGAGCTACGCACCCACTCGGCCGGTAAAAACCGGCGTTGGCGGGCATATAGCCGCCGCCATCCGCCATGTCCAGCCCCGTGGGATTCATTTCCCGACAAATCGCCGAAGTGCCGAGGTCGTCAAACAAAAAGCCTGCCTTCAGCCACCTTCACCGCATGGCCACCGATGCGGGCGGCGGCCAGTTTGCCGCCGTCGACATTCAGTTCGAGGCGAATGCGCGAAGGCCGGCCCATCTCCAGCCCCTGCTCGATCCACAGTTGTGAAACGCCGTCTGTCGGGCCGTCGAAATGCATGATCGCGCCGGCGAACGCGGCCGCCGCTGATCCGGTCGCCGGGTCTTCGTAGGACGGATTGCCGGGCACCATCATGCGGACATGGAAGGCACTGTCATGGTGCACCGTCTCGCGGCAATAGACATAGGGGCTGGCGAAGGCCCATTCGCTCTTGCGTGGTGCGAGCTCCGACCACGCCTGGTTGTCCAGCCTAATCCGAGCGGCCGCCTCCAGATTGGCGACGGGGATGGTCACGTAGGGCACGCCCGCCGACCAGAACGAAACGCGGTGGTTCTCGAAGCCGATCTCGTGCGGCCCAAGGCCAAGGGCCGCGCCGATCGCCTCGGGATCGGCCGACAATTCCAGCTGGGCCGGCAGTTTCGCCAGGTCGAACTCGGCAAAGGTCGAACCATCGTGCTTGCTGACAGCGCAGCGCACCGGGCCGATATTCTCCTCGAGCACGAAGATACCGGCGGCCTCTCCCGCCATTTCGGCGAGCGCTATCGCCGAGCCGACGGTCGGGTGGCCGGCGAACGGCATTTCATAGTCGGGCGTGAAGATACGGATGCGGGCCCGGTGCTTCGGGTTGTCAGCCGGCAGCACGAAGACGGTTTCCGACAGGTTGAACTCGCGCGCCACCGCCTGCATCGCCGCAAGGTCCAGCCCGTCACAGTCGAGCACCACGGCCAGCGGATTGCCGGCCAGCCGGTTGGTGGTGAATACGTCGTAAAGTAAGTAATTCCGCGGCTGCATCTCAGTAAGTCCTCTGCCTCATTCCTAACATGAGCGAAATTTAATTTGAATTTTGAACCATAAGGCCTGATTTGTGCACTGATGGGATATCACTGAACATAGGGGTCCGGCGTGGACCAGATTGTCAATCTGCCAAAGACGGAATCCGCTTCCGCCATCGAGACGGCGCTCGGGCTCGACCACCAGGGCCTGAAGACAAAACGCCGTCGCGGTTGGTTTTACGCGCTGCTTGCGCTACTCGCAGTGGCCGCGGGTGTCGTCGGCTACCCCTGGTACGCGGGCTCGCCCGCCAAGATCGAGTATACCACGACACTGGCCGCCATGGCCGATCTTACCGTCGCGGTTTCGGCAACCGGCACGCTGCAGCCTCTCACCCAGGTCGATATTTCCAGCGAACTCTCCGGCGTCGTCCGCTCGGTCTCGGTCAACGAGAATCAGCTGGTGAAGAAGGGCGATGTGCTGGCTGCGCTCGACACTGCAAAGCTGGAGGTGCAGATCGAGCGCGCCCAGGCCTCCGCCAAGGCAGCGGCCGCGAGTGTCGAGGACGCCACCGTGACCCTGGCCGAGAACGAAAAGGCGCTGGTGCGCGCGGCACAACTGACCAAGCGCGGTATGGCGACGGACCAGTCGCTCGAAGCGGCAACTGCCACGCGCGACCGCTCGAAGGCGGCACTCGATATCGCCAAAGCCAACCTCGCCATGGCCAGTGCCGATCTCAAGGCGCAGCAGACGGATCTTGCCAAGAGCACCATCTACGCTCCGATCGACGGCATCATACTGACGCGCTCGGTCGATCCCGGCCAGACGGTCGCCTCTTCGCTGCAGGCGCCGGTGCTGTTCGTCATCGCCGCCGACCTGAAGAACATGGAGTTGAAGGCGGCGGTCGACGAGGCCGATATCGGCGCCGTCAAACCCGGCCAGCATGCGCGCTTCACCGTCGATGCCTTTCCGGAACGGCCGTTCGACGCCGAAATCCGCGACATCTCCTATGCCTCAGTCACCACCGACGGCGTCGTCACTTACGATGCAAGGCTGGATGTCGACAACAGCGAACTTCTGTTGCGGCCCGGCATGACAGCCACCGTCTCGGTCGTCACCAAGCAGGCCAGGAACGTGCTCACCGTGCCGTCGATCGCCTTCCGCTACCGGCCGGCCCAGACAGCGGAGCGCGGCTGGAGCCTCACCGACCTGTTCACCGGCCGCATGGGACGCCCCGGCGGCAACCGCCAGCACCCGGCGGCGACGAAGCCCACCGACGGCTCGCGCACGCTCTACGTGCTGGAGAATGGGCGGCCGCATCCGGTCAACGTCAGGGTCGGCTCGACAGACGGCGAACTGACCGAGATCGTCTCCGGCCTGGAGGAAGGCGCACAAGTCATTACCGCCTCGCAGCAGCTGAGTTGATCGTGGCATCGGTCGCGACCACGCTCATAGGCTTCGACAAGGTCTGGAGAAGCTATGGCCAGGGCGAAGCCCGGGTGCATCCGCTGGCCGGCGTCGACCTCGCAATCAGACGCGGCGAATTCGTCGCCATCATGGGCCCATCCGGTTCCGGCAAATCGACGGCGATGAACATCATTGGCTGCCTCGACACGCCGACCGCTGGGACTTACAGCTTCGAAGGCATCGACGCCGGCCGTCTCGACCGCAACCGCCGTGCTCAGCTGCGCAATCTCTATGTGGGCTTCGTCTTCCAGGGCTATAATCTCTTGCCGCGCACTACGGCGGCGGAAAATGTCGAACTGCCGCTGATCTACCGCGGCGTTCGCGCCCGCGAGCGCCGCGGCCTTGCTATGCAGGCACTTGCCGAGGTCGGCCTTGTTGGCCGCGAGCATCATACGCCAGCCGAGCTGTCCGGCGGCCAGCAGCAGCGCGTGGCGATCGCCCGCGCCATCGTCACCAGGCCAACGCTGCTCGTTGCCGACGAGCCGACCGGCAATCTCGACACCGCCCGCACGCACGAGATCATGGAGCTCCTGACGCAGCTGAACAGCGAGCTCGGCCTGACCATCGCCATGGTCACGCACGAAGCCGATGTTGCCGGCTATGCCCAGCGCACGATCCGTTTCCTCGATGGCCATGTCGCCTCGGATACCGCCAATCTCGAGATGGCCTAGCCATGATCTGGGAAACCGTCCGCCTCTCGCTCCGCTCCATCCGCCGCAACGTGCTGCGCTCGTTCTTGACGCTGCTCGGCATCGTCATCGGCGTTGCCGCCGTCATCGCCATGCTGACCATCGGCTCGGGCACCACCGAGAAGGTCAAGTCCGATATTTCCAAGCTCGGCAGCAATCTGCTTGTCATCCGTTCCGGCCGTCCGGCGGGGCCTGGCGGCCCTGGAGGGCTCGACCAGGTGGTCCGGCCTCTTGCCTACAAGGATCTCGCAGCGCTTGTCGCGCATCTGGACGGCGCGCGCGCTATCGCGCCGGCGTCGCAAAAGCAGGTGCGCGTCATTTTCGGCACCGAAAGCCTGACCTCGGGCGTCACCGGCACCGACAGCGCCTATCTCGATGCCCGCGACTGGAAGCTGGTTTCGGGCCGCCCGTTCAGCGATTCGGAAACCCGCTCGGGGACCGGCGTCTGCCTCATCGGGGAGACGGTGCGCCAGCAGTTCTTCGGCGCCGGTGACCCCGAAGGCGAGATCATCCGCGTCAACCGCACCTCCTGCAAGATCATCGGCTTGCTCGAACCGAAGGGCTATACCGGCTTCGGCCAGGACCAGGACAATGTCGTGCTGATGCTGCTCGCCGCCTATCAGCGTCGCATTGCCGGCAATCGCGACATCGAATCGGTCTATGTCGCCGCCGACGACCGTACGCCAACCACGGTGCTGCAGCAGCGCGTCGAGGACATCTTGCGCGACACACGCCGCATCACGCCCGACCGAGACGATGATTTCTCGATCCGCGACATGACCCAGATCGCCGATGCCATGGCCAGCGCCACCACCACCATGACTGGCATGCTCGGCGCCGTCGCCGGCGTCAGCCTGCTCGTCGGCGGCATCGGCATTATGAATATCATGCTGGTGTCGGTAACCGAGCGCACGCGCGAGATCGGCATCAGGCTCGCCATCGGCGCCCACGAAAAGCACATCCTCATCCAGTTCCTGGTCGAGGCGACGGTGCTGTCGCTGCTTGGCGGCATCATCGGCATCCTGATCGGCCTGGCATTGGCCGGCCTCGCCTCGCTGACGCTGACGATCCCGTTTGCGCCAAGCCCGGCGGTCATCCTGCTTGCGGTCGGCTTTTCCGCGCTGATCGGCATGGTGTTCGGCTTCTTCCCGGCGCTGCGCGGCGCACGGCTCAACCCCATCGACGCGCTGAGGCATGAATAGAGCGTTGCAGCAAATGTCGCCTCGCGACGCTGCCAATTTTATAAGCAACCTGCCCTTGTCGCAGCACAATCTGCAATGATAACAATGCTGTTGGGGACTAAGGGGGAACAATGGATGAGCAAGAGAGGGCGACTGGCTCTGGCGATGGTGATCGTCGAAGCCGCATTGGCAGGGCTTTGGTGGAATTTGATCCGTTATGGAATGGATAATCCCGATCGCGTCACAGCTGACTTCCAGCAGGTAATTGGGCAGACGATGGGAACGGCCATGGGGGCACTCCTGGGTCTCGGCGTGCTGCTGTATTTTGTCGCTGCCCGCAGCGACCGCAAGGCTATTGAAGGCAGGTCGCGACGTTAGAGTCGGAATCCTTGCGCGAAGTGCCATTCGATCAGCGGTCTCATATGCGGCATCAATCCGTCCGGCAGGTCGGCTGCATTGCGGATGATCACAGGACCTTCGATTTCAGGCTCTGACTCGGCCGCGACGAAAGCGCGGATCCGCTGTGCCAGGTCGTCGGCGGAGGCCGTCTCGCGGTAGCGGCGAAAGATCACCGTGCCGCTTGCCGTCGACAGGGCGTAGTGGCGCCTGCCGCGTGTCGCGCCTGATAGGTCGAGGCCGGTTTCCTCCCGTACCTCGCGGATCATGTTGAAGTCGACGTCGACAAGGCCGTCGCGGAAATCGGCGGGCTCGAACGAACCGGCGGCGAAGTAGATGCGGCCGGCATTGACCGTATGCGGCGCCATGCGGATCGCCACCAGCGCATTGTCGCCAGCGACCAGCATGGCGTGCGCGTAGGCATGTTCGGCGCCAGGCACCTGTCTATTGCTGCGCCAAAGCATGAAAGTTGAATACCGCACCGCATGGCAGCGGCCGACGAGGCGATTGTCGCGGTAGCTGAGTGCGGAAAGCAGCACCACGGTGCCGTCGAAAAGCGCCGGCTTCG
The DNA here is from genome assembly GCF_040321535.1 of Mesorhizobium sp. M0340. Classification (NCBI taxonomy): domain Bacteria; kingdom Pseudomonadati; phylum Pseudomonadota; class Alphaproteobacteria; order Hyphomicrobiales; family Phyllobacteriaceae; genus Mesorhizobium; species Mesorhizobium sp. M0340. Next base: position 419,930 of record NZ_JAMYRR010000001.1, on the reverse strand, counting down.
ATGCGGTCTCACGCCGCCAGTTCGCCGCGATCGCCTGGGCATTATCGCGCTCGAATGGATGCGGGCCAGGATCGAGCCTGACGTCGATGGCATCGACCGGCAGGATGACGTTGCGCGGCAGGTCAAAACTCACGCCTGTCTCACGCCATGTCGAGGCCAATTGCTACCGGGCAATGGTCGGATGCCTTCGGCCGGTCCCACCCTGCGCGTGGGAAGCGCTCGACCTCCTGGCCGGCCGGAAATATGGTGCGCCAAGGCTGTCCGTTACGGATGATATCGGGAACGGCGGTGGCGTTCTGCCTGGCCAGCGCCCTCGACAAAAGGATGTAGTCGAGTTGGCAGAGATGCCGCTCTTCCGGTCCGCGCGTGTGATAGAAAGTCCAACGGTCCATTTCCGGCCGCCGCTCGACCGCGTTTTCGCAAAAACCGCCGGCAGTGAGCACGTCGATGCAGGACCGGGTCTCGTCGATCACCTCGAAGCGATAGCCGTCGAAAACATCGCCAGTGATCTTCACGCGCTGCCGGTAGTCGTTCATGTCGCCGCAGATTGCCCAGCGCTTGTCGGCGGCATGGTCCTTGCCGAAGCGCTCCTCGATGATCCGGCGCACCGCCTGCGCCTCGGCGATACGCAGCGGCATTGTCGCCTCGCGGCCGTCGAGGCCGTTACGGGGCGAGCCCATCGACTTGAAATGCACGAGATAGAGCGTCAACGGCGCGCCAGCCACGGTCAGATCGATTTCCAGGCAGTCGCGCCGGAAGATGCGTTCATTGGCCTGGTGACCAAGCGCCGCCAATTCCGCCGTGTGCAGCCCGAATTGCTCGAACGTGACATAGGCGTAGCTGGTCATGCGCACGAATTCGATCGGCTGGCCCTGCGCGGTCTCGTTGCGCATCATCACGGCGACGTCGATGCCGCGCGAATCATTGCCGGCGGTGGTGTATTTCTGCCGGTAGCCTTGCCCCACCATCTTGAACAGATAACCATATTCGAAGGCCTTCAGCGCCTCGATATTATCGACCTCCTGCATGCAGATGATGTCGGCGCGGGTGGCCGCGATCGCCAGCGCCGTCAACTGCCGCGTGTCGTCGGATTGCGCGATGGCCCGCGCCTGCTCGAGCATCTTGTATTCGGCCTCGCTCTGGATGTCGAAAAGCGCCAGCGTGCGATCTTCGTTGAGCTGATTGCGGTATCCGGAATAATCAAACCTGTTCATCAGGTTTTCGACGTTGAAAGTGGCAAGGCGCAGCGACATGGCTTTGACCTTTGCCCGCAAGCGCGCCCGAAAACAAGGGCGCAGAAATCAGGCGGCTCTGCTTGATCGCGCGCTCGCTATGGCTGACGGAACCTTTTTGTTCATCTTCCGTTCAGATGGAAAGTTCCATCAATAGGCCCTTCCCCGGGGTATTCTGGGCGTGGGGCCTGAATCTTCGGAGAGTGCGATGAAACCGCTCTTTTTATCTTCTGTCAGATCCGGGCTGATGGCCCTCGGTCTGATCACCGGCCTCTCGGCCCCCTCGCTTGCCGGGCCAATACCCAAACCTCTGCTGCCGGTGGCGGGCAATGCTGCCGACATCGTGCAAATTCGTGAAGATTGGGCAGGCGGCAATGACAGGCAGATCTGGCGTTGGCGCAATCGCGGCTTTCGGCAATGGCACGGCGGCGACGATTGGAGATGGCGGTCCCACAATTTCCGCGGCCGTCATTTTTCGAGACACTGGGATAATGGCGGCTGGGACGACAGCTGGCGCTGGCGCCACCATCGCCGCCATTACCGCGGCGGCTACTATGATGATGGTGCGGGTGCCGCGATTCTTGGCTTGGGCCTGGGGCTCGGCCTTGGCAGCCTGTACAACAGCTACAACTACTACGACGCGCCGCCACCGCGCCGCTATTATCGCGCAGGGCGGCTTTCCAGTGCACATGTCCAATGGTGTTACAATCGCTACCGGTCGTACCGCGCCTGGGACAACACCTTCCAGCCCTATTACGGGCCGCGCCAGCAATGCTACTCGCCCTATAGGTAAGCAGGCCGACAACAAGCATCGTTCGGCGCCGTGCTTCGCGGCGCCTTTTTCTTCCAGCCAGGAACCGCGAACATCTCCCAGTCCCGACTGCTGATAACGCTATTTTTATCAGGCAGGTCTAATAATCCTCCCGATCAGAACGCCCGAGACGCGAAAAATGGCTGGATTGCGTGCGATGGCCGAGGACGAACAGAGGGACAAACGCCGGCAGCGCGTCTTCAAGGGCGCGACGATCCTGACCGGCATGACCAATTCCGAGGTCACATGCACGCTGCGCAACATGCATGCCGGCGGCGCCGAATTGAAGGTCTCGATCGACGCGCGCGTGCCCGATGAGTTCCTGCTCTATGTTCCGACCGACGGCATCGCCTACAAGGCCGTGGTCCGCTGGCGCCGCGAGGACCGCATCGGCGTGATGTTCACCGGCACCCAGCCAAAGCCCAGTTGGCATTACGGCTGATATCTACCGGCGCTATCCGGGTGGCAGGACTTGCAGCGTCTGCTCGTCAAACAGCGGCTCATCCTGGCCGACGCGAACGAATAGCAGCTTTCGCAGTTCGGGTGATTGCACCTCGAAATACTGAATGCCGTCCGGGGCTTCGCCCCATTCGCCGCAAGGCGGTTCGCCGACCTCGTCAGGGTTGGCGACGGTCTTCAATTCCTCACGATAGGCGGCATCGGGACTGAAAACATACCGGAGGATGCGCGCGGGCGTCGCCCCTTCGGTGTAAGGCATGAGCACGCAACGTGTGCTGATGGCTTTCTCGGTCTTCTGCGTAAAAATGCGCTGCAACGCAGCATCGGCGGCCTCGCCCGGCAGCATATCGAAGACTTCGACGACGGGATCGGCCGAACCGCCATCGCTGTATTTGATGGCAAGAGCATTGCCGCCAAACTCGAAATGAATCCGGCGAAAACCGAAATCGCAGCGCTGTACCCAGGCAGCCAGCCCGACATCCCTGTCCGCCAACCGTTCCCAACTGCATTTGTCGACGGGCGGACGCGACGGCGTGCTTTGGTCGGCACGAGCCCCCGGGGCCATGGCCACAAGGACCGACAGGGTGCAGATGCAGGCCGGCAGTCTCTTGTTATTCATAGCTGCAACCCGTCAAGCTAAAGGCGTCCCAGGCCGAACCGTCGGGATTGGCTTTGGCGAAATCGGGCCATTCGGTAAAAATCGCGCCGAAATCAGGCAACAGCAACCCTGCCGGTGCCGGCGAAGTTTCGCGGGAACTCAGCTGCTCGGCACCGCCTGCACTGAACGCATAGACCTGCCCGTCCCACACTCTGCACAGTCCGGTGCCGTCCTCAAGACCCGCCTCGCGATCGTCGTCGGTGCAGGTGTGCCGGATCGTACCCACAGGAAACGAATACTTGCCATTGGTCCAGGTGATGTCCGACGGCAGACGAAGGTCGGTGTTGGGTACGATCAGCGAAAAGACCTCGGTCGTCAGCGCAGCCGGCTCGTTGTCTGTGGGCCGGAACTGTATCGTCGCTCCCGAACGCGGCTCGCGATAGGTCGCATGGCTGAGCGAACATTCTGTTGCGTTCGCTGCTTGCGACAGGCTCAGCATGCACAGAAAAATAGCTGCTGCCTTGCGGATGATCATTTAAGTCCCTGGAGCAGCATCATTGTGAAATCTAAGTATCGATGCTTTAGCATGGCCCGATGTCATGGTCGAAAGAAAGAATCGATGATCCGAAATCTCTTGATGCTCATTTCGATCTCAACATTTTCGTGCGGCAGCGCCTTTGCCACGGAACCCTATGTCGGCACATGGTCCCGGGACAGATCGAACTGCACCGCCGTTGCGGATGTTCAACGCCAGACGGTCTACACATTGTACCGCGATGCGCTGTCGCTCCCTGCTCTCGGCTGCGAACACGCAACGTTTCTCAAGACACCCACGGGTTGGGTGGCGCGGGCCAGCCAATGCTACGGATCCGACCCGTCGGCCGAAGAGCCGTTCTCCCGTGTCATCCATGTTGTGGTCGACGGGGCAACGTTGAGACTGACATGGCCGGGCTTCGACAGCGGAGTTCTTGTCAGATGCTGAAGACAAGTGCCCTTCCTCTGGATCTACAGCGTCGAGGACGGCAGCTTCAGCCTTAGATCACCCCGACAAGCAGCGCGGCTCCACCTATGAAGCCAACTGCGCAGACCCACAGGAGCCAAAGCCCACTCACCCTGCATTCGAGAACCGCGGCAGCCGGATTGACGGGATCGTAGTGGACTTCGACCTTGTCGCCCTCGAGGTAGCGCCGTGATTGACCGCTGACGAGGCTCGGCAGCGAAGCCGTCACGTTTGCGCCGAAAGCGATGCGATCGGCGGCGTAGCGCTGGCCGGCGACGCTATAGCTGTAGACGATGCGGGATTTGAAGACTGTTCGCCAGGGCCGATAGCCGCCTCCGGACCTGTCGCGGGTCTCAAATTTCTGTGAGCCCGAAGCATCGATGTGTCCTGCCGTGATGGGCCATTTCGCCGCCTGTTCCGCTAGTGACTTCTGGGCGAAGCCCATGCGCAGGACAAACAATCCCATGAACAGCAGCAGGGCCGCGGCGCCGAGGTTCTGCGGCTTGGGCAAAAACGGCCGGATCGCTTCCAGGACGCCGCCGACGGAGAAGACCAATACCAGCGCGCCAACCACCAGCCCGGCCGAAAGCTGGACCATGAATTTGAAGGAACCTTCGGGCATGGTGCGTTCGATCACGGCCTTGGCTGGATCGGCCGGGTTGTAGAAGACGGTTACGCCGGCCCCGTTTGGAAATTTCGCAAGGGTTTCCGCCACGGCAAAGTTTCCAAGGTTCTCCTGCACGCTGTAGTGCGAACTGCGAAACTTCTTGCCGTTCACCTTGTATTCGAAGGTGATCGCCGGGAAGTTGCGCATCTCGGTCGACCCTCTGCTGTCCGAACCGGATCCCGAACTGGTCACCTCGCGAGCCTCGACACGCGACGAGACGATCTTTCCCGGCGTCGGAGACCAGCGGCTGACCGCCCTCACCTCCCACCACTTCAGGAACGTGACGAGGGAGAGCATGCCGGCAACCGCGCAGGCAAACCCGATCAACAGAAACTTGAGTTCCAACGCTCACCCCCTTTGGCACTTTTGTGCCATGCCCCGCACAGGCATACCACGGTGATGAGGATAATGCGCCTGTCCACAAGCCTGGGAACCACACAATATTGATGCGAAAAAGCCGGCGGATCGCTCCGCCGGCCTTTCTTGATCGGCAATGAAATTGCGATAGTTCTTGGCCTTATCGACCAGCTTGTTCTTGGAAATCCACCGCGCGCCAGCAGGGCGAAGCCTGAGGACGCGCAACGAAACGAACGTGGATTTCCTTCAGTTCTTGGCCTTGTCGACCAGCTTGTTCTTGGAAATCCACGGCATCATCGCGCGCAGCTTGGCGCCGACTTCCTCGATCTGGTGGCTGTCATTGTTGCGGCGGATGCCCTTGAAGCGCGACATGCCGGCGCGGTATTCCTGCATCCATTCCGAGGTGAACTTGCCGGTCTGGATATCCTTCAGAACGCGCTTCATCTCGGCCTTGGTCTCGGCGGTGATGATGCGCGGGCCCGAGACGTATTCGCCCCATTCGGCGGTGTTCGAGATCGAGTAGTTCATGTTGGCGATGCCGCCTTCGTAGATCAGGTCGACGATCAATTTGACCTCGTGCAGGCACTCGAAATAGGCCATTTCCGGCGCGTAGCCGGCTTCCACCAGTGTCTCGAAGCCGGCGCGGATCAATTCGACCAGACCGCCGCACAGCACCACCTGCTCGCCGAACAGGTCGGTCTCGCACTCCTCGCGGAAATTGGTCTCGATAATGCCCGAACGGCCGCCGCCAACGCCGCAGGCGTAGGAGAGCGCCAGGTCGAGCGCATTGCCCGAAGCGTCCTGGTTGACCGCGACCAGGCACGGCACGCCGCCGCCCTTCTGGTATTCGCCGCGCACCGTATGGCCGGGCCCCTTCGGCGCGATCATCACGACGTCGACCGAGGCTTTAGGCTCGATCAGGCCAAAATGCACGTTGAGGCCGTGGGCAAAGGCGATCGCTGCGCCATCGCGGATGTTCGGCGCGATCTCGGATTTGTAGATGTCGGCCTGCAGCTCGTCGGGCGTCGCCATCATCATCAGGTCGGCCCACTTGGCGGCATCGGCCACGCTCATCACCTTGAGCCCGTCGGCCTCAACCTTCTTGGCGGTCGCCGAGCCGGCCTTGAGGCCGATGGCGATGTCCTTGACGCCGGAATCCTTGAGGTTGAGCGCATGCGCCCTGCCCTGGCTGCCATAGCCGATGATGGCGACCTTCTTGCCCTTGATCAGGTTGAGATCGGCATCGCGATCGTAATAGACACGCATTTTTCTTCCTTCCCGTTTTGAATTCAGAGGCCTTGCGGCCCGGTTTTTGCCCTGTAAAGAGCGAGAAACTGCTGCGTCGCCCGGACGGCATCGCCGCCGATCGCCGCATCAGTCAATTCCAGCCGGTCGCCAAGCAGCAGGCGGATCTGCACGTCACGAGCGACCAGCCCGAAAAAGGTGCGGAACGCCGTCTCAGCATCGGAAAACTCGAGGAAACCAGCTTCCTTGCCTGCCTCGAGCACCGGCTTAAGGCGCCTGGCCAGTGCGAAGCGGCCGTTCTCCAGCACGATGGCGCCGAGATCGTCTTTCCCCGAACTAGCCTGGCCGACCGCCACCCGGTTCAGTGCGATCGAGGTGTCGCTCGAAATTACCTTGAGCCAGTCCGAAGCGAAGCGTTCGAGGCTCGCCGTCAGCGAAGCAAGGTCGAGCCCCTTGCGATCAACCGGCACTACCCGCACCTTGGACGCCTGCCATTGCACCGTCGCCGTCAACAGCCCGTCGCGATCGCCGAACCATTTGTAGAGCGTCTCCTTAGAGCAGCTCGCCCGCCGCGCCACCGCGGTCATGGTCAACTGATCGCCCTCTTCGACCAGCAGGCGAAGGGCGGCGTCGAGCACGGCTTTCTGCCGCTCCGTCAGCGTCTCGCTGGTGTCGATGTCGGTCACAGCGTGCAACACAGTCTTTCTCTCAGGAGGCGAACTCGCCCGCAGTTCACATAGGAGCTCGATAGCGTACCGTACGTTACGGTTCGGCTTTATGGCGTATTGCCCGACCCGGCGCAAGTCTTTATTTCTGTAGCTTGCTCCATGCGGGACAACACGGGAGACAGGGATCATGCTCGCCGGATTGCTTGCCTTGACCGTTACCGCAGTGTTCGCAGGCGCGGCCATCTACGTCAGCGTAGCCGAACAACCGGCGCGGCTTCGCCTTGAGGACAAAGCATTGCTGCAGGAATGGCAGCCTTCCTACAAGCGCGGCGCCGCCATGCAGGCCTCGATCGCCGTCATCGCCTGTATTCTAGGCCTCGTCGCTTGGTGGCTGACCAGCAATCTCGCTTATCTGGCCGGCGCCGTGCTGATCATCCTGCCTTGGCCATGGACGCTGCTGGTGATGATGCCCGCAAATAGGTTGCTGGAGGCGATGGACGCGAACACCATCAATGCTGAAGCTCGGACATTGATCGTCAAATGGGGCAATCTGCATATGGTCCGCGTCGGGCTTGGTGTTCTGGCGACATTGGCATTCCTGTTGGGCAGTGCCTGACCTCGCCAATCGGCGCGTCTTCGCCATGAAGGCGTGTCACTCCGGGGCGGGCGGAACTCGCAGGCGCCCAAGCAGAGCTGACAGCGCATCGAGCTCATCATTGGAAAGCCGGGAGCCGACCAACTCCGCGATCGAGCGGCCGTAGACGGCCCACATGCGGCGACGCGTCTCGCGCCCCTTGTCGGTGAGGCGGACGGTTTGCCCGCGGCCGTCATCGGCAACGGGAAGCTTCTCGACCAGCCCGTCGGCTTCCAGCCGCGCCAGCAGCCGGGAGATGTTGTACTGCGCAAACAGGGTGCGCTCGGTGAGTTGGAACGGCCGCAATCCGCCCTCGCCCGCCTCGGCAAGCTCATGCAGGACGTCGTACCACGCAAGCGGCGGCAGGCCACTGTCCTTCAGCGCGTCCTCGGCTCTTTCCAACAACTGGCGCGAAACCCGCATCAGGCGGGCCCAGGCTTTGATTGCTGGAGGTGTAGGAATCCCGGTCATGATTGCATCGTAGGTGATAGATGCAATTGCATCAAGCTTGACGATCGATGCAAATGCATCTATATAGATGCAGTCGCATCAATCATGAGAGACAAATTCCGATGAAGTATGAAATCTGCAGGATCGCCGACGTTCCGGAAACAGGCAGCCTGATCGCTCCGTTCTTCGGCCGCGAGGTCCATGTCTACCGCAGCGGCGAGCGTATCCGCGCTGCCGCCAACGTCTGCCTGCATTTCGGTGGTCCGCTCGACTGCAAGGACGGCAAGCTCGTCTGCCAGTGGCACGGCGCCTCGTTCGACATGGCGAACGGTGATCGCCTCGAAGGCCCGGCGCCGAAGGGCTCCCGCCTGATGTTCCTCTCCACCCGCATCGAGGACGGCGCCTTGAACTATGTCTGGGGAGAGTGAGATGACCGGTAAGCTCATCCTCGTCAGCCACCATCTTTGTCCCTATGTGCAGCGCGCGGCGATTTCACTTCGCGAAAAGGGCGTGCCGTTCGAACGCATCACGGTCGATCTCGCCAACAAGCCTGCCTGGTTCAAGGCGATATCACCGCTCGGCAAGGTGCCGCTGCTTCGCGTTGAGCATGACGGCCAGGAAACGGTGATCTTCGAATCGGCGGTCATCCTCGAATTCCTCGAGGAAACCCAGCCCAATCCACTGCATCCCACCGACCCCTATGCCCGTGCCCGGCATCGCGCCTGGATCGAGTTCGGCTCGGCAATCCTCAATGCCATCGGCCGCTTCTATTCAGCGCCTACGGAAGCCGCGCTGCTCGCTGAAAGCGAGACGCTATCGGCAATGTTCGATCGCCTGGAAGTGGAACGGGCCAATGGCGCGGCTGGGCCATGCTTCGACGGCGAGCGCTTTTCACTGGTCGACGCGGTCTACGGCCCGATTTTCCGCTATTTCGACGTCTTCGACCGGATCGGCGATTTCGGCATCCTGGACGGAAAGCCGCATGTCCAGGTATGGCGCGAGGCGTTGCGCATACGCCCATCCGTGAAGGGCGCGGTCGCTCCCGACTATCCGCAACGCCTCCATGCATTCTTGCAGGCTAAGGGTTCGCACCTTTCGGAAATCATCCGCCAAGGCGATCCGGCCATAGCGCTTCCGCAAGCCCTATCGGCTTGAATGGATTGATCACCGTTCCTGTAACCATGGAAGCAAGAAACTGCGGCGCCGGCGGGACTTTTGCCAGCGTCGCCACCAGCCTGTCGCGGACGAACGGCATCACAATCGAATCCGACTGATAAAACGGCGTCAGCACCAGCGACAGCGCCTGGAAGACCCGCACATGCCATCGCCGCGTCCGGACATAGGCCTCCAGTGCAGTATCGACACCGTCCGTTCCCATGAGTGCGTAGTTGAGCGCGGCTGCATCGAGCAGCGCCATGTTCGCGCCCTGGCCGAGCTGCGGGCTGGTTGAATGGGCCGCATCGCCGATGACAGCCAATAGCCGTCCGGCTGGCGTCTTCATCGTGTGATGGCCATAGCGCGCCAGCGACAGCTGCTCGAAACTGTCGATCTGGTCGATGAAGGCCGCGCATTCAGGCCACAGCCCGACCAATCTCGCCTTCCATGCCTCGAGACCTGCCCCCCAGACGTACTCGGCATCCGCCGGCTTGAGGCTCCAGAAGAATGCCGCCATCTTCTGGGCATCCGGCTCGGGCCGGCCGATTGGCAGCACGCCGATCATCACGCTTGCGCTGTCGTAGCGCTGCAGCAGCGCGTGCTCGTCGAAACCCTCGCCGCGCCAGCCAAGCGATGCCCAGAAAGCGCCATAGGCGAGCGATCGCGGTTCGCCCGGATTGTTCACGCACCGCCGCAGTTTGGAGCGTGAACCGCTGGCGTCCACTACCAGGTCGAACGACCCCATCCGTCGTCCGTTGCCGCAGATCAACGTTGCCCGTTCGCCGATTTCCAGCGTCTCAAGCTCGATACCTGTCTCGATGTGGACCGCTTGGCGCCGGGCGGCGCGGAAAAGCACGCCGAACAGAGCTGCGCGATGTACCGCCAGCCCGAAACGGCCGCCACGCCGAGCATCGTAGCGGACGTCGAGCACTGTGCGGCCGGTCTTGGCATCTGCACCATGCAGGCGGTCTATGCGGCAGCCCAGCGCCAGAATGTCTTCGAGCAGGCCGAGATCGGCAAGCACCGTCAGCCCGGTCGGCTGCAGGATCAGCCCGGACCCGACCGGTTTTGGCTGGTCGAAGCGCTCGAAGATCGTGACCCTGTGTCCGGCGCGCTCGAGATAGAGCGCGGTGGCAAGTCCAGCCGGCCCGGCGCCGGCAATCGCGATATCCAGAGAATTGCCCATCTGCCCGCCCCAACCCAGGCCGGACAATCCTTCAGCGCTGTCGCTAAATCAAGGCGCCGTCTCGGCCTGGAGGCTCAGCCTTCGGCAGCATCGAAAACCTTCCGCGCCTCGCGTACAGCGCCGTGATTGAGCTCGGCCCATTGGATCAGCTGATGCAAGGGTCCAAACATCGAGCGCCCGAGATCGGTGAGGCTATATTCGACGCTGGGCGGCTTGGTCGGGAAGACCTGGCGATGTACATACCCGTCGCGCTGCAGATCGTGCAACGTCTGGGTGAGCATGCGCTGTGAAATATCGGGCACGAGGCGCCGCAACTCGCCGAAGCGGTACGGCTTCTCGGCCAAGGCCTCCATCAGCAGCGAACTCCATTTATTGCTGATCCCCTGGATCACGTCGCGAACCGGGCAATCCGCAAGGTTTCCGCCCCCGCTGCCTGCTTTGTATATCTCGAGCTTCGATCTCAGATTGACGATCTTGCCGTCCATGGCTGGTTCCCTGAGTGTGCCTACCTCCCGCAAAACTGCCTTCTTTACGAGGATGGGTCAATTCCTATTTTAGTGCTGGTCTCTTTTTGAGACTAACATATGCACCCGCCGCTCCGCGCAACGTCAGGACCTTTCATGACCGACACCCTTCTTGTCACCGGCGCCTCCGGCCAGCTTGGCCGCGGCGTCATCAATCATCTGCTTGACACGCTCAAGATCTCCCCTCAGCGCATCATCGCCGCCACCCGCAATCCGGAAAATCTGGCCGATCTGGCAGCGCGCGGCGTCACTATTAGGGCGGCCGACTTCGACGACACCGCATCGTTGGCCAGTGCATTTACCGGCGCCGACAGAGTTCTGATCATTTCGACAAACGAGCTTGCCCTTCCGGGCAAGCGCCTGAAGCAACATGAGACCGCGGTCGCCGCCGCAAAAAGCGCCGGCGTTTCGCATCTGCTCTACACATCGATGCCCAATCCGGAGCCAGGATCGCCGGTGCTGTTTGCGCCCGATCACCACGGCACCGAGCAGGCGATCAAGGCGAGCGGCATTCCCTACACCATCTTCCGCAACGGCTGGTACCAGGAGAACCTGTTCATGGCGCTGCCGCACGCCATCGCCTCGGGGCAGTGGTACACATCCGCCGGAGACGGCCGTATTGCCCATGGCGCGCGCGACGATATGGCCGCGGCGATCGCCGCCGGTCTCGCATCGGGGGCAACCGAAAGCACGACATACACGCTGACGGGTCCGCAGGCCTATACGGTCGCTGAAATCGCGGCCCTCGTCACCGAAGTTACCGGCAAGCCAATCGAGGTCGTCCAGCTTTCGGACGAAGCGCTGACCGGGGGATTGAAGGCAGCCGGCGTCCCCGAAGGTTTCGCCCCGGTCATCGTTTCCTTCGACACCAATACCCGCTCCGGCCGCATCAGCATGGTGACGGACGCGATCGAGACGCTGTCTGGCAGGAGACCGCGGCCGCTGAAGCAATTTCTTGAAGCAAACAAGGCGGCTCTGGTGAGCTGAGCCTGACAAATGGTCGTGCCCTTCGAAGGGCACGACCATTTGTTCAGATAGCCACCTGCGTCCCGATCTCGACCACGCGTCCGGTCGGTATCTGGAAATATTCCGTTGCATCGGCCGCCGAGCGCGCCAGCCCGATGAACAGCTTGTCCTGCCAGACCGGCATGCCGGAATTGGGCGAGGCCTTGAGCGAGCGCCGCGACAGGAAGAAGGAGGTCGTCATGATGTCGAACTTCCAGCCCTGCTTGCGGCAGATCGCCAGCGCACGCGGGATGTTGGGCTGCTCCATGTAGCCGAAGGTCAGCGTCACCCGCATGAACAGCTCGTTGACCGTTTCCATCTTGACGCGCTCGCTGTCGGGCACGACCGGCTGCGGCGCCGTCACCACCGAAAGGATGACGTTCTGCTCATGCAGCACCTTGTAGTGCTTGAGGCTGTGCATCAGTGCCGTCGGCGCGCTCAGCGGATCGCTGGTCAGGAACACCGCGGTGCCCGACACCAGATGCGGCTTCTTCTTCAGCAGATTGCCGGCGAGGAAATCGAGCGGGATCTCGTTCCGGCGGGTCTTGTCGAACAAATAGCGGCTGCCGCGGATCCAGGTCCACATCGCCAGCACGATGGTGAAGGCCACCGCCAGCGAAGCCCAGCCACCTTCGAACACTTTGACGATGTTCGAGGCAAAGAAGCCAATGTCGATGAACGCGAATACCACTGTCAGGGAGATGGCCAGCCAGAGCTGCCATTTCCAGATGCGGCTCATGATCACGTACAGCAGCACCGTCGTCACCAGCATATTGCCGGTCACCGAAATGCCGTAGGCTGACGCAAGCTTGCTGGATTCGCCAAAGCCGACCACCAGCAGCATCACCACCAGCGCCAGCAGCATGTTGACGCGCGGCATGTAGATCTGGCCGGACTGTCTTTCCGACGTATGGAGGATTTCCAGGCGCGGCAGCATGTTGAGCTGCACCGCTTGCCTGGTCAGCGAGAAAGCGCCGGAGATCACCGCCTGGCTGGCGATGACGGTCGCAGCGGTGGCGAGAACGACCATCGGAATAAGCGTCCAGCCTTCGTTCATCTCGAAGAAGGGATGACCGACCACTCCGTTTTTCGCCAGCACGAATGCGCCCTGCCCGGCATAGTTCAGCAGCAGGCAAGGGAACACGATGGCCAGCCAGGCGAGCACGATGGGCCTACGGCCGAAGTGGCCGAGATCGGCATAAAGCGCCTCGGCGCCGGTGACGGCGAGGAAGATGGCGCCGATCGTCACGAAGGCGACGTCTGGTGAATTGACCAGGAACGCGACGATGTAATGCGGGCTGACTGCCAGCAGGATTTCCGGATCGGCGATGATGTGGTTGAGACCGGAAAGGCCAATGGCCAGGAACCAGACTGCCGTGATCGGGCCGAAGATCAGGGCGACGCCGCCGGTTCCAAACCGCTGTGCCGAAAACAGAATCGCCAGGATGACCAGCGTCAGCGGCACCACATAGGGCTGGAAGGTCGGCGTGACGACGTTCATGCCTTCGACCGCCGACAGCACCGAGATCGCCGGCGTGATGACTGCGTCACCAAAAAAAAGCGAGGCACCGACGATGCCGATGCCGAGGATCACCGCCGAGCGGGTCGGGAAACTGTTGCGCGCCAGCGCCATCAGCGACAGCACACCGCCCTCGCCGCGATTGTCGGCCCTGAGCACGAACATGATATATTTGATGGTGACGATGATCGTCAGTGACCAGATGATCAGCGACAACACGCCGAGGATGTCGCCACGGTTGGCGACTTCGCCCCCCGACGATGCCACCAAGGCCTCGCGGAAAGCATAGATCGGGCTGGTGCCGATATCGCCGTAAACCACGCCGAGTGCGCCCAGCATCAGCACCTTGGTGCTGTGCTGCTCGACCTCAGAATGGCTCGATTGTTCGACCGGTTCTGCCTCGTTACCAGTACTGGTAAGGGCCATAGACGACACTCCGATAAGCGCGCGGTGCTCTACGCTTGCTGCGCTGCAATATCAAGTGCCGTCACGTAATGGCTCCGTCCCGATATTGCGAGTCCTCCACGACCTGGCAGACCCAGTCCCATCGGCAGACTACCTGGAATGTCGCAACGGAAACGTTTTTAAATAGCCACCTGCGTCCCGATCTCGACGACGCGTCCGGTCGGGATCTGGAAATATTCCGTTGCATCGGCCGCCGAGCGCGCCAGCCCGATGAACAGCTTGTCCTGCCAGACCGGCATGCCGGAATTGGGCGACGCCTTGAGCGAGCGCCGCGACAAGAAGAAGGACGTCGTCATGATGTCGAACTTCCAGCCCTGCTTGCGGCAGATCGCCAGCGCGCGCGGAATGTTGGGCTGCTCCATGTAGCCGAAAGTCAGCGTCACCCGCATGAACAGCTCGTTGACGGTCTCCATCTTGACGCGCTCGCTGTCGGGCACGACAGGCTGCGGCGCCGTCACCACCGAAAGGATGACGTTCTGCTCGTGCAGCACCTTGTAGTGCTTCAGGCTGTGCATCAGTGCCGTCGGCGCGCTCAGCGGATCGCTGGTCAGGAACACCGCGGTCCCCGACACCAGATGCGGCTTCTTCTTCAGCAGATTGCCGGCAAGGAAATCCAGCGGGATCTCGTTCCGCCGGGTCTTGTCGAACAAATAGCGGGTGCCGCGGATCCATGTGGACATGATCAGCCCCATGCCGCAGGCGACCGTGATCGACACCCACCCGCCTTCGAGGATCTTGACGACGTTTGCGAGGAAAAATCCGGTATCGATCGTGCCGAACAGCAGTGTGAGCGCGGCCGCCAGTGCAAGCTGCCATTTCCACCGGAACCGCATCACCACGAACAGCAGGATGGTCGTCATAAGCATTTCGCCAGTCACCGAAATGCCATAGGCGGAAGCTAGCGAACTCGAACTGCCAAAGCCGACCACCAGCAACATCACGCCCAGCGCGACCACCAGATTGACCCGCGGCATGTAGATCTGGCCGGACTGCATCTCGGAAGTATGCTGCACCTCGATACGTGGCAGCAGATTGAGCTGCACCGCCTGACGGGTCAGTGAGAAAGCGCCGGAGATCACCGCCTGACTGGCGATCACCGTCGCTGCCGTGGCCAGCCCAACCATGGGCATTAGCGCCCAATCCGGCAGCATCTGGAAGAATGGATTGGTGGGTTTGCCGCCGTTGGCAAGAACGAACGCGCCTTGTCCGAAATAGTTGAGGAGCAAACAAGGAAACACGACAGCAAACCATGCCAGCACGATCGGCCTGCGCCCGAAATGGCCGAGATCGACATAGAGGGCTTCGGCCCCGGTGACCGCCAGGAACACCGCCCCGACCGTGACGAAAGCGCCGGTGGGCGTATTGGCCAGATAAGCGACCGCGTAATAGGGATTGACTGCCAGCAGGACCGACGGATCGTCAAGCAGATGGTAGACCCCGGCGGCGCCGATGGCCAGGAACCACGCTGCCGTCACCGGCCCGAACACGGCCGCCACCCTGCCGGTGCCGAACCGTTGCACGGCAAAGAGCATTGCCAGAATGACAAGAGTGATCGGAACGACAAAGGTTTCGAGCGTCGGAGCCATCACTTCCAGGCCCTCGACAGCCGAAAGCACGGAGATGGCGGGCGTTATTATCGCGTCGCCGAAAAAAAGCGCCGCGCCGCAAAGTCCGATCCCCAGAATGAACGGGGCTCCCTTTGGATAAGCACTACGCGCAAGCGACATCAGCGACAGCGTGCCGCCCTCGCCCTTGTTGTCGGCTCTGAGGACGAAAGCGACGTATTTTATCGTGACGATGATCGTCAGCGCCCAGACGATAAGCGAAAGCACGCCGAGGACGTCGTTGCGCGCTACCGGTCCCGACGACGCGTGCAGCGCTTCGCGAAACGCGTAAATTGGGCTGGTGCCGATATCGCCGTAAACCACGCCCAACGCGCCCAGCATCAGCACCTTGGTGCTGTGCTGCTCGACGGTGGAGTGGCTGGATTGCTCGATGGGTTCTGCCTCGCTACCAGCGTTGGCAAGGGCCATGGACGACACTCCCATAGACGTTCGGTGCTCTATGCCGCGGGGATGGAAAGGGCGCGCTGCCATGCCGGGGACGCAGGGCTATCGGCTCGCCTCTCTCTACCAGCCACAAGCCTTCAGAAACCGCCTGACCGTTCCAGCCATGCCATACTCCAACGCATCGGCTGTCAACCCATGCCCGATCGACACTTCGGCCAATGCCGGGATGCGCCTGGCCAGTGCCGGCAAATTGCTCACCACAAGGTCGTGCCCGGCATTGACCTGGAGCCCTGCGGCCAGTGCGGCATCCGCCGTCTTTCCCAATTTCTCCAATTCCTTCGCCGCTTTTGCCGAATCGGAATGATAGCTGCCGTACGGACCCGTATAGAGTTCGATCCGGTCGGCGCCGGTGTCGCGAGCGGCTTTCACGCCATCGGGGTCAGGATCGGAAAACAGCGACACGCGAAAGCCTCCCTTCTTCAGGCGCTTGACAACCGGTGTCAGGAACGCAGCCTCGGCGGCGAAGTTCCAGCCATGATCGGAAGTCGCTTGCGCCGGGTCGTCGGGCACCAGCGTCACCTGCTCGGGCTGATGCTTTTCCACAAGCGCCAGGAACTCCGCGGTCGGATAGCCCTCGATGTTGAATTCCGCATTCGGGAACTCGTCGTCGATCAGCGCCCTGATCTCAGGCAGGTCGGAATGCCTGGTGTGCCGCTCGTCGGGTCGCGGGTGCACCGTCAGCCCGTGCGCGCCGGCGGCAAGGGCAATGCGTCCGAGCCCGGTCACGCTTGGCCACGGCAGGTCCCGCCGGTTGCGCAGCATGGCGATGGCGTTGAGGTTGACGGAAAGCTTTGCAGGCATTTGCACGGTTCCAGACTGATCTCGGCGCGCATCTATACCGCCTTTAAGGGGAACAGACAGAGGGTTTCAGGTGTTCCAAGGTGAACTAAGAAAATCGAGCGCAAGGAGTTGCCTGTTGAATTTTCTCGATGCCGTGCCGGCGGTCCGCCGCATCGATACCGATCGCGAAGACCTCCTCGCCATCGATGTCGTCGGCCATGTCGCCGCGGCCGACGCCGAAAACCTGTTCGGATTGCTGGAAGCGGCCTACGCGCTGCACCCGAAAATCGACGTGCTGGTGCGCCTGATCGATCATGAGGGTGTCGACTGGACCGACGTATCGGACGAGACGATCGAACAGGGCATAGCTCATGCAGTGGAGCATATCGGCCGCTGCGCCGCGGTCGGTGAGCCGAACTGGATAGCCGAGGCAAGAGCCTTTCTGCCTGCCTCTTTGCCTATCGAACTTCGGCATTTCGAGGCCAAGGACGAGGCCGCC
Source organism: Mesorhizobium sp. M0340 (assembly GCF_040321535.1). Classification (NCBI taxonomy): domain Bacteria; kingdom Pseudomonadati; phylum Pseudomonadota; class Alphaproteobacteria; order Hyphomicrobiales; family Phyllobacteriaceae; genus Mesorhizobium; species Mesorhizobium sp. M0340. The sequence goes on along the minus strand of NZ_JAMYRR010000001.1, from coordinate 402,607 downwards.
GCCTGGGAATGGCTTGGCGCCAACCCGATCGCCCAGCGCTGATGCGGCCTATCGAACGATCGTCAGCCGTTCGGCCGCGCGCGTGATAGCGGTGTAGAGCCAACGCTGCCGGGTTTCCTTGAACGCCCAGCTTTCGTCGAAAAGCACGATCTCGTTCCATTGCGACCCCTGTGCCTTGTGCACGGTCAGCGCGTAGCCATAGTCGAAATCGTCGAAACGCTTCTTCTGCTGCCAGGGAATGTCGGCGTCCGGATCTTCGAACGCCGCCTTGAGCAGTTTGATCTTGGCGACGCCGCGATCCGGGTCGTCTTCCTCCGGCGAAACCAGCAGATTGATGCCCGGCTTGACCGTCTCGCGCGACGAGGTCATCACCTTCCAGAGCGAGCCGTTGAGCAGTCCCTTGGCCGGATCGTTGCGCAGGCAGACCAGCTTGTCGCCGGCTTGCGGATAATCGGCGTTGAACCCCTTCAGCTCGCGCAGCCGCTGGTTATAGCGGCGGCGCGTGCGGTTGGTACCGACCAGCACCTGGTCCGCCTTCAGGACCAGTTCCTGGGTGACGTCTTCCTTGCCGATCACTTGTGCCGCGCCATAGTCGCCGCGCATGAACTCGCGGCCCTCGCGCACGTCGAGCGCCAGCCTGATGATAGGGTTGTCGCGCGCCTGGCGGTGGATTTCGGTGAGCAGAATGTCCGGCTCGTGGTCGGTGAAGAAGCCGCCGCCGGAGATCGGCGGCAACTGGCCGGGATCGCCAAGCACCAGGATCGGCGTGCCGAAGCTCATCAGGTCACGGCCAAGCTGCTCGTCGACCATCGAGCATTCGTCGATGACGACGAGCTTGGCCCGCGAGATCGGGCTTTGCCGGTTAAGCGAAAAGGTCGGCGACATCGAGGTTTTGCCGGTCACCTCGTCCGCTACCGATTCCTCGCCTTTCGGCCGGTAGATCAGCGAATGGATGGTACGGGCATTGACCGCGCCCTTGGAACGCAGCACCTGCGCCGCCTTGCCGGTAAACGCGGCGAACTGCACCTGGCCGTCGACATGCTCGGCGAAATAGCGCGCCAGCGTCGTCTTGCCGGTGCCGGCATAGCCGAACAGCCGGAACAGCTGCGGCTTGCCGGCTTTCAGCCAGCCGGCCACTGCCTTCAGCGCCTCGTCCTGTTGAGGAGAGAATTCCATCAGCGCGACAGACCGGATTCGCGAGGGAAAGACAAGGCGAGTGCCATCACCATCAAATTTCACCGCCGGCAACTGCGCCGCTGCGACAGGATTATCAGTGACGAACAGGAACGTAAAGAGAACAAACCAGGCGACCGCAGCTTACCGAACCCGCCGTGGATCATTCTCCAGCAGGATCGGCTTGCCATGCGGCGTTGCGTGCGCGGCGCGTTCCCAGGCAGCGGCAATGGTGTCGACGTCTTTCTTGCCGGCAATGGCTTTGGCCGACAGCAGCTTTTCCAGCGCCGCCAGCCAGTGCTCGTAGTAATCGCGACCGTCGCGCGCGGCGCCCGGCCGCTTCACCTCTGCCGACAAAGCATCCGCCCATTCGCTCCACGAAAACAACCCGTTATCGTGCAGTGCTACCGTCATGGCAAAGGCCTCTGCTTGCCACGGCTCGGCAAACACAGGCGCCTCGACACCGGCTGGCGGCATAGCGGCGATTGAGCTCGTCTCACGCCGGCTCAAGGTAGTTCTCCCAGGCATCGATCGAAACGACAAGTGTCGGGTCGGCGCCCTCGCCCCAGATTTCGCTGCCGGTGAAGGCCACCGTATAGACCCATTGCGGGTTTTCACCCTGGCCGTGCGCGTTTGTGTCGGGAAAAACAAAGCCGCCGCGCACAGCCTCGACGACACCTTGCTTGCCGCGTGCATAGCGCGGGAGCCTGGTGTGGCCCATCGGATGGAAATTCTTCGTACGCACAGTGTCGCCCGCCTTGAACCGCGCCGGCGTAGCGACCGGCCGGTCGCAAGGCCCGCCCTTGGCCAGCACCGCCGGAACATCTTTAGCCTTCAGCACCCGTTTGGGTGTCGCTGCCGGGTCGACTGCGTCGCCCGTGGCCAGGTCGCGGTCGCCGACGAAACCATGGCGTTTGAGCAGAACCTCCAGCGCCTTGATCCATATCTGGTAGTAGCTGGAGGCATAATAATCCGCTGGATGCAGCGATTCCCGCGCGTGCCGGCTCTCGTCGATGTTCCAAGCGCCCATGGCGCCGGCGCACAACGTCACGCCCAGCGCCCGCCTCTCCCAATCGGCATGGAAATAGGGTTCGTCCGGTTCTGGCGCGACCGGCCCGAAACCCATCTGGCCGCCGAGATCCTGCGGCCCGTTCATGCCGACTCCCGCGCCAACGCGGTGCCGATCATCGCATCGCGCGTCACCAGATCGGCGAGCCGTGCCTCATCCCAGCCCTCGGTGCCCCTTGGCTGCATAGGCACCACCAGATAGCGCAGCTCGGCGGTCGAATCCCACACCCGGATTGTTGTCGTCGCCGGCAAGATCAGCCCGAATTCCTCGAGCACGCCGCGCGGATCGATCACTGCGCGCGAACGATAGGGCGGCGCCTTGTACCAGACCGGCGGCAGGCCGAGCACCGACCACGGATAGCAGGAGCATAGCGTGCAGACGACGAGGTTGTGCGTTTCGGCCGTGTTGAAGACCGCCTGCATGTGCTCGCCTTGCCGGCCGGTGTAGCCGAGCGATTCGATTGCCGCCGTCGCATCACGCTTCAGCCATGCGGCAAAGGCGGGATCAACCCAGGCTTTCGCCACCACCTTTGCGCCATTGCGCGGCCCGATCTTGGTCTCGTAGGTGTCGACAATGGCATCAATCGCCGCCGGATCGATCAGGCCTTTGCGGGTGAGAATCGTCTCCAGCGCGCGCACGCGCGCCGCAAAAGGATCAAGCTCGTTGTCATGGTGGTGATTATGCGGCATGGCGTCAAATTACGATCGCGGACCCCCGGCCGCAAGCACCACGGCTTGGGCCAGCGCTATTCGGCTGCCGCCTTTTGCGGCACTGGTTCTTCCTCCTCGTCGAACAGTGACGGCTGGTCGACCGCTTCGACCGGCTTCGGCTCGCCCCGGCGCCGCGCCCACAGCCTGACCAGCCAGCCGGAAAAATGCTCCATGTAGACGTAGATGACGGGCGTGACGAACAGCGTCAGTGCCTGCGAGGCGACCAGACCGCCGACCACCGCCACGCCGAGAGGCTGGCGCAGTTCCGCACTGGCGCCGGTGCCGAGCGCGATCGGGATGGTACCCATCAGCGCGGCAAGCGTGGTCATCATGATCGGCCGGAAGCGCATCAGGCAGGCCTTGTGGATGGATTCGACAGGCGACATCCCCTCGCGCCTAAGCTCGAGCGCCACGTCGATCATCATGATGCCGTTCTTCTTGACGATGCCGATCAGCATCAGGATGCCGATCACCGCGATCACCGACAGGTCCATCCCCGCCAGCCGCAGTGCCACCAGCGCGCCAAGCACCGCCGAGGGAAGCCCGGTCAGGATGGTAAGCGGATGGATGAAGCTCTCATAGAGCATGCCGAGAACGATATAGATGGTGAGGATCGCGCCGCCGATCAGCAGTCCCTGGTTGGAAAGCGAATCCTGGAAGGTCTTCGCCGTGCCCGAGAACGTGGTCGAGATCGTCGGCGGCATGCCGATCTTTTCCTTCAGCGCATTGATGTGGCTCACACTGTCGCCGAGGGCTACGCCCTGCGGCAGATTGTAGGAGATGGTCACAGCCGGAAGCTGGCCGAGTTGGTTGACGGTCAGCGCACCAGCGGTCCGATCGACGCGGGCGAACGCGCCGAGCGGCACCAGGCTGCCGCTCGCCGTTCTCACCTTGATGGCCAGCATCCGCTCGGGCGACCACTCGATCTTCGGGTCGAGTTCCATGATCACGTCGTAGCTGTCGGCCGAGCCGAAGATGGTCGACACCTGCTGGGTGCCGAAACCGCCATAAAGGCTGGAACGCAGCGTGTCGGTATCGACGCCGAGCGTCGCCGCCTTGTCGCGGTCGATCACCAGCGTCGCCTGAAGCGCATTGTTCTGCAGGTCATTGGTGACGTCGGTGAAGGCGGCATGGTCGGCAGCCATCGCGTCCGTCAGCTTCTGCGCCCAGACGTTCGTCAGGCGGGTATCGAGGTCCTGCACGGCAAGCTGGTAGGCACTCGCCGAAGAACGCGCGCCGAGCCGCAGGTTCTGCACCGGCTGCATGTAGGTTTCGATGCCGGGCACGTTGGCAAGTTGGCGCCGCAGGTCCGAAAGCACCTTGTCGATGTTCGGCCGCTGGTCCTTGTCTTTCAGCTGCACAAACAGCTGGCCCTGGTTGAGCGCATTGCTTCCACTGCCCGCCGACCAGCCGACATGCGCGACGTAGGGCGAATGGGTGAAGACATCCGCCACTTGCCCCTGCAGCTTCACCATGGCGTCAAACGAAATATCCTGGCGCGCAATGGTCGTCACCGAGACCTGGCCGATATCCTCCTGCGGGAAAAAGCCCTTCGGCGAGATCTGGATCAGCCATACCGACAGCCCGGCGGTCACGAGGAAGACAAGGAAGACAAGGAAATTGTGGCGCAGGCAGAATGTCAGCAGCCTGTCATAGCCCCGCATGAAGACGTTTTGTCGGTGGTCCCCGCCATGCGCTGCTTTCTGCTCGGCGTTCGATAATGACAACAGCCGCGAGCACAGCATCGGCGTCAGCGTCAGCGAGACGAACATCGACGCCAGGATGGCGACCGTCACCACTACCGCGAATTCGTTGAAGATGCGCCCGATCACGCCGCCCATCAAAAGCACTGGAATGAACACGGCGACCAGCGAGATCGAGATCGAGATGATGGTGAAGCCGATCTCGCGCGCCCCCTTGAGCGACGCCTCGAGGGCCGAGAGCCCGTCCTCCTCCATATGGCGGAAAATATTTTCCAGCATGACGATGGCATCGTCGACGACAAGGCCGACCGCCAGCGTCAGCCCCATCAATGAGACGTTGTCGATGGAAAAGCCGAACAGGTACATCACACCCAGCGTGGCAATGAGCGAAATTGGCACCGCCACGGCGGGGATGACCGTCGCCGTCACCCGGCGCAGGAACAGGAAGATCACCATCACTACCAGCGCGATGGTGAGCAGCAGCGTGAACTGCACGTCATCCACCGCCTCGCGGATCGACGTCGAGCGGTCGTTGAGCAACTGGATGCTCGCCGCCGCCGGCATCTGACCCTCGAAGGAAGGCAGCATCGCCTTGACGCGGTCGACGACATCGACGGTATTGGCGTCCGGCTGACGCTGCACCGCCATGATGATGGCGCGGGTGCCGTCGTACCAGCTTGCCGTCGTCGTGGTCTCGACCGAATCGATGACGCGGGTCACCTCGCCGAGCCGCACCGGATGGCCGTTCTTTGTTGCGATGATGATGTTGGAGAATCCCGCCGCGTTGGTCAGCTGCGTGTTCGCGGTGATCGTCAGCTGCTGTTTGTTGTTCTTGAGCACGCCGAGCGGCGTGTTGCTGTTGGCCGAGGCAATGGCCGCCTGCAGCTGGTCGATCGAGATGCCGCGAGCGGCGAGCGCCGTCGGATCGATCTGGACGCGTACGGCATATTTTTGCTGGCCGTAAATCGAAACCTGCGCAACGCCATCGATCGTCGACAGCGATGGCGAAATCACATTCTCGGCAAAGGCATCGAGATCGGTCAGCGGAATGGTGTCGCTGACCAGCGACATCAGCAGGATCGGCGCGTCGGCTGGATTGACCTTGCGATAGCTCGGCGGGCTGGTCATCTCCGGCGGCAATTGTCGCTGCGTGCGTGCGATCGCCGCCTGCACGTCGGCGGCGGCGTCGTCTATGTCGCGGTTGAGCACGAACTGAATGGCGATCGAGGTCGAGCCGAGCGAGTTGGTCGTCGAAATCGAATCGATGCCGGCGATGGTGGCAAACTGCTTGATCAGCGGCGTTGCCACCGAGGTCGCCATAGTTTCCGGCGAGGCCCCGGGCAGCGAGGCCGAGACGTTGACCACCGGAAATTCCGCGCTTGGCAGTGCCGCTACCGGCAGGAATTTGTAAGCAAATAGCCCGCCCAGAACCAGAGCGAACGACATGAGCAGCGTTGCGACCGGCCTGCGGATGCAGAATTCGGAAATCATGGCTGTGTTCCGCCCGTCCGGTCAGCCTCGGCGACCTTCGGAGCCGCCTGGTCGCCGGTGCCGGTCGAAGCCTTGCCTTCGCGCACCGCCGCACCGTTCTTCAGCTTGGTCTGGCCTTCGACGACGACACGCTCGCCGCTTTTCAATCCTTGGCTGATCGCAGTGTTGGCGCCTTCTGTCAGCGCGACCTGCACCGGCCGCATTTCAACGGTGTTGTCCGGCTTGATCACATAGACGAACGGCCCCTTCTGGCTAGGCTGGACGGCAACCGTCGGAACCGACGTCATTTGCGGCATAATGCCGGCATCGAGCACGACGTTGACATATTGGCCCGGCCACAGCGAAAGATCGGCGTTGGGCACGCTGGCCCGCGTTGCGATCGTGCCGGACGCCGTGTCCACGCTGGAATCGACGAAATCCAGCGTTCCCTTGCCGATCGGCTTCGGGTCGCCATCCTTGGTCAGCGTCACCGCGCCTTGCTGCGGCGCCGCCAGCGCTTTGTGCAGTAACCCAAGATCGCTTTCGGGGAGATTGAATTTCACCTGCAACGGGTCGACCTGCGTGATCGTCACCAGCGGGGTCGACGTGCTGCTGCTGTTGCTGGTGGTGACGAGATCACCGACGGCGACGCTGACCGCGCCAAGCCTGCCGGAGATCGGCGCCCTGATCGTGGCGAAGCCAAGCTGGATTTGGTCGGCATCGATCGTTGCCTTGTCGGCGTCGACGGTGGCCGCTGCGGATTTCTGCGCCGCGACAGCCTGATCGTAGGTCTGCTGTGTGCCGGCCTGCCTGGCGACAAGATTTTTGGCCCGCTGAAGATCGGCCGTGGCGCTGGCAAGCAGCGCCTGATCCTTTGCGAGCGTCGCCTGATCGCGTGCCAATTGCGCCTTCAACGAGCGATCGTCCAGCGAGAACAGAAGGTCGCCTGCCTTCACCATCTGTCCGTCCTTGACCGCGATTGCGACGATCTGGCTCGAGACCCGTGCGTTGATGCTGACCACGGCAGGAGAGGACACGAAGCCGATGGCATAGCGCCGGACCGGAAAATCGGCCGTCGAGGCGGTGGCGGCAACCACCGAAGTCGAACGCGCGGCACTTGCCGCTGCAGCGGGTTTGTCCGCCGCCGTCTGCTTCGCCGACAGCAGATGCTGAAGATCGCTCATTGCGCTGGGCGAAAGATAGAGCCACGCCGCGGCAACGCAGGCTGCAGCGATCACCGCAAATACGATCTTTCCGCGCATCGACAAAAGGCCTCTCGATCCGACACGCCGCTATCCGGTGGCCGTAGTCTAGCTCAACTCGCAGCCGATTGCCGCGCTTTTGCCAGATAATAGAGGATGCCGAAGGCGAAAAAGGGCCAAAACCCGTCATTACGAAGATTTAATGTGCAGTGCACAATAAAACGGCAGCTAACGCAGCATCGGCCACAGCGTCGCCGCCAGTGTCACGCCCATGGCGATGTTGAACCATTTGAGCCGCACCGCATCTGCCAGAAAACCGCGCAGCGCCATGCCGAAACCGGCCCAGGTCGAAATGCTCGGCAGCATGACGACGGCGAACGCAGCCGCGATCAGCACCACGGACACAAACGGGCGTTCCGGGTTGGTATAGACGGCCATGGCCGTAATCGCCATTACCCAGGCCTTGGGATTGACCCACTGGAAAGCCGCAGCCTCGATGAAGCGCATCGGCTGGCCCTTCGCCTCGCCTTCGCCGCCGAGCGAGCGCGACATGGCGATCTTCCAGGCGAGATAAAGCAGGTAGAGGCCGCCGGCGATCTTCAACCCGGTATGCAGCACCGGAAAGGCTGTCAACACGGCGCCAAGCCCGAAGCCTACGGCAAGCAACAGCACGAGGAAGCCGAAGCCGATGCCGAGCATGTGTGGCACGGTCTTGACCAAGCCGAAATTCACACCCGAGGCCAGAAGCATGAAATTGTTCGGACCCGGCGTGATCGAGGTCACAAAGGCATAGACCAGCAGAGCAAGGAATGCATCGAAGGTCATGCCGTTTCCCTAAATCAATGCGATCGGTGGCAAAGCGACGAGAGAGAGCCAAGCTGGATGACTACATCCCTTGCGGGCCGCGGTTCATCGCCGCCACCCCGGTGCGGCAGATCTCGACGAGCCCGAGCGGTTTCATGATGGCGATGAACTGATCGAGCTTGGACCCCTTGCCGGTGATCTCGAAGATGAAATGCTCGGTGTTGGCATCGATGACGCTGGCGCGGAATGCATCGGCGAGCCGGAGCGCCTCGACGCGGGCTTCGCCGGTGCCGGCGACCTTGACCAGCGCGAGTTCCCGCTCCAGTGGCCGCTCCTGTCCAAATTCCTGCGACCGCACGGTGAGATCGACGACGCGGTGCACCGGCACGATGCGCTCGAGTTGGTGCTTGATCTGCTCCAGCACGTGCGGCGTGCCGCGCGTCACGATGGTGATGCGCGACAGGTGCTTTTCGTGCTCGGTTTCCGAGACCGTCAGGCTCTCGATGTTGTAGCCACGTCCGGAAAACAGGCCGATGACCCGGGCAAGCACGCCCGGCTCATTGTCGACCAGGACCGAAAGCGTGTGGTTCTCTGGTTTTTCCGTCTCCTTGGCGATGAAATAGGCCGAGCCGGTCGGTTGCAACTGTGCGTTCATGGGGGTGACTTTTCTATCCTCGATGTTTGGTTGTCCAACAGGGACTGAGATACTTTTGCGGCGTTTGCCTACGGCGGCTTTTCCATAATTGTTCCAAGAGCAAGCTTCCTAAGCAGAGGCTCCCGTTAGCTTTTGAAGGCGACTGAAGACGCAATATGTTCGACCACATCCCGCAATTCTTGCATTTGCGCTTCATTGCCCATCACAACCAAACGCAAAAAGAGGCCGTCTTTTCCAATGCTAAAGCGCTGGGAGAACTGCTTGACGCTCCCATCCAAGGTGACTGTGCCCTCAAGCAAAATACCCTCCACTCCGGCAAACTTTATTGGCCGGGTTGACCGGATCTCCGCAGCCCTGAAGCTTGACGTAGTCCTAAGCTGGGTTTCAGCCATTTTCTCCAGGCTGTCGGGTGCCACTGGCCCTGCTTGATGAATCACAAGCAAGATCGGTTGCAGATTGCCGGAGTTCAAATCGTTTGGACCAACGGTGAGCAGCACTCCCGCGCCTGCCGGTGTCCCTATGAACCGAAAGGGTTCGACCACCTTGAGTTCAAATGGCAAGACCGAAAGCTGCTCCTCTTCCGATGCCGCAATTCCGGTCTTCACCGAAGCAAAGACAGCCTTGACGATTGAAGGTTCAAGGGAATTTGGTTCCATGACTTGCAGGGTCACTAAGGATGTTTTGTTTCCGCCATACAGAGCCATCCACTTATCAAAATGGCCGTCCAAAGTACTCTGCGTGCCATGTATAAGCGGGACGGATCCCCCTGTATTTATCTTCAGCCACTCGAGAGTATTCGCTTTGATGCCCCCGCTGGAGAATTTTTCATTTATTTTGCCGACATCTGAAAAAAGCGATGACATTTGACCGAACGCCTCTTTGGGTAATTCGGTAACTGCGATCGTTCCCTTTATGTCGTTATTCACAAAACCGGCAAAATCTCCTGCGGGCTCGAAACCTTTCGGGGGAGCTAACGATACAGTCGTTCCTCGCACCCTAAGGACATCCTGGGCTATCGCCTTATTATTGACGGCAAGAACGATCGCAAATGCGCACAGCACACCAAATGTGTTGTGCAACATTAACCAAAATGCCCTTGCTGACTTCGTCATTGTTGTGAACCTGCTTTCAGCAGTTGCGGGCTACACCAGTTCCCTGCCCTTGGCGTCGATCGCGTTGGCCACAGCTTCGTCGGTCGCCTCGTCAGGCAACAGCATCTCGTTATGCGCCTTGCCGGACGGAATCATCGGGAAGCAGTTGGCGAGCGTCGCCACGCGACAGTCGAAGAGGACGGGCTTCTTGACCGCGATCATCTCCTTGATGGCGTCATCGAGCTCGTCCGGCTTGTCGCAGCGAATGCCGTGGCCGCCATAGGCTTCGGCGAGCTTGACGAAATCCGGCATCGCCTCGGTGTAGGAGTGCGACAGCCGGTTGCCGTGCAGCAGCTGCTGCCATTGCCGCACCATGCCCATATACTGGTTGTTGAGGATGAAGATCTTGATCGGCGCCTCGTGCTGCACCGCCGCGCTCATCTCCTGCATCGTCATCTGCACCGAGGCGTCGCCGGCGATATCAATGACCAGCGCATCCGGGTGCGCGATCTGCACGCCGAGTGCCGCCGGCAGGCCGTAGCCCATCGTGCCCAGTCCGCCGGAGGTCATCCAGCGGTTCGGTTTCTCGAAATGATAGTGCTGCGCCGCCCACATCTGGTGCTGGCCGACCTCGGTGGTGATGTAGGTGTCGAGGTCCTTGGTCAGCGCATAGAGCCGCTGGACGGCATATTGCGGCATGATCACCTCGTGGTTCATCTTGTAGGCGAGCGAATCGCGGGCGCGCCATTTGGCAATCTGCTCCCACCACGGGTGAAGCGCTTTCTTGTCGGTCTTGGCGGTTGCCCGCCACAGCCGCACCAGATCCTCCAGCACACGCCCGACATCGCCGATGATCGGCACGTCGGTGTGGACGTTCTTGTTGATCGACGACGGGTCGATGTCGATGTGGATCTTCTTCGAATTCGGCGAAAACGCCGTCAGCCGCCCGGTGATGCGGTCGTCGAAGCGCGCGCCGATGCAGAGCATGACGTCGCAATCGTGCATCGCCATGTTCGCCTCATACGTGCCGTGCATGCCGAGCATGCCCATCCAGTTCTTGCCCGACGCCGGATAGGCGCCGAGGCCCATCAGCGTGGAGGTGATGGGAAAGCCGGTCAGGTCGACCAGCTCGCGCAGCAGATGGCTCGCCTCCGGGCCGGAATTGATGACGCCGCCGCCCGAATAGATGATCGGCTTCCTGGCGCCGGCCATCAGCTCGACCGCCGCCTTGATCTTTTCCAGGTCGCCCTGGACCTTCGGCTGGTAGCTGGTGCGCGGCGCCGTCTGCGGCGGGACATAGGTACCCTTGGCGAACTGAACGTCCTTCGGAATGTCGACGACGACCGGACCGGGGCGCCCTGTCGTTGCCACATGGAAGGCCTCGTGGATCGTTGCCGCGAGCTCGTTGACGTCCTTTACCAGCCAGTTGTGCTTGGTGCAGGGTCGCGTGATGCCGACCGTGTCGCACTCCTGGAACGCATCCGAGCCGATCAGCGAAGTCGGCACCTGGCCGGTCAGGCAGACCAGCGGGATCGAGTCCATCAGCGCGTCCTGCAATGGCGTCACCGCATTGGTGGCGCCCGGCCCCGAGGTCACCAGCATGACGCCGGCCTTGCCGGTCGAGCGCGCATAGCCTTCCGCCGCATGGCCCGCGCCCTGCTCGTGGCGGACGAGGATGTGCTCGACCTCGTCCTGCTGGAAGATTTCATCGTAGATTGGCAGAACCGCGCCGCCCGGATAACCGAAAACATGCTTGACGCCATTGTCCTTCAGCGCCTGCACCACCATTTCGGCGCCAGTCATTTCAGTTCTTGGCATTTCAGTTCTTGGCATGTCGCGCCGCTCATTCTGTCCACTGCTCATCGGTCTGGTCCCGTACTGTTCGCCATCTGGCGATTGCTCGTCGTTTAGTCGTGTTTCGGGCAATAAAAAAGGCCCCCGAGGGAGCCTGTGTCTTGCGCATGGGAGGTCATCGCCCGGCGGTTACACCGCCTCGCCCACGCGCTTTCCTACGAGAATGAGTGCCTTTTTCATGGTGGCGGACAATAGAATTGGTTTGACGCCGCTGTCAACGGCGAATGTGCACGGGTCGGATCAGGCTGAACCAATGCGTTTCCAGTAGATGAGGGTGGCTGTGAGCCCGCCATGCGGCTTCAGCGCATAATCCGGTATTTCGCCGGCCAGCGTGAAGCCGAGCTTTTCATAGAGGCCGGAAGCCCCCTCCTCTTTTGCCGTGTCAAGGACCAACAACGTGCGGCCTTTCTCCACGGCAACGGCTTCCGCCGCCTCCATCAGGCGGGTTGCTATGCCCTTGCCGCGGCAATCGAGGCGGGTCATCAGCTTGGCGATCTCGGCCCGGTGCGGCTGGTTGGGAGGGCAGTCGAGCAGCAAGGTGACTGTGCCGACCAGAGCCTCGCCGTTCCAGGCCCCAAGCACCGCCCTTTCGCCTCTGGCGGCCGCATCAAGCGACTTGTTCCAGAAGGCCGCGGCCATCTCCGGCGCCAGCGGATGCATGAAGCTGACCGAGCCGCCGGCAGCGACTGTCCCGATCAGCAGATCCGCCAGCATTTTTTGCGTTCCGTCAGTATTGCTGAGTGGCCTGATTTCGATCGAACTCATGTGGTTTCCCTTCGCCGCCCGTCAGTCGAAATGACTGGTCCGCTTCCGCTTCCTGGCCCGGCGGATTTCCGCGATGCGATCGGCGTCTTCCTCTTGCAGATGTCGCCCGCGTTCCAGCAGTTCGAGCGTGTATTCCTCATAGGTCAGGCCCAGCCGCTCGGCCTTGTCCAGCCGCATCAGCATGATCTCGCGGCTCGGCGCTTTCCATGCCTGGGCATGGGCGGTCCGCCAGGCAAGAAAGACATAGGGATCGCCCTTGCCCCAGGGCGGACCGTCATAGTCGTCGAGCGGCGGCCCACCATTGTCGGAGCGTTTCGGACGGCGTGCCTTCACCTCAGCGCCTGGCCAACGCAACCAGATAGTCGGCGGCGTCCGGCCCCGGAGCGTGGAAGACGCAATCTGATGGCGCGCCGAGCGCCAGGCAGTCGCCGGTTTCGAGCTTGTGAACGATGTCGCCCTCGGTGAATTCGAGGCGCCCGGAGATCAGCCAGATCTGTTGCCTGATGAAGGCATAGGACGCCGCCGGGAAACTTACCTTGGCGCCGGCCGGCAACTGGACCCGGATCAGTTCGAGCGGCATGTCGGAGACCGGCGAAAGATGCCGCCGCACATAACCCGTAGCCGGATCGCGCCACAGCGGCTGGTCACCTTCGCGAAGCAGGCCACCGCCCTGCAATTCCGCCCTTGCGATCAATGTGGACAGCGTCATGCCGAAGGCGGCCGCGATGCGCACGAGGAGTGCCGCCGTCGGGCTGGTCATGCCGCGCTCGATCGTGCTCAGCATGGCTTTCGAGACATCGGACCGCTCCGCCAATTCAGCCAGGGACCAGCTGCGAGCCACCCTTTCGGTGTGTATCCTTCTGCCGATAGTCGAGGATATGTCGTTCGCTATATCATCCATTAATCCAATATATCGAAATTTTTCTGCGAGGCAACGACCGTTTCGTCCACTTTTCGCAAACTCCTTAATGTCCGCTAAACCATCCGGCCTCATCCCACCTTAACCCCGTTCGCCTAGGCTCATCGCTTGGGAAAAGGGGACCGGCCTGTCCATGCTCGTTGAACGCGAAGCCTCCATTGGGGAACCGACTTTGCTGGAGCGCCGCAGGGCGGAGCAGAACGACAAGCGGATTCTGGGCAATGTCGTGCAATGCGACGGCGCGCGCGCCACCATCAGCGCCTATGCCGACGACGTCGAAGGCACGGTCACCGGCCTGTGGAGCGTCGGCAAGATGATCTCGATCAATCTCGGCACATCACGAACCGTCGGCCTGGTCTACGAAATCGGCAAGTCGGATCGTGCCTGGAGCAGCGAGGGCCAGAATCCGATCGAGGTCAGCATCGAATTGATCGGCGAGGTGCGCGACGGTGCCGAACCCGGCGCGAAGCCGATCTTCGACCGTGGCATCACAACCTACCCGCATATCGGCGCCATTGCCCATCGTATCCGCAGCCGCGACCTGCAGGCCGTCTACGATCTCGCCGGTCGTCATTCGATCACCATCGGCACGCTGTCGCAGGACGAGGCCATCGACGCCAATATCGCAATCGATGATACGCTGGCGCGCCATTTCGCCATTGTCGGCACCACTGGAGTCGGCAAATCGACCGCCGTGTCGCTGCTCTTGCGCAAGTCGATCGCCGCCCGGCCCGACCTGCGCGTGCTCATCCTCGATCCACACAACGAGTTCGCCGCGTCGTTGCCCGAACATTGCGTTAGGGTCGATTCGACGACGCTCGACCTGCCCTTCTGGATGTTCAAGCTCGAGGAATTTGCCGAGGTGCTGTTTCGCGGCCGCGAGACGGTCCCGGAAGAGGTCGACGCCTTGCGCGATCTTATTCCCGCGGCCAAGAACCTCTACCGCAATCCGAACTCCGGCAACTATCTACGGCGCAGCACCGACGCACTGACCGCCGACGCGCCGGTGCCCTATCGCATTGCCGACCTCATCAAGCTGGTCGACGAGCGCATGGGATTGCTGGAAAGCAAGAACGATCGCCCGACCCTCAGGTCACTGAAGGCACGAATCGAATCGGCGGCATCCGATCCGCGCTACCGTTTCATGTTCAACTCGCGCCTGATCGAGGACACCATCCACGAGACGATCGGCAACATTTTCCGCGTGCCGCATCACGGCCGCCCGGTGACCTGCTTCGAAATGGCCGGCATGCCATCCGAGGTGGTCAATTCCGTTTGCTCGGTGCTGGCGCGGCTGGCCTTCGACCTGGCATTGTGGAGCGAAGGCCGCTTGCGGCTGCTCTTCCTGTGCGAGGAAGCGCATCGCTACATGCCGGCCGATCCGCGCCTCGGTTTCGCGCCTACGCGGCACGCGCTGTCGCGCATCGCCAAGGAAGGCCGCAAATATGGCTGTTATCTGGGCGTCGTCACCCAGCGCCCGGGCGAACTCGACCCGACCATCCTGTCGCAGTGCTCGACGTTCTTTGCCATGCGGCTCGCCAACGAGCAGGACCAGGCGATCATCCGCTCGGCAATCGCCGATTCCTCGGCCTCGACGCTGGCGTTCCTGTCTTCCATGGGCCAGCGCGAGGCCATCGCCTTCGGAGAAGGCGTGGCGACGACGATGCGGATGAAGTTCGAAAAACTCTCCGAGGATTTGATCCCAGGCACCGCCAAACGCGAGAATGCCTTGCCGTCCGAAACCGGCGACGAGGTCGACCTAGTGGCGATCGTCGAACGGCTGCGCAACCTGCCGAAATCACAGCAGGCAATGCCTTTCGCGGAAGTCGTCGATCCGGGCCGGCAGGCCGGCGATTCGGACTATCGCAAGCCGTCGGCCGCACGCACCCAGCGGAACGACGATTTCGACTTGCGATACGGCCTCAAGCCGGCGACCTTCGGGCCGCGTCCGCCAGAATGATCGAGCCGAGCGACTTTTAGGCAGCGCTCGCAGATATCACAGCTGAGCTTCGATGGCTGTCTTGTCTATAATTGACCACACCTGGCCAATTTTCCCTCTCTGAAACTCATAGAATACGTTCTCGGCAAACGAAATTCTCTTCCCGCTCACATCGAGCCCAAGGAACATTCCCCTTGGCGTGCAGTCGAAGCTTAGCCGGCTCGCTACATAAGGCGGATCGGCAACCAATAGCTGAATGTCGAAGTAAAGGTCCGGAATTTCGTCGAAGTCTCTCACCAACATTTCGAGATAGCCGGACAATCCGAGCTTGCGACCGTTGTGGGTCACTTCATCATGGACAAACCGCCCCAGGTTTGGCCAATCCTGCTTGTTTAGACATGCAATATAGCCCCGATAACGATCTGAGAGGTCGGATTTAGTCACGGCAACACCTCTATTTCCGGCAAGCCCCACAAAGGCAGCATCTCAGCTTGACTGGGTGACGTCGGTCTGCGTGCACCGGAAACGCAAAAAACGATACCAGACGGCCAGCATCACGAATTTCCACATCACGAATTTGACGACGGAATTTCAGGCGCAGACGCGGTTGCGCCCTTGCCTCTTCGCCTCATAGAGCTGGCGATCGGCGCGGCGATAGAACTCCTCGGCGGTTTCCTTGCGATCCCAGACAGCAAGCCCGACGCTGGTGGTGATTTTCAGTCGGACATTGCCTGTCAGCACCGACATGTTGGCGATCGCCTTGCGGATGCGCTCGGCGAATTTGGATAGCAGCTCGGCATCCATATTGGGCGTGACCACCGCGAACTCCTCGCCGCCGAGGCGCGCCACCACGTCGTGATAGCGTGTCATGTCCTTGAGACAGTTTGCGACCGCCCGCAACACCTCGTCGCCGACATCGTGGCCGTGGCTGTCGTTGACCTGCTTGAAATGGTCGAGGTCGAGGATCATCAGCCCGACTGGTTTCTCGATGCGGCGGAACTCTTCGAGATATTCCTTCAGCGCATCGTCGAAGTAGCGGCGGTTCTGCATGCCGGTGAGGCTGTCGGTGAGCGCCGCATGCTCCAGCGTCTCTGAACGCGCGCTGAGCGAAACGGTCATGGCACGCAGCTTGCCTTCTTCCGTCGCCTGCTTTCGGATCAGCGGGTAGATGAAGAAAATGCCGAAGAACAGCGCAGTCGCCAGCAGCACGCCGGTCGCAAACAGCAGCTTGTTGAGATAGATGATTTCATCGAGTTCCGAAGGCGTATTGCTAATGTCGGCGGCCAGGGTTTGCAGGAGCCCATAGGCGTAAAGCGTCACCAGGCCGGCGGCCAGGATCACAAAAATAAAGACAAAAAAGGCTGATTCCGCCTTATGGAAACGCATCTGCTCCCCGTGGGAAAGTTCCTATCGATCTTATGGCATGCGGGAACTTACGGACAGTTAACCTGGACAACTTCAACGCGAAATGGCCCCTCGGTGTCGACTTTTCAGGTTGCGCTCGAAGGAGGAGGTGAGGGCATCGAGTCGATCCCCTCACCCGGACGCAATCTCTGCCATTCCGGGCCCAATTGGTGCCTGAACCAGGTCGTCTGCCGTTTGGCATATTGCCGCGTCGCGATCTTCGCGCGCTCGATGGCCGCGGGAAAACTGATGGCGCCGGCCAGCGCGGCCTGGAGCTCGCGAACACCGATCGCCTTCATCGCCGGCAGGTCGGGATCGAGGCCGAGCGCCGAAAGCTGCTTCACCTCGTCCAGTGCCCCCTTGTCCAGCATGCGGTCGAAGCGGACATCGATCCGCTCCACCAGCGCCGCTCGCTCCGGCTCGATGACGAAAAAGCGCGCGCTGCTCCTGTCGATCAACGGCCGGCCACGCGCGGCCTGCCATTCCAGGATGGAACGGCCCGATGCGTCGAGCACCTCCAGCGCCCGCACGATGCGCTGACCATCCGTCGGCTTCAGCATCATGCCGGCCGCAGAATCCTCGCGCAACAGGATGCGGTGCAATCTCACTGCGCCCTGTTCCTGGAGTTCGTAGCGCCAGCGATCGCGGATCGACTTCGGAATGTCGGGCATCTCCGACATACCTTCCGTGAGCGCCCGGAAATAAAGCCCGGTACCGCCGACGAAAATCACTGGCCGCTCCGAGAGCATGCCGTCGTCGATCAGCTTCGTGACATCACGCAACCAGGCGCCGGTGGAATAGGCAGTGGACGGATCGACGTGTCCATAAAGAAAGTGACGGACGCGGGCGAGTTCGGCAGGACCAGGCCGCGCCGTCAGCACGTCGAGCACCGAATAGCCTTGCATGGAATCGGTGTTGACGATGACACCGCCATTGCGCTCGGCGAGGTCGAGTGCGAGCGCCGACTTGCCGCTGGCGGTCGGCCCGGCTATCAGGATCGCGTTCTTCACGCGGCCTTCGCCCGCCTGTCCGCTGGAATTTTCGATGCCGCTGATCGCCACGCTTCTATCCCATCCCGCCGGCCGCGCATTGACGTCGACGCTAGCGAATATGGCCTCGCGGTCGGTCGGCGCAAGCGCTGTTCGCTGGCTGGCCGAAGGCATCGCCTGCGAGCTCGACTTGCCGGAGACCGCCGACGCTTCCGAAATAACGGCGCGCCTGCATGCCGCGCTTGCTTCCGAACCGATCGACGTGGCCGTCCAGCCGGCTGAGAACAGGCGCAAGAAGATCCTGATCGCCGACATGGATTCGACGATGATCGACCAGGAATGCATCGACGAGCTTGCCGACGAGATCGGCGTCAAGGATCGTGTCGCCGCCATCACCGCGCGATCGATGAACGGCGAGATTGCATTCGAGCCGGCCTTGCGCGAGCGCGTGGCGCTGCTCAAGGGTCTCGATGCCGCGATCATCGACCGCATCATCGACAATCGCCTGACGCTTGCCTCCGGCGGCCGCACGCTCGTCCAGACGATGGCGGCCAGCGGCGCCTGGACGGCGCTGATCTCCGGTGGTTTCGACATCTTCACCACCCGCATCGCAGCATTGCTCGGCTTTCACGAAAATCGCGCCAACCGCCTGATCGAGCAGGATCGCCGCTTCACCGGCTTGGTCGCCGAACCGATCCTCGGCCGCGCCGCCAAGGCCGAAGCCCTTATCGAGATTTCCGGCCGCCTCGGCCTGACACCTGCCGATGCCATTGCCGTCGGCGATGGCGCCAACGATCTCGACATGATCCGTCTTGCCGGCATCGGCGTCGCCATGCATGCCAAGCCGGCCGTGGCAGCCGCGGCAAAGATCCGCATCGACTACGGCGACCTCACCGCCTTGCTTTATCTGCAGGGTTATCACCGGGAGGAATTTGTCGAATGACGCCGATCCGCACCGAGCGCCTGATCCTGCGCAACTGGGAAGATCGTGACCGCGAGCTCTTCCATCGCATCAATTCCGACGAGTTGGTCATGGAATTCTTTCCGTTTCGCCGCGACCGCGCCCAGGCTGACGCCAAGATGGAGGAGTTGCGCGCGGCTATCAATCGCGACGGCTTCGGCTTCGCGGCTGCTGAGATCGCAGCCACAGGTGAATGCATCGGCTTCGTCGGCATAACCCGAACCGATCATTTGCCATTCCTGCCGCCCGGCACGATCGAGATCGGCTGGCGGCTGGCACCCGAATTCTGGGGCCGCTTCTATGCCACGGAAGCAGCCGAAGCCTGGCTCACCTATGGCTTTGAAAGACTTGGCCTCGACGAAATCGTGTCCTTCGCAGTCAAGGATAACAGCCGGTCCACTGCCGTCATGGAGCGCCTGGGCATGATCGCCGACCCCGCCTCCGACTTCGACTATCCAGGTGTTCCGGACAACCACACCGCACTCAGGCGACATGTCTTCTACAGGCTGTCACGCACAGACTGGCAGGCAAGAAAAAGAGCGACCCGCTAGCCGCCCTTTTTCTTTCAACATCAGAGTGTTGCAGGCTCTTCCGGACTCAATCCATCCGGATTGTCACAAACCTCAGCTCGCCGGTCTTCGACGCCAGCATCAAAAGCGCGTTCTTGCGCCCCTGCTCCTTCAGCGCACCGATCCGGTCCATGACGTCCTTGGGCGTTGCGACCGATTCCTGCGCGATCTCGGTGATCACCTCGCCCGGCTGGATGCCGCGTTCGGCCGCCGCCGAATCCTTGGAGACGTCGGTCACGACGACGCCGGAGACGTCGGCGGCGATGCCGAACTTCGTGCGCGTCTCGTCGTTGAGCTCGCCGACCGTCATGCCGAGCACGGAAGCCGTCGAAACCGCAGGCGCCTTGTCGGCGTCGTCCTGGTCGGTGTTGCCGTTTTCACCGCCGCTGGCAAGCTTCTCGCCATCCTCGAGCCGGCCGAGCGTCACCTTGACGGTCTGCTCGACACCCTTGCGCACGATGATCACGTCGACGGCCTTGCCGACCGGGCTCTCCGCCACGACGCGAGGCAGGTCGCGCATTTCATGGATGTCCTTGCCGTCGAACTTGATGATGACGTCGCCGGCCTGGATGGTGCCGTTGTCGACCGGCCCGCCCTTGATGACGCCGGCGACCAGCGCGCCCTTGGCGGTCGCCATGCCCAGGCTCTCGGCAATGTCGTCGGTCACCGGCTGGATGCGCACGCCAAGCCAGCCGCGCCGCGTCTCGCCGAACTGGCGAAGCTGGTCGACGACGCCCGAGGCAAGCTGCGACGGGATCGAGAAGCCGATGCCGATCGAGCCGCCCGACGGCGAGATGATTGCCGTGTTGATGCCGATGACCTCGCCGCTGCTGTTGAACAGCGGTCCACCGGAATTGCCGCGGTTGATCGCGGCATCGGTCTGGATGAAATCATCATAGGGACCGGAATTGATGTCGCGATTGCGCGCCGAGACGATGCCGACCGTCACCGTGCCGCCGAGACCGAACGGATTGCCGATCGCCATTACCCAGTCGCCGACACGCATCTTGTTGGAATCGCCAAACTTCACAGCCGTCAGCTTGTGCCCTTTCGGATCGACCTTCAGCACCGCGACGTCGGTCTTGGTGTCGGTGCCGACCAGCGTCGCCTTGAGCGTCATCCCATCGGAGAAATTCACCTCGATGTCGTCGGCATCGGCAATGACGTGGTTGTTGGTCACCACTATGCCCTGCTCGGCGTCGACCACGAAGCCGGAGCCCAGCGACTGCACCTTTTGCCCGCCGCCGCCCTTGTCGCCGCCACGGTTCTTGAAGAAATCGTCGAAGAAGTCCTGGAAGGGCGAGCCTTCCGGCAGCTGCGGCATCGGCACTGCGCCCGGCCCCTCAGTGCCTTTAACAGTCTGCGACGTCGAGATGTTGACCACAGCGCCAAGCAGGCCGGCGGCGAGATCGGCAACCGAGGGCGGCCCGTCGGCTGCCATCGTCGGCGCCACGAACGAGGGAACGGCAACAGCGCCGACCAGAAGCGCAGCAGCCCCGGCGATGAACGTCCGCCTCGCTGCACGCAGAAGGGTGGTGGATGTCATCGAAAGGCCTCCGGGTGTTCTGAAAAACCGCTTCGGCAAAAATGCCGGTCCGCGTCATGTTGGCAAGAAATAAGGCACGTTTGCGGCTATGGCTACGGCCAGAGGATAAATCCTCCGTTACGCCGGCGCCCCTGCACCGGCCCTACTGGCCGGTGCCTGGCTGTGCCGCCGGTGCGGCGGGAGCGGCAGGCGGTGGCGCCGCCGGGGCCGCAGGCGTTTCCTTGCTGTCCGGGTCGCGGAAAAAGCGGAAGAACTCGGAATTCGGCGACAGCACCATCGTCGTTCCGGTACTGTCCAGCGCCGTGCCATAGGCATTCATCGACCGATAGAAATCGAAGAAGGCCGGATCGCGCTGATAGGCACCGGCAAACGTGGCGCTGCGCTGGGCTTCACCTTCACCACGCAGGATTTCAGACTCTTTTTGCGCTTCGGCGACGATTTCCACCACTTCGCGGTCGGCGCGAGCCCTGATCCGCTGCGCTGCCTCGTTGCCGCGCGCTCTCAGCCGCTCGGCTTCGGCGAGACGTTCGGCCTTCATGCGGTCGAAGGTCTGCTGCGAAACTTCGGCCGTGAGATCGGTGCGGCGGATGCGGACATCCTCGATCTGCAGGCCAAGCGAGGTGGCATCCGGCCTCAGCTGATCGCGCACCTCGCGCATCATCACGGCGCGCTCTTCCGAGAGCGCCGCCTCGAAGTCTCGCAGGCCATAGACGCGGCGCAAGGCGGCGTCGAGACGCGTCCTCAGCCGGGCCTCGGCCAGTTCGATCTGGCCGGAGACCGCGGCGCGGAACACACGCGGGTCCGAGATACGATAGGCGATAAAGGCATCGACCTCATAGAACTTGCCGCCTGAAACCTGGACGCGGATGTTGTCGAGGTCGAAGCGCAGCACCCTGTTTTCGATCAGCTGCACGGTGTCGGCATCGAAGAAAGAGAATGGCGCCTTGAAATAGATGCCCGGCTGGTTCTTGACGTCGACGATTTCGCCGAACCTGAGCACCAGCGCCTGCTGGCGCGCATTGACGACGAAGACCGACGAATAGAGCAGGAACAGGATGACCGCGGCGATGACCGCAATGACGGGAAGACGGTTGGCCATCACTGGTTTCCTCCGGTGGCCGGTGCCGGCGCCTTCTGCTGCAATGCCGGCAGCGGCAGGTAGGGAACCACCCCTTGCCCGTTGCCCTGCTCGACGATGACCTTGCTCGAATCCTTCAGCACCCTCTCCATCGTCTCCAGGTAGAGCCGCTTGCGCGTCACTTCCGGCGCCTTTGCATATTCGTCATAGACCGAGATGAAGCGCTGCGCCTCGCCTTCGGCCTCCTGCACGACCCGGTTCTTGTAGGCGGCCGCGTCTTCGCGGATCTGTGCGGCCGCACCGCGCGCCTGGCCGAGCTTCTGATTGGAATACTGATTGGCCTGCTCGACGAACTTGTCCTCGTCCTGTTCGGCCCGCTGCACCTCGTCGAACGCGTCTGCCACCTCACGCGGCGGCGCGGCGTCCTCGATCGAAATTGCGTTGACGTTGAGGCCGGCCTTGTAGCCGTCCAGCGTCGTCTGGATGATCTCACGCACCGACGCTGCAATGCCTTGCCGGTCGTCGCGGAAAATGTCCTGCGCCGGGCGCCGGCCGACCGCTTCGCGCATCGCGCTTTCGGCGACCTGCTGCAGCATGCCGTCCGGGTCGGACACGTCGAACAGATAGGCCTTAGGGTCGGAGACCTGATAGGCCACAGAGAACTGCACGTTGACGATGTTCTGGTCGCCGGAAAGCATCAGGCCATTGCCGCTGGAACTGCCGCCGCCGATGCTGACAAGCTGCTCGGCGATGTTGGCGGTCTCGACCGTTTCGATGGGCCACCAATGGAAATGCAGGCCAGGCTGCGAGAGCTCCGCCTTCGGCTTGCCAAACCTGAGCTCGACCGCAACTTCGTCGGGCTGCACGGTGTAGACCGCCTTGAACGCCCATAGCACCACCAGCGCCGCGGCAATCAGCCCGAACACGGCCGGGCTCGCGCCACCGCCGCCCGGCAGCGCGCGCCGCAACCTGTCCTGCCCGCGCCGGATGATATCCTCGAGATCGGGAGGCGAGCCCTGTGGGCCACTGGGTCCTTTTGGTCCCTGACCCCAAGGCCCCTGATTGTTGCCGCCGCCCCACGGGCCGCCGCCGCCGCTCTTGTCGTTCCAGGGCATGAATGTCCTTTCGCTTGGAATTCCCTCAAGCGCCGGCTCACCGGCGCAAAATCCAATATTATTCTTCTATAGGGATGCAACGGCACGCTTTCAACGCGATCGGCTGCCGCCACTGTCCGCCTTTTGGGCCATTTAGACCTGTCGCGACCCTTTGTCGTCTTCAATGCACGTCGCGGCGCCGCTCGTAAACCGAATAGCGTGTCGCATGGCTGTCCTTTTCGCCAGCCGCCACGTCTTGCGAGCGGACGATCCGCCACAGCGCCGGATCGATCCGCGGAAAATGGGCATCGCCGTCGACTGCGGCCAGAACATGGGTCACGTGCAGCCGATCGGCCAACGGCAGCGCCTGAGCGTAGATCTCCCCGCCGCCGATGACGCAGATCTCGTCGGCGCCGGCCATGCAGCGCCCGCGCACCGTCGCCAGCGCGATCGCGTCCTCGATCGAGTGCGCGACTTCGACGCCCTCGGCGCGCCACGCCTTGTCTCGTGTCACCACGATGTTGAGCCTGCCCGGCAATGGCCGGCCGATGCCTTCATAGGTCTTGCGACCCATGATGATGGGCTTGCCCATCGTATCGGCCTTGAACCGCTTGAGATCGGTGGAAAGCCGCCACGGCAACCCACCCTCGCGTCCGATCACGCCGTTCTCGGCGATGGCGACATAAATCGCGAGATCCATCAGCCGCCGTTCCCGCCATCGGATGGCTCCAGCAGCAATATGTCGATGTCGTGCTCGGGGTAGAAGTTCTGCGCCTTCATCTCGAACGTCGTCGGTCCGATCTTCCTGACGTTTTCGCCGCAAAACGAGACCAGGTTCTTCGGATCGCCCTTGTCGACGGTCAGCTTGAACGTACCGATGTTTCCCGAGGCCCAGTTGCCGCCCGTGGTCAGGATATAGGCGATGCGGTTCTCGAAATATTTGGGATAGCCGTCGGGATCGTCCTTGGCTGCCTTGCGCACGGCATTCTCGAAGGCATCGTCCATGCAGTAGCGTGTCTTGTAGGCGGCATACTGGCCCTGAAACTGGCCGTCATAGAAGAAGCTGACCGAGGAGGTGCCGCCGACGCTCGGCTTGTAGCGATGCGAGACATGGACCGCCCTGTTGGCCGGAAAGGTCGAGCGCCACCAATAGGTCGAGCGCAATTGCCAGAACGGCGTATAGACGGTCTTCATGCCCGAACCGTCGTCGGCGGTGTCCTCGATGATGATGCCGCGATTGACCCAGTCGTCGGTGACCGCTTGCGGCAGCTTTGCCAGCGCTGCCTTGGCCGCATCGCCGAACGGATAGAACGGCACGCCCTGCGCCTTCAGGTCAGCGCCGATGTCGATGCCGAGCGCGAACACCTTCTGCTCGAGCTGCGGCTTTGCCGGCACCCCGTCGATCGTGACTTCGAAGCCGAGGAAATTGTCGCTCTGCGCCTCCGGAATTGCCGGTATTTCTTCGGGGTCGCCTTCGATGTCGGGCATCGGAAAGGCGACGATCGCATTGACATCCTTGTCGGTGTTGTTGCGGAAGACGTAGTCGACCGTCACCTTTTCCGGCGAGATGTAGAGATCCTCGCTTTCCATCGCCACCGCATCGCTGCGTGAAAGGATCAGCCCACCAGTGCCGAGTTCGGCGACCGAATCATTGGCGAGCGCAGGCGTAGCCGAGAGCGCCAAGGCTGCGGTCAGGACGTAACGGAACATGGAAACTCCCCCGGCGAGAATGCCGACATGACTCTAGCCGTTCAATGTGGCGTTTCAAAGCCTTTCGGCAAATGCGCCGGCGCCTGCCGGCATGTCGTGTCGGTCTAGACACGCCGGTTCCGATCGGGCAGGAGTTCGCCCATGCGCAAGCTTCTCGTCATCGGCATCGGCGCCGGCAATCCGGAGCACATGACGGTCCAGGCCATCAACGGCCTCAATCGGGCCGACGTGCTGTTCATTCCCGACAAGGGCGCCAAGAAGAGCGACCTCGCCGAATTGCGCCGCCAGATCTGCGACCGCTTCGTCACTAATCCGAACTCGCGCCGTGTCGAATTCGAGGTGCCGGTGCGAGCCGAGCCGGCGCCTTCCTACCGCTCGACCGTCGACGACTGGCACGAAGCGATCGCCGTGATCTACGAAGGCCTGATCCGCGACGAACTCCCCGAAGATGGCTGCGGCGCCTTCCTGATCTGGGGCGATCCATCGCTCTACGACAGCGCGCTGCGCATCCTGGATCGCGTGCGCCTCAGAGGCAATATCGCGTTCGAGCTGGAGGTCATCCCTGGCATCACCGCCATCCAGGCACTCGCCGCCAGCCACAAAATGGCATTGAACCGAATCGGCGACGCCGTTTTGATCACCACCGGCCGCCGGCTCACCGAGGAAGGTCTGCCCGAAAACGCCGGCAGCACCATCGTCATGCTGGACGGCAAATGCGCCTTCAACACGCTGGACGACAAGGACGTCACCGTCCACTGGGGCGCCTACCTCGGCACCCCCGACGAGATCGTCATCTCGGGCCGGATTGGCGACGTCGGCGACAAGATCGTGAGCACCCGTGAGGAGGCCCGCCGGAAAAAAGGCTGGATCATGGACACCTATCTGCTGCGCAAGCCGGGCGAGCCGGAGGAGTAGCAGGGATCGAGCGCGGCATGAATTCCGCCGAGTTCACGCAGCGTCGATCTCGGCCTGCAGCGCCTCCATATGCGCCGCCGCTGCTGAAGACGCAGCCCGCTCGATCGCGCGGAAGCGGCTGACCACAGCAAGCCCGACCGACGTCAACTGAGCGCCACCGCCTTTTTTGCCGCCCGTTTGTGCCGCAACCAGCGGCTTGCCGAACACCCGGTTCATGTCTTCGACCAGATCCCAGGCGTGCTTGTAGGACATCTCCATGCCGCGCGCCGCGGCCGAAATCGAGCCGAAGGCGGCGATCTGTTCCAGAAGCTCGATCTTGCCTGGCCCGATGCGGCCATCTGGATCGAGATTTATCCGCAAACTCAGCGACGGCATTTGCTCCTCCGCGGTCACGCTATTCTACAAGTTCTGCAGCGATACCGCTATTCCCAAACGATATAGCGAATCATCGGCCGTTCACCCATCCACCTCGGCCGGCAACCCGGTGCCGGTATTCGCCCGGTCGAAGCTCACTGTCTTGACCACGGCGAAGACCTGTCGACCAAGCCGGAGCCCCAGCGTCTGCCGCGACTTTTCGGTGATGCGGGCAAGCACGGTTGCGCCATTGCAGTCGATGCCAATTTCGACCGTAGGCCCTTCGCCCGGCTCTATCGCCACGATCGTGCCCGGCAGTATGTTGAGCGCGCTGAGGCCAACCGGCTGCTCGGTGGCGATCATCACGTCGCGGGCTCGGATGCGGACGCGCACCGGCGCACCGACTGGCATTGCCAGAAGCGGCACCCGGATCTCGCCCGCCAATGAGCCTAGCACCGTCATGCCAAAGGCTTCGTCGTGGCGCAGAACCGCGGTATCCAGCACGGCACCGCCCTCGCCG
The DNA here is from genome assembly GCF_040321535.1 of Mesorhizobium sp. M0340. Classification (NCBI taxonomy): domain Bacteria; kingdom Pseudomonadati; phylum Pseudomonadota; class Alphaproteobacteria; order Hyphomicrobiales; family Phyllobacteriaceae; genus Mesorhizobium; species Mesorhizobium sp. M0340. Next base: position 376,113 of record NZ_JAMYRR010000001.1, on the reverse strand, counting down.
CGCTCTTCGGCCGGCAATAGATCCAGCCGCTGCATGATCGCTCCGGTCGGACCGGAAGCGGCGACCTTGCCTTGCATCAGCACCACGACGTCACTCGCCAGCCGCGCCACTTCGGCGATCGAGTGGCTGACATAGACGATCGGAATTTTTGTCTCGTCGCGTAGCCGCTCGATATAAGGCAAGATCTCGGCCTTGCGCGCCTCGTCGAGCGACGCCAGCGGCTCGTCCATCAGCAGCAATTTCGGACTGGCAAGCAGCGCCCGGCCGATTGCCACGCGCTGCTTCTCGCCACCGGAGAGTTTTGCCGGCCGCCGGTCGAGCAGATGACCGATGCCGAGCAGTTCGACCACGCCATTGATATCGGCGTAGCGCTCGGCAGCCGGCGTGAACCAACGGCCATAGCGCAGATTGCTCGCCACGCTCATATGCGGAAACAGCCGCGCATCCTGGAACACCATGCCGATCCGCCGCTTGTGTTTCGGCACGAACAGGCCGGCGTCGCTATCGACCAGCACGCGGCCCTCGGCCGCGATACGGCCTTTGTCGGGGCGGATCAGCCCGGCAATCAAATTGATGAGCGTCGTCTTTCCGGAACCGGAAGGCCCGAACAGCGCAGTCAGCCGCCCGGCGCTCTCGAAGCGGGCATTGACGGCGAAACCGCCAAGCCGGTGGCTGATGTCGACCTGAACCGTCATTCGATGTCCATCCGCCGGCCGACGCGCCGCGCCAGCACTTCCGAGGCCACGAGTGCCGCCATCGATATGACGATCGAGATCAGCGTCAGCCTGAGCGCGCCGGCGTCGCCGCCGGGAACCTGCGTGAAAGTATAAATCGCCGACGGCAGCGTCTGCGTCTCGTTCGGGATGTTGGAGACGAAGGTGATCGTCGCGCCGAATTCGCCCATCGCCTTGGCGAAGGAGAGAATCGCACCGGCGATCAGGCCGGGCAGGATAAGCGGCAGGGTGATCGTGCCGAATACCCATAGCGGATTGGCGCCGAGCGTGCCGGCCGCCGCCTCGATTTTGCGGTCGACGGCCTCGATCGACAGCCGGATCGCCCTCACCATCAGCGGAAAACCCATCACGCCGCAGGCGAGCGCGGCGCCCGTCCAGCGAAAGGAAAAAACGATGCCGAAATGCTCGGCCAGGAAAGCGCCGGCCGGACCGCGCTTGCCGAAAGTCAAAAGCAGCAAATAGCCGGTCACCACCGGCGGCAGGATCAGCGGCAGATGCACCACCCCGTTGAGCAGCGTCTTGCCCCAGAACTGGCCGCGGGCGAGCACAAGGGCGATTGCTACACCCGGCGGCAGGCTGGCGATCATCGCCACGGTCGCCACCTTGATCGACAGCCGGACCGCGTTCCATTCGTCGGGAGTAAGATCCAGCAGCCAGTTCATGCGTCAGCGCGTTGCCCTAATTGTTCGGCGCGAGCACGGTAAAACCTTGCGCCTTGAAGAGTTCGCCAGCCTTGGCGGATTGCAGGCATTTTAGGAATGCCGGGATATCCTTGCCCTTCGAATCCGCAAGCTGGGCGACTGGATAGATGATCGGCGGATGGGTAGCCGCGGGGAAAGTGCCGACCACCTTCACGCCAGGCTCCGCATGCGCATCCGTGGCGTAGACGATGCCGAGTGCTGCCTCGCCGGTCGATACCAGTTTTAGAGCGGCGCGGACATTCTCGGCCTGCGCCACCTTGCCTTCGACGGAAGACCAGACACCGAGCGATTCGAGGGCTGCCTTGCCGTATTTGCCGGCCGGCACCGCCTTGACATCGCCCATGGCAAGTTTGCCGTCACCGACGAGCCCGGCAAGAGCGAACCCCTTTTCAATCCTGGTCTCGACCTTGGAATCCCGCGGCGCAACCAGCACGATCTGGTTACCGAGCAGTTTCATTTCGGTTTCGGGCTTGGTCAGCTTCCTGTCGGAAAGATATTTCATCCAGTCGAGATCGGCCGAGATGAACACGTCTGCCGGCGCGCCGCTTTCGATCTGCCTGGCCAGCGCCGAGCTCGCCGCGTAGGAAATGGTTGCCACCTCGCCGACGTCGGCCTCGCAAGCCTTGTTGATGGCGTCGAGCCCTTCCTTGAGGCTCGCCGCGGCAAACACGACCACCTTGTCATCGGCATAGGCCGCCGGCACCACGACCATCAGCATGGCGGCGAGACCGACTTTGGCAATCGTCGTCGAACCCTTGCGCGTCAGCATGAAACTCTCCTCGTTCCGAAGCCGTCTATCGATATATCCATGTGAACATAACAAGGAAAGGTTCTTTACCGGCGATGGTCTTCTGGGCTGAGGTTTTGCTGGCCTGCGATAATCTTCGTTGGATACAGCGGTATCGAGGCCGAAGGAAATATTTGCATAAAAACAGCGACCAGGGAGTGCGTCAGGCCGACGTCGGCCGATCAAGTTGAATGCTGACAACGCCCAAGGGCGTAGCCGCAGTAGGCAATTTCGATATGGACGGTCAGCTATGGTGCTAGACCGCGATCGGTGCCTTGATCGTCGCGTCGGCGAAATAGTTGTCGAGCCGGAAATCCTCGAAGCGGAAAGCAAAGAGATCCTTCACCTCGGGGTTTATCCATAGCGTCGGCAACGCCTTGGGCGTGCGCCGCAATTGCTCGCGCGCCTGCTCGAAATGGTTCGAGTAAAGATGCGCATCGCCGAGCGTGTGGATGAAATCGCCGGGTTTCAATCCGGTCACCTGCGCCACCATCAGCGTCAGCAACGCATAGGAAGCAATGTTGAACGGCACACCGAGAAAAATATCGCCCGAACGCTGGTAGAGTTGGCAGGAAAGCTTGCCTTCCGAAACATAGAACTGGAACAGGCAGTGGCAGGGCGGCAACGCCATGGCCTCCACCTCGGCCGGGTTCCACGCCGAAACGATCAGCCGCCGCGAATTAGGATTTTCGCGTATCTCCTTCAGAAGATTCGCAATCTGGTCGATGGCGCCGCCATGGCCGTCCGGCCACGACCGCCACTGTTTGCCATAGACCGGGCCAAGATCGCCGTTCTCGTCGGCCCACTCATCCCAGATCGAGACGCCGTGATCGTTGAGATATTTGATGTTGGTGTCGCCGGCCAGGAACCACAAAAGCTCGTGGACAATCGACTTCAGGTGCAGCTTCTTGGTGGTGGTGACCGGAAAGCCGCGGGCCAGGTCGAAGCGCATCTGGTAGCCGAATACCGAGCGCGTTCCGGTGCCGGTACGGTCGCCGCGATCAGCGCCGTTTTCCAGCACATGCTTCAGAAGGTCGAGATACTGGCGCATCGGCTCCGGTCCGATTCGGGTTGTCAGCCATCATAGCCGAATGACCGTCGGCCGAACACAGCAAAGCGAGACGATTCCAGCAGAAGCCTCACCAGCATCAGCGGCGAGGTTGCTCAGAGCGAGCCGAGCATGCCCAGATCCCTGGCGACAAGGTAATAGAACGTCACCCGGCTCTTGCTGTTGTCGGCCGCCATCGCCTTGCAGGCCTTTTCGATAGCCGCATCTGCCTTGGCGCCGTCGGTGACGCCGAGCTTGCCGGCGACCCAGCTGTTCCTGACGCGCTTCAGTTCCTCCGGGTCGGTGCAGGACACCAGCGAGGAATCGCGGTTCCTGAGCGCGATGCCCAGATGTTTGACGATCTTGGCGACCGCGTCGGCATCCGCCGCCGCATCATATTTCTTTACGTCTGCAAGATAATCGGCCATCGAATTTCCCCTCGTCGGCGCCACGGGATCCGGTTGATGAGGATTGTGGCGCGCTGCCGCAAGTATGCGCTAGGTCTCCTCACCGCCACAAAGCTTCGGTTGAGACCGGCTGCAAGTCAACCCTTCGCGATCCACTTTGGCACCGACGAAAGTGGCATTCCGGCCTTTCATTTTCCACCGCCAGTCCCTATATTCGCTTCGTCGGCTCGACCGACTATGGCGATAAACAGGCGATGAAATAAGCCGTTCGGACCCGGGGGCGGTACCCGGCGCCTCCACCAAAAACCGCTGCTCAGGAGCGGCTTTTGCTGGGGGCGAAATAGGATCGACGAAGGTGTAAAGATCGTACTTTTGCCCGGCATTGTACCACCGTTATCGGGCTAAACTTATAGTTGCCAACGACAACTATGCGGAAGCGCGTCTCGCCGCGTAAGCGGTGCGATAGCTTCAATTCAAGCCCTAGTGGTTCGCACTTCTAGGCGGGGTTCGGAGGTACCTGGCAACAGAAACCTCCATTTCTCCCTTTTTTGATAGGCGCAGCTGCAGGTCGGCCGGCGGCTTTTTTATGCGCCCTGACAGACCCAAGGCGCCGCGGCGCTTATACCAATCGCTGGCTGACCGCATCGATCGCACCGGCGAATGTTTCACCTGTGGCCGCGTCGTCGGGCAACAGCATTTCATTGTGCCCCCTGCCCGTCCGGATCATCGGAAAACAATTGGCGAGCTTGGCAACACGACAGTCAAGGAGCACCGGCCGGCCCACATCGATCATCTCCTGTATCGCATCGTCAAGGTCGGCTGGTTTGTCGCAGCGCAGGCCGACCGCTCCGAACGCCTCGGCCAATTTGACAAAATCGGGCAAGGCCTCGGAATCGGAATGCGCGAGGCGGTTGCCGTGAAGAATTTGCTGCCACTGGCGAACCATGCCCATATATCCGTTGTTCAAAATGAAGATCTTGATCGGTGCGTCGTACTGGACTGCCGTCGACATCTCTTTCATGGTCATTTGAACCGATGCGTCGCCGGCAATATCGATGACAAGGCTGTCTGGATGTGCGATCTGCACGCCCAGCGCCGCCGGCAGGCCGTAGCCCATCGTCCCGAGGCCGCCCGAACTCATCCAGCGGTTCGGCTTTTCCAAGCCGTAGAATTGGGCCGCCCACATCTGATGCTGGCCCACTTCAGTGGTAATGTATGTGTCGCGATCCTTCGTCAGCGCGTAGAGACGCTCCACCGCGTATTGCGGCATGATCACATCCTTGTTCATCTCATAGGAGAATGAATTGCGTGCGCGCCAGCCGGCGATCCTTCTCCACCAGTCCTGGAGACGGCCTCCATCCGGTTTCTGAGGCAATGCGCGCCATAGACGAACCATGTCATCCAGAACATTGCCGACATCGCCTTGTATGCCGATATCGACGTGGACGTTCTTGTTGATCGAGGACGGATCTATGTCGATATGGATCTTGCTGGAGTTGGGCGAAAAAGCGTCCACACGCGAGGTCACGCGGTCATCGAAGCGCGCGCCGACACAGATCATGACGTCGCAATCGTGCATCGCCATGTTCGCCTCATAGGAACCATGCAGACCGACCATCTTGAGCCAGTTCTTGCCGGAGGCGGGGTAAGCTCCAAGGCCCATCAGCGTCGAGGTGACCGGAAAGTCGGTCAGTTGAACCAACTCCCGGAGCAACCTGGATGCTTCCGGGCCGGAATTGACGATGCCGCCGCCGGTATAAATAACGGGTCGGCTGGCATTGGCCATCAATTCTATCGCCTGGCCGATCTTGCCGATATCGCCCTGCAGCTTCGGTTGATAGTTCTTCAGCGCGACAACGTCCGAAGGCGGCGTGTACATTCCGGACGCAAACAGAACGTCCTTCGGCATGTCGACGAGAACAGGGCCCGGTCGCCCCGACCGGGCGATGTGGAATGCCCTGTGGATCGCTGACGCCAGGTCATTGACGTCTTTGACCAAAGAGTTGTGCTTGGTGCAGGATCGCGTGATGCCAATCGTGTCACATTCCTGAAACGCATCGGAGCCGATCAATGTTGTCGGCACTTGTCCGGACAGACAGACGATCGGCACTGAATCCATCAGTGCGTCCTGCAGGGGCGTCACGGCATTTGTCGTGCCTGGGCCTGACGTGACCAGCATCACGCCGACCTTGCCCGTGGACCGGGCATAACCCTCGGCGGCATGGCCGGCGCCCTGTTCGTGGCGCACAAGGATATGCTTGATGTCGTCCTGCTGGAATATCTCGTCATAGATCGGCAATATGGCCGCGCCGGGATAGCCGAAAATATGCTCCACACCATTGTCTTTGAGTGCGCGGAGAACGATCTCCGCTCCTGTCATGCGGTTGCTCGTATGCCGAATGGAATTATCGCCTGTCATGGTTCTGTCCCGTAGCGTGATGAGGATGGGTTGACGGGGCATCGCCGAATTCGGGCGTAAGAGGAATTTCGGGCATAAAAAAAGGCCCCGTCAGGAGCCTGTTTGTCGCGCACGGGTGGCTGTCGCCGGATGGTTACACCATCCTGCCCGTGCGCTTTCCTACCACTGCAAGAACCGTTGCGATTTTCATGATGATCGCTGCTACACAGAAAATCGCGCATCGTCAACGTCTCGGGCTGAGGCGTCTCACGCTGAGGCGAAAGCCCAAGGGCTTCCCATCATCGGAACCTCCGATGGCAGCATTCGTATCTTCCCGTTTCCCTTCTCTCATGCCTTTGCGGGACAAGGCCTCAGTTTCTCGCCGCGTGTGGTCATGCCCGGCGAGCTACCTGATGGAGACAAGATGAACCAGGAAACCACACCAAAACACGAACGCATCCTGATCGTTGGCGGCAGTTCCGGCATGGGGCTGTCGCTGGCCGAACAGCGGCTTGCCGCCGGCGCTGAGGTTACGATCGTCGGCCGCTCCCAGGACCGGTTGTCGGCCGCACGGCAGCGCTTGCCTCACCCGGAAAGGCTGAGGACGATCGCAGCCGACGTCACAAGTGAGGACGAGGTCCGACGCCTGTTCCAGGATGTCGGTACGCTCGACCACATCGTCTCGACCGCCGCCGACGTCACCCGCGTCTATGTATTGCTTCCCGAGATGGACATCTCGTTGGCGCGGAAAGTGATGGATTCCAAGGTCATCGGACCGCTTCTTCTTGCCAAGCATGGCGCGCCTCGTCTGACGCCCAGGGGATCGATCACGCTGACCTCGGGCATCGCCGCCTATCGTCCGGCGGCGAAAGGCTCGGTGGTGGCAGCCGTTAATGGGGCCCTTGGCTCACTCGCCTACGCGCTTGCCGTCGAACTGGCGCCGATCCGCGTCAACGTCGTCTCGCCGGGCTGGGTCGACACGCTGATTTGGGATGCCGTCGCCGGCAGCGGAAAGACGGCTGCGCTGGATGGCATGGCAAAGCGCCTGCTCGTCGGCAGGATCGGGCAGGCAGCCGACATTGCCCACGCCATCACGTCCCTGATGCATAACGGGTTCATCACCGGAACGGTGCTTCATGTCGATGGTGGCCAGCGGCTGGTCTAGCAATGGCCAAATTTCGCGAACCATTGCGAGGAACAGCCGCAGTACCGGCGCTTGAATGCGCCGGTGGCGCCATACCATGGTGACCGGCGTCACCGGGCTGCTTCCGACCCAAGGCAACACGACGATATTGGCGTCGGCCGCGGAAGCCACGAGACGAGGAACCAGCGCGCATCCAAGACCGGCTGCAACAAGGCCCCGTATCGCACCCATGCTGGCGAACTCGCCGACGAGTTTTGGACGGTCAGGCAATGTTGCCGCAAACGTTTCGTCGAACATCCGCCTATAGACGCAACCGGGCTGGGTGACGAGGAAGGCCTCGTCAGCCAGGTCGTCGGATGTTATGGCAGTATATCCGGCCAACCGGTGATTTGCCGGCATTATGACGACGAGCTCTTCCTCGGCTATCTGCTCGCTTCGCAGCTCCGGCGCCGCCGCCGGGACGGCTCCGAAATGGAACGATACGTCCAGCGCCCCGCTTGTCACGCCGGCACGCAACCCACTGCTATCGTTCGCCCTGAGGTCCAGTTCCACATCGGGATGGCGCCGATGGAATTCCCCCAGCAAAGCCGGCAAGCGTGTCGAGCAAAGCGTCTCCAGGCCGCCGACCGTCAGGCGACCGGCAACCGTACCGCTCGCGTCGGCGACAGCGGAACGGGCTTCGTCCGCAAGGTCGAGGAGATCGTTTGCGTGGTCCAGCAGGCGCTGTCCTGCCGCCGTCAGCTTCAAGCCACGCCGTGACCTGTCGAACAGCGACGTGCCCAGATCGGCTTCCAGCGCCTGGATCTGTTCGGTCACGCTCGATTGGGCAAGATGAACCCGCTCGGAGGCGCGCGTGATGTTCAAGGTGGTGGCGACCGCCACGAAGGTCTTGAGATGTCTAAGCTGCATGTCTTGAACCCGTCGTATAGGCATAGGCTGCTTTGAACCGGGACCGCAAACGTGAAAAGGCCGGGAACATCGCCCGGCCTTTTTGTCTCGACAGGTGAAGCTTATTCCGCCGGCGCTTCCGCAACGTCCCGGCTGCGGCCGAGTGTTATCTTGGCCAGTGTGAAGGAGATCGCCGCGCACAGCGTGATGCCCGCCACCATCGGCAGCGGCGTGCCGTCGAAAAACACGCCGGCGACGCCCATGGCGACCGCGCCGATGGCGAAGTGCAGCGTGCCCATCAGCGCCGAAGCGGTGCCGGCGATCTCGCCATGCTCTTCCATGGCCAGCACCGACGTTGTCGGGATGACTAGGCCGAGAAAGCCGTAGCCGATGAACAGCAGCGCCGCCATTACGTCGAGCCGGTCGACACCCGATGCCATCACCGCGAACAGCACCACCATCGTTGTCGCATAGCCGGTCACCGCGACGCGCACCACGCGCTGCAGCCCGAACCGCTCCGATAGCAACCCGGTCAGCTGCGACATGCCGATGAAGGCAACCGCATTGATCGAGAAGAACACGCTGTAAACCGAAGGCGACAGGCCATAATGGTCGATCAGGATGAAGGACGAGCTCGACAGATAGACGAAGAAGCTCGCAATGCCGAAGCCGGCGATGGCCGTCAGGCCAAGGAAGTTGCGGTCGCCCATCAGGAAGCGGTAGCCGGAAAGTGCCGTCCCGAAGGACGAACCGGCGCGCTCTTCGACCGGCCGCGTCTCCTTGAGAGAGGTCGCCAGCAGGATGGTGGCGAGCACGGCCGCGCCCGTCACCGTCCAGAACACGGCGCGCCAGCCGAAGTTCTCGATGATCTGGCTACCGGTCAGCGGCGCCAGGATCGGCGACACCGAAAACACCAGCATCAGCAGCGACATCAACTTGGCGGCCTCGGTGCCGGTATGCAGGTCGCGAACGATCGCGCGCGGCACGGCCATGCCGGCGCTGGCGCCGAGCCCTTGCAGGAAACGGAAGGCGATCAGCCATTCGATCGAGGGAGCCAGCGCCGAGCCGACGCCGCCGACCATGAACAGCGCCAGGCCGCCGTAGAGCGGCAGCTTGCGGCCGACCATGTCGGAGATCGGTCCGACGACGATCTGGCCGAAGCCCATGGAAAGAAAGAAGATCAGCAGGCTCATCTGCACCGCGGCAGTGCCGGCATGCAGATCCTCGCCGATTGACGGCAGGGCCGGAAGATACATGTCGATGGCAAACGGGCCGATCGCGGACAATAGGCCGAGCACGACCGCAATGCGGAGGAATTTGGCGTTCATGATAGCAGGCTCTTTCGAATTCTGGTTGCCGCCGAGGACCGGCGCGTAACCCTAGGACGTCCCATCCCGTGGAGTTCCGACTCTTCTGCGGAACGAAACTCCCTTCGTGCAGTCCACAAATTTAGACAGGCTTGTCTAATTCGTCAACCACCGCTATATAGTTTTGCATGAAGGCCAACGTTTCTCCTGACATTTTCCCGCCACGGGGCCATGAGGCCAAGCGGATGTCGATTGTCGATGCCGCCACCTCGGTCTTCTGCCGCGAAAGCTTCGCCGGTGCCAATATCGACATGATTGCCGCCGAGGCCGGCGTCTCCCGCCAGACCATCTACAATCATCACGGCGACAAGGAAAAACTCTTCGTTGCCATCGTCCGCGACCTCACCGAACGTTGTAACGCCGGCATCTTTGCCACGATTTCCACTTTTCCCGATCAGCCGAAGGATCTCGAGGCCGACCTCATCGCCTTTGCTGTGCGGATGAATCACAACTGCATCTGCAACCGCGACGGCAAATTCCTGCGCAAGCTGATCCAGACCGAGGGCGGGCGCTATCCCGAGTTGTTCGCCGAATGGCGCGAAGAAGGACCGGGCAGGACATGGCCGGCGATCGCCGCCCGCTTCGCCCGCCTCGCTCATGCCGGCTTCCTTGATATCGACGATCCCGATGTCGCAGCGCGCCAGTTCATGGCGCTTGCCAATGCCGAGTTGCAGACGACGTTCATGCTCGGCGGCACACCGACCGAGGACGAGGTGGTGCAGTCGGCGACAAATGGTGTGCGCACCTTCCTGCGCGCCTTCGGCAAGCGGCAGCCTGTGGCTCGTAAACAGGGCGCGCTCGCCAGCGCTTGACGATCAAAGCCGTTTGACGATCAAATCGTCGCCAATGGGCTTCGCTTCCGCACGCAGGCGATCTATATCCGGTTTACGCCGCGCTCAAGCTTGATTACAGCTATCAGGACGATTCAACGGAACCCGACAGCCACATGGCCGACGACCACATCCGCTACGACATTCTGGCCCAGGAGGCGTTGCGCGGCGTCATGCGCAAAGTCCTGGCCGAGGTCGCGCGCACCGGTCTCCCGGGCAACCATCACTTCTTCATCACCTTTCTCACCGGCGCGCCGGGCGTGCGCGTGTCGTCGCGGCTGCGCGAGCGCTATCCCGAACAGATGACCATCGTCATCCAGTTCCAGTATTGGGACCTGAAGGTGAGCGACACCGGCTTCGAAGTAGGGCTGTCGTTTTCCGACGTGCCGGAGAAACTGGAAATCCCGTTCTCGGCAGTGCGCGGCTTTTACGATCCATCCGTCAACTTCGAGCTCGAATTCGACGTCAAGACCGATACCCCGGCGGAACAGGAGACAAAGGCCAAGCCTGCTCCCGAGCCGCTGGCCATCGTCGCCGAGAAAAAGCCTGAGACGAAGAAGAAAAACGCTGAGGTGGAAAAGAAGCCTGCCGCGGCCGACGCCGGTGCCAAGGGCGCCGACGTGGTGTCGCTCGACGCCTTCCGCAAGAAATGACCCGACGGGCGGCGTGAGATGGCCGAGATCGTCAATCTCCGTCAGGCACGCAAGCAGAAGGCGCGAACCGAGAAGGAGCGCCTGGCCGAGCAGAACCGGGCGCTGCATGGCCGTTCCAAAACCAGCCGGGATCGCGACCGCCTGATCGCCGACAAGGCCGATAAATTCGTCGCCGGCCATCGCCGCGAAAAATCGGGCGATTCGGACAAATCCGATGCTTGAATGTGAATAGGATCGTCGCGTGAGCCCGGTCGAAAAGCGCTCGGTCACGATTCGCGGCCACCGCACCAGCTATTCGCTCGAAAAGCCTTTTTACGACGACCTGATCGCTATTGCGGCCGTGCGAAAACTGACGCTCGCCGCGCTTGTCGCCGAAATCGACGAGAGCCGCCCGCGCGATGCGAACCTCTCCTCGGCGCTCAGGCTCTATGTGCTGGATTGGGCCAAGCGCGGCAAGTTTTAGCCTTCAGGCAACGCTATCCTGTTTCCTGCGCCGGATACGGAAGCCCAGCAAAGCCGAGCGGTCGCGTTCTTCGGCCTGTTCCTTCGATCTGACGCGCATCAGGTCCTTCCAGCCGACATAGCCCACCAGCCGGGCATTTTCTCGCGTGACGACCGGCAAATGGGACACGTTCGCCATCAGCAGCTTGTCGGAGAGGCCCTCGAGATACTCATCCGGATAGGCCAGCGTGACCTTGCTGCCGGCCAGCAGTTCGCCAAGCGTCGTCGTGCGGTGCTTGCCGGCGCGTCTCCAGTGCAGGATCGCCGGCGGGTCGATGACGCCGAGCACGTGGCCCTCTTCATCGACGACCGGAAAGCTCGGATGCCGTGTCTCGGGCGCCGTCAGGAACGCTGCCGCGCCGTGTAGCGTCATTGTCGCCGGCACACTCTCGACCTCGCTGGTCATCACCTCGCGCACCCTGGTCAGGGCGAACGGATCGACACGGTATTCGCGAACCATGTGATGCCCTCGCCGTGCGATTTTTTCGGTGAGGATCGAACGCTTCATCAACAGCACGGTCACCGCATGCGCAGTGGCAGTTGCCGCGATCAGCGGCACCAGGACATGGGTGTTGCCGGTCAGTTCGACCGCAAAAAAGGTGGCGGTCAGCGGCGCACGCATGGTGCCGCCCATCGTCGCCGCCATCGCCAGCAGCGCCCAGAAGCCCGGATCGGCGGCCGGCAGGAAGCCGGCGAGGACCGCGCCCATCGCCCCGCCCATGATCAGCAGCGGCGCCAGCACACCTCCCGACGTTCCCGAGCCGAGTGCGACCGACCAGATGATCGCCTTCACCACCAACAGGGTGAGCGCAGCGGTCGCTATCGTGCGGCCATCCAGCATGTCGGCGATATTGTCATAGCCGACGCCGAGCGCCCGCGGCTCGATCAGCCCGCCAATGCCGACCACCAGGCCGCCGAGCATCGGCCACCACATCCAGTGGATGGGCAGCTTCTGGAAACCGTCCTCGCAGGCATAGACCATCTGGGTCAGCAACCCCGATAGCAGCCCGGCTGCCATGCCGACCAGCACCCAGCCGGCAAGGCCGGGAAATGAAACCTCCATGCCGCCCTGAAACGGGAAGATCGGCCCCGGCAGATGCAGCATGGTGCGCTCGACCTCGGCAATGATGGCAGCGACCGCTACGGGAATGAAGCTGCGCGGCGTCCATTCGAAGAGCAGCAATTCCACCGCAAGCATGATGGCAGCGATCGGTGTTCCGAACACGGTGGTCATGCCGGCCGCCGCACCCGCCACCAGGAGCGTCTTGCGTTCATTGTCGCTGACCGGCAGCATCTGCGCGATCAGCGAACCAATGGCGCCGCCGGTCATGATGATAGGCCCTTCCGCGCCGAATGGCCCACCGGTGCCGATCGAGACTGCCGACGACAACGGCTTCAGGATCGCCACCTTGGCGTCGAGCCGCGAGCGTCCGAGCAGGATCGCCTCGATGGCTTCGGGAATGCCATGGCCGCGAATCTTTTCGCTTCCGAAGCGAGCCATCACACCGATGATCAATGCCCCGATGACCGGAACAAATACCGAGGCATAGCCAAGCGGCGTATCCTGCAGTTTCAGGTCGGCGAGCGTGAACTGGCCAAAATAGGCGATGTTCGTGGCAAGCCGGATCAGCTTCAAAAGGGCAATGCCGGCAAACAACCCTGCCGTCGCAACCACCACCGCTATGCCGGCAATGAGCAGCACCCGGGCATCGGTGGTAAAATCGCGCAGATGGCCGGGGTTGGTGTGATCGGATTTCATTTGCAAACCTTGTTTTCTGGCGGCGTGCCGACTTGCGGATGCGTCGCCGACCGTGCCACCGAAGATGGCAGCCACGAGCCATGTTGGTTCGCTCTGTATCGTAACACGATATAAATGTTCAAGGCCGTTTGCGGCTTTGTCGGAAAGGAATCGATGGCAGACACTTCGAAGCCACAAAAGCGCGGCGCAGCGATCGGACCGGCCGACTACCAAAGGCTGTCCGAATTTCGTTACCTGATCCGCCGCTTTCTCGAATTCAGCCAGATCCAGGCGCAGGAAGCCGGCCTGACACCACGCCAGCATCAGGCCCTGCTTGCAATCAAAGGGTTTCCCGGCGGAGGGCCGGTGACCATTGGCGACCTCGCGGAGCGCCTGCGCATCCGCCATCACAGCGCCGTGGAATTGGTCAACCGTCTTTGCGAAGCCGGGCTCGTCGCGAGGGACTACGACGAGGAGGACCACCGCCGCGTGCTGCTGCGGCTGACCGAGCGCGCCGACGACAGTCTCGCCGATCTGTCAGCCGCTCATCTCGACGAACTCGGGCGGATCGAGCCGATGCTCAAGCGCTTGCTTGCTGGACGCGACACATAAGGGATGCGCCGTCACCCGCCATTCAGCGATTTTAGCAGATCGTCGATCGACGAGGGATCGAACTTGAGCTTTGGCGGGGGCTGCACTGGCGGTGGCACGTTATTTGTGGCCGGTGGCGCCCGTTCCGCTCGCTCCGCCGCGGCCTTGCGTTCGGCGTCGAGCCTTGCCTTCTCTTCCGAGGCGATCCGCAACGCCTCTTCCGCCCTCTGGCGTTGCTGTTCTTCGGCCTGCGCTGCTTCCTCGGCAGCCTGTTGCGCCGCCTTGGCTTTGGCTTCCGCATCCGCTTTGGCCTTTGCAGCCGCCTCGGCCTTCGCCCTCGCCTCGGCTTCGGCCTTCGCCGCTGCATCCGCCTTCGCCTTGGCTTCGGCCTGCGCCCTGGCCTCCGCTTCGGCTTGGGCCTGCGCCTCAGCTTCGGCCTTTGCCCTGGCGTCCGCTTCAGCCTTCGCCTTGGCTTCAGCCTGCGCCCTCGCCCCCGCTTCGGCTTGGGCCTGAGCCTCGGCTTCGGCCTTTGCCCTGGCGTCGGCCTCAGCCTTCAGCCGCGCCGCTTCCTCCTCCTGCTTGCGCCGTTCCGCCGCCGCTCTTTCACGCTCGGTTTGCAGGGCAGCGTAGTAGCGCACCTCACGCCGCAGCCTTTGTTTCTCGAGCAGTGCGGCTTGCATGGCTTCGACTCGCTGCTGCTCCTTTTCCAGCGCACGCTGGGTCAGGAACTGGGCCAGCGGCTCGCTGTCGAACTGCCGTTTGGTGGCGCCGAACGGACCGTCGACGCTGAAATTCAAAATCGGTTCGGAGCCGACCAGCGCCTCATCGCCGGGTCGATAGGCGACCTCGCCCTTGGCATCGACGGTGCTGGTGTTCAGATCGGCGGTGATGTCGGCGGACAGCGTCGCGCCCGGGCTTTCCAATTTGACCGGCGGCGCCCTCAGCGTGCCGCCGGCGATGGTGAAGGCAATATCGGTGTCCTGCGCCGGAAAACTGCCCGCCGCGGCGATCTGCGGCACAAAACCGGCAGTCTTCGACGCGTCGATATCGCGCCCGATCGCGTCGGCCTTGGCAATAAATGCGCCAAAGGCATCGGGATTAAAGCCGGCAATAGTCATACCCTTCAGCGTCGCCGTGCCGGAACCGGACAGCGCCGCGACCATCGCGTCGACCGATTTGCCGCTGGTCGAAAGCGCCGTCGAGAAATCGCCGCTGCCGCTGATGCCGGCCTCCGGCAGCACAGCTGTCAAATCGGAGCCGGCGAGTTTCATCTGACCGGAGAAAAGCCCGGTGCCGTCATTGTTCTTGAGCTCGAACAGGCCACTCAACTCGCCCCCGAGGAATTTTGCCTTGAGGTCGGAAACACGGATGCCCTCCTGGTCGAGCTGCAGCGAAAGCGCAGCGTCATAGGCGGTGGCAAGCGGGCCGGCGGCAAGCGACGCCGCCGTCAGATCGAGATCGGCGGTAAATGGCAGACTGGATTTCTGGCTGAACGGTGCCGTCGGCCAGGTCCTGTCATTGACAAGGAAAGCCTGGTCGCCGAACAGCATCACCGCCATCGGATCGAGGTCCAGCTCGTCCAGCGACAGCGCGCCGGCAAGATGCGGCAGTCCCTCTTTGATGTCGATATTTACGTCACCGGAAACCGCCGCTTCGTTGACGGCGCCGCTGAGCCCGCTCAGCACCAGGAGACCATTGCCGTAGTCGGCATCGGCAGCAAGCGACGTCGACATGCCGGTCTCCATGCCGGGCAGGCCGACGCCGGTCGTCATCAGCCATGGCGAGATGTCGGCCGTTTCAAGGCTGACCTTGCCCTTGGCGGCCGCGCCCTGAGGCGTGTCGGCAATTGTCCCGTCGAAACCAGCTTTGAAGTCATTGCCGGCCAAGCTGAATCGTGTCGCCAGGCCGCCGCCAAGCGTGCCTTTGGCCGAGACGTCGGTGGTCGCCTCGCCGAGCATGCCGAGCGGCAGCGCCGGCAGACCGTAAAGCGCCAGAAGCGCGGTGGCGTCGGCGTTCCTTGCGTTGAAGGTCAGCGTCACCGGCGCTTCGAGAGGCCGGTCGAGCGCCCCTTTGCCGGACAACGACGCCGAAAAGGCCGAGCCACCGGCCTTGCCCTGTGCGCTCATGGCCAGTCCGGTCGTACCATCGCCATTGTCTGCGGCACTCGTGACCGCGTCGATACGCGCATCCTGGAACAGCTCGGGATAGGCAGCAGCGCGCTCCGCCAGCCACTTCAGCACCGCATTGTCTCGATAATGCTGGACGGCGACGTCGATCAGCGGCTTGAGGTCGACGGCGACCACCGAGGCGTCGAGCTTGCCGGTCGGGCTCGCCGGGAAATCCTTGATCCGGCCGGTGGCGCTGATCGAGGCGCCGGCAAGTCCGCCGACCGACAGGCGGTCGATCTCAAGCAGCCCCTCACGCAATCTAAGTGAAGTATCGACGCTATCGGCGGTCAAGCCGCCGGCGCTGACCGGCCCGGCCTTGATCTGGAAATCGAGGTCGCGATCGGAAAAGCGGTTGGCGCCCTTGTCGCTGACGAAGATCGAGGCGAAGGCAGCGAGCCCATCGACGTCGAGTTCGCCACCTTCGAGTTGCATCAGCACCGATGGACGGGTTTCGTCGGGCTGGTTGGAATCGATGCGGCCGGAGAACTTCGCCTTGCCGAGGATGAGTTCGAGATCGCTGAAGGCCTGGTGTTTTTCGCTCAAATCCACCTTGGCCTTGAAGCCGGCGGCCGGCAAACGGCGGATCGCCTCGTCGACGTCCTTCGACAGCCAGGCGGCAAAGCCGGAGGGCTGCGCCACCGCCAGAAGCAGCGATCCGGTGAAACCGAAATGGTCCTCGACGCTGACCATGCCATTGGCTTCCAGCTTGGCGCGGCCGGGCAGCGTGGCGGCCAGCGATTTTACCGCCCAGCCGCCTTCGGCCGGCTCGGCGGACAGATGCACGTCGCGAACCGTGGTGTCGCCTGCGACCACCGCCGGCAGTTTCACCTCGACCGTGCCCGGTATGGTCGGCTTCGGCAGATCGAGCAGCGCTTGCTCGAGCGCCGCCACCCGTTCGGACAGCGTCAATCCGGCCCCGGCCGCCGCCCCGACCGCCTCGTCGAACTGCACCTGCGCGCCATTGGCCTCGATAGAGAAATGCGGCTTCAGCCCAAGGTCGACCGCAGCCGTGCCGTCAGCGGTGTAGGGATTGTCGAGCGGCCCGGTCTCGAAGCGGAATTCGTCGACGCCGAGCTTCTGGTGGTCGAGCGAAAACTTGCCGTTCAGCCTGAAGCCCGGGTCCGGTTTGCCGGCGCTGACCTTCAGCGCCTCACCGCCGGTGCCGCGCGGCCGCGCGGCGGTCCGGTCTGCGCCCGATATCTTGAACTGGCCCGAATAGACGGCGGCGCCCTCCACGAGGCCCACATTGCCGTCGGTCTCGATGACCAGCGGATAGGCATCCGGATCGGCCTTGAGCCGGAGCCGCATTTGCCCGTCCGGTTCGGCCTTGCCGGTGGAAGCGGCGATCGTGGTCCGCAACCCGTCCAGCAACAGTGAGCCGTCCAGCCGCCAGGGGCCGGCCAGCGACTTGGCCGAGATCGTTGAGTTGATCTCGGAAATAAGATGGCTGCGCCCGCCGGCGGCGTGGCTGAGCGCGATCTGTCCTTCCGTCACCGTCAGCTTCTCGATGGAGATCTGGCCGGGATCGAACGGCGAGGATGGCCGTATCGTCCAGTCGACCGTGCCGTCGGCGGCGATGTCGATCGTCGCCTTCGGCCGCACCAGCCGCATGTCGAAGATCAGCACCTCGCCGCGCAGGAATGGCGCGAGTTCTGCATCCATCGAAAAGGTTTCGACGGTCATCGCTGGCTGGCCGTTGGGGCCACCGGCAACGGCGACGTTGGAAAAGGTCACCGAGGGGAACGGCAGCAGCCTTGCCGTCGCATCGCCTTGCACGGTCACCTTGCGGCCGAGGACGGCACTGGCCTCGCGCTCGAAATCGGCACGGTAACCCGTCCAGTCGACAAAGTACGGCACCACCAGCGCCGCACACAGCACCAGCACAAGAAGCCCACCGAAGATCACGAACAGGCGTGCGAGCATCAGCTCCTGGATAGTTTTGGTTGAAAGTCAGTGGCACTCTACCCGCATCAGCGTGTCGATAAAGAGGCAAATGGGGGCACGGCAGCGGCCTGAAGATCAGTCCTTTCCAGGCAATATCTTGCCGGGGTTCATTATATTCAGCGGGTCGAGCGCCTGCTTGATCGTGCGCATGATGTCGACGCCATGGCCGAGTTCATGCCGCAGGAAGCCGATCTTGCCTTGCCCTATGCCATGCTCGCCGGTGCAGGTGCCGTCCATGGCGATGGCGCGCATGTTGAGCCGCGCCACGAATTTTTCCGCCAGCGCGATCTCCTTCGGATCGTCCGCGTCCATCAGCACCAGCACATGGAAATTGCCGTCGCCGGCATGGCCGACGATCGGCGCGATCAGGCCCATCTCGGTGATATCCGCCTCGGTCTCGGTGACACATTGGGCAAAGCGCGAGATCGGCACGCAGACATCGGTCGAGAGGCCCTTGGCACCCGGCCGCAGCGTCAGCGACGACCAGTAGGCATCGTGCCTGGCCTTCCACAATTTCGTCCGCTCTTCGGCGACGCTGGTCCACAGGAACGGGCCGCCGCCATTTTCCTCGGCGATCATGCCGAAGGTTTCGGCCTGCTCGGCGACGCCGGCATCGCTGCCGTGGAACTCGACGAACAGGCACGGACTCTCGGGATAATCAAGCTTCGAATAGGTCTTCATCGCCCGCATCTGCAGCGCGTTGACCAATTCGATGCGCGCCACCGGAATGCCCATCTGGATGGTCGCGATCACCGCATTGCACGCGGCCTCGACACTGGGGAACGGGCAGACGCCGCCCGAAATCGCCTGCGGAATGCCCTGCAGCTTCAACGTCAGCTGGGTGATGATGCCGAGCGTGCCTTCCGAGCCGATCAGCAGCCGTGTCAGATCGTAGCCGGCCGAGCTTTTCTTGGCGCGCTTGCCGGTCGTCACTGCCTCGCCGTCGGCCATCACCGCAGTCAGCGACAGGACGTTTTCGCGCATCGTGCCGTAGCGCACGGCGTTGGTGCCCGACGCCCGCGTCGCCGCCATGCCGCCGAGCGAAGCGTTGGCACCCGGGTCGATCGGAAAGAACAGGCCGGTGTCGCGCAGATGCCGGTTGAGGTCCTCGCGCGTCACGCCGGGCTCGACGGTGCAATCGAGGTCCTGCGGATTGACTGCAATGATGCGGCTCATGCGTGACGTATCGAGGGAGATGCCGCCGCCCGGCGCATTGGTGTGGCCTTCCAGCGAAGAGCCTACGCCGAAGGCGATCACCGGCACGCGATGGGCCGCGCAGGCGCGCACGATCTCCTGCACCTCCTGCGTGGTCTCGGCAAAGGCGACGCCGTCCGGCGCCTGCGTCGGAATATAGGTCGTGGTGTGCGCGTGCTGGGCGCGGATCGCCTGGCCGGTCTGGAATCGCTCGCCGAGCCGCTGTTTGAGGATGCCGAGCACGGCGGCGATGCCTTCTTCGTTGCGCTCGACCGGATTGAGGTCGCTTAGAGCCATCGATTCCTCCGCGAATGGACCAGCGTCCACCCTTGTTCTGCATCTACGGATGCGTAGTCTCACCAACCACGCTCTGTCCAGTCCACGCTCATCCCGGCATGACGAGAAGGAAGTTTCCGATGCCCATCCCCGCCCCTTTCGTCTCTCGCGCCATGGACATCGAGGAGGCCTGGATCGACTACAACGGCCATCTCAACATGGCCTATTACAACGTGCTGTTCGACCGGTGCTCCGACGAAGCCTTCGAGGTGATGGGGATGGGGCCGGACTATGTAAGGGAACGGCGGCTGACCATCTACACCGCGGAAGTCCATGTCTGCTACGTCCAGGAATTGCATCTCGACCACAAGGTCACAGTCTCGTTCCAGTTGCTGGACCATGACGAGAAGCGGCTGAGGGCCTACCAGGAAATCCGCCATCTCGACGGCTGGCTCGCCGCCACCTCCGAAACGCTGTCGCTGCATGTCGACATGGCTGGCCCGAGGGTCGCGCCCTTCCCCGCTGACGTCCTGGCCAGGGTGGAAGCGATGCGCGCCGCCCATGCCGCCCTGCCGATGCCGGAGCGCGCCGGCCGCTCGATCGGTATTCGTCGTAAGCCGGCTTGAACCAAGAGAGCGCTTGAACCACTGGCCAACCGCCGTTAACCTTACCGAGGTTTTAACGTGAACAAGCCGAATTGAGACGTTGAACGACTCAGCGCGGCGTTGGAAAACCATCCGCATCGAATTGCGATACGGGCGGCGGAGCAGCAGCGGTTCGGGGAACGTGCATGAAAACCGACATCAAGGTCGAGGCGGACAGGCTGGCGGCTGATCCACGCATCACCGACTATGATTTCTGGCGCTCGCTGAAGAACCTCAACAACGAGATCTTCCACATCGCCAACAACAACGAGCCGATTCCCTTCGCCATGATCCGCTGGCGCGCCATCCTGAAGCAGGCGCGGATCAAACGCGGCCACGCCTGAACGGTGCGGGAAGAAACAGACCGGCCGTCCGGTTTGCATTTCTGGAACGTTTGCGCTGCCCCTTATCCGGCTGCCGCCATCTTCTCCGCGTATAGTGACGGGGAGAAGGGGCTGGCCGCAGCCTCAGCGCTCTTTCAGCAACGCTGGCAATTAACGAAACCATTGATGACAGCGTCCGAGAAGTGCCCGGCAGGGCGATGAAGGGGCGGCGCGACGTTTCGAGTTAAGCGGACGACGTGCTGACGAACGACCCCAAGCATCAAGGCTGGCGCTTCACCGCCCCCAGCGGCGAGCGCGGCACCACCGGCGACGACTGGATGATCGCCGTGTTGGTCATCGCATGGGGAATGATCCGGTCAATCACTCGCTCGAGCTCGGCCACCGAGGCGACATGCGCCAGCGCGATGAAGCAGTCCTCACCGGTGACCCGCTCGCATTGGGCGATTTCCGGCAGGTCGCGGATAATTTCGGCCACGACGGCGAGTTGCCCCGGCACCGGCCTGATGCGCAGCCATGCCGACAGCTTCATGCCCAGCGCGGCCGGATTGATACGCACCGTGTAGGCCTCGATCACACCGCTTTCCTGCAGCCGCTTGATACGCTCGGCCACGCTCGGCGCCGACAGGCCGACCGATCGCGCTAGTTCGGCGGTGCTGGTGCGCGCGTCCTTTTCTAGCAGGCGCAGGATTTTCAGATCCGCCGAGTCCAGATCGGCATTTTCATTTCGAAGGCGTTTCAGCGGACAACTCCTTGCTTTCGGAAAGCAAATAGCCGCAATGACCGGCCATCATCCATATCAATAGCAAAAATCGCCTGCGATACTGATCCCATGCAAGATCGGACGCAAGCCCCCGCAGCAAGTCCGGCACTCGCCGGCCCCGCCTTTACCTTGGCAAACGCGGTCCCGCCGCATCTCTGGTTCGGCGTCAGCGCCGTGTTCCACTATCTCGGACCGGCCTTCGCGGTGCTGCTGTTCCCGCATGTCGGCGTGCTCGGCATGGCTTGGCTGCGCATCGCCACCGCGGCACTCGTCTTTGCCCCGTTGACCCGGCCCTGGGCGGTCTTCGCCCGCGCCGATCGCTCGACGCGGTTGTTGCTTCTGGCCTTCGGCGTCTGCCTTGGGGTGATGAATTGCTCGTTTTACCTGGCGCTTGACCGGCTGCCGATCTCGCTGGTGGCGGCGATCGAATTCGTCGGCACCATCGGCGTTGCGCTTGTTGGCCTCAGAAGCCCGCGCAATCTCGCCGCACTCGCAATCGCTGTCGCCGGCACCCTGTTGCTGATCGACGTCAAATGGTCGAGCGATCCCGTCGGCCTGTTCTGGGCCTTCCTCAACGGCACGCTGTTCGTTGGCTACATCGTGCTCGGCCACCGCGTCGCGCGCGGCGGTGCCGGCGATGGCATCGCCGGGCTGGGTGCCGCCATGGCGGTCACCCTTCTCGTCGTTCTACCGATCGGTTTCGCCGATGCTCTGCCGGCTTTCTCGGCGCCGCCGCTGCTGCTTGCGGCGGTCGGCGTCGGCATCTGCTCGTCGGTCATTCCCTATATATGCGACCAGCTTGCCATGTCGCGGCTGCCGCGCTCCAGCTTCGCGCTGATGCTGTCTTTGCTGCCGGTCACCGCGACGTTGATCGGCGTTATCGTGCTGCGGCAGGTGCCGAGCCTCACCGACTGCATCGGCATCGCGCTGGTGGTGGCCGGCGTCGCCCTTCACAAACCGGCGCCGGCGCCCACCTGATCAGGCCAGCTTCTCCTTGAGGAAGGCGATCGTCCGGCCCCAGGCGAGGTCAGCCGCATTCTTGTCGTAGCGGGCCGCCGACGTATCGTTGTTGAAGGCATGGTTGGCGCCTTCATAGACATAGACCGAGTATTCGACATGAGCCGCGTCGAGTGCCTTCTTGAAGGCATCGATGCCGGCATTGGTGCGGGTGTCGAGGCCGGCATAATGCAGCATGAGCGCGGCCTTGATCTTCGGTACGTCCTCGGCCTTTGGCTGCATGCCGTAATAGGCGACGGCGGCTGCGAGGTCCGGCGCGTTGACGGCCAGCATGTTCACCGTGCCGCCGCCCCAGCAGAAGCCGACGGCGCCGACCTTGCCGTTGCCGTCCTTGTAGCCTTTGAGGTAGGCGACAGTTGCGACGGCATTGGCGGCGACCTGTGCTGGATCGAGCTGGGAAAACAGGTCACGTGCCCTGTTTTCATCGCCCGGCGTGCCGCCGAGCGGTGTCATGAAGTCCGGCGCAAGCGCCACGAACCCTTCCAGCGCAACGCGCCGCGCCACGTCGCGAATATGCGGGTTGAGACCCCTGTTCTCATGCACCACGATGACGGTACCAAGCTTGCCGGTCTGGTCTCCCGGCCTGACCAGATAGCCCTTCATCTCGCCCCCGCTGCCGGGATAGCTGATGTCCTCGCCTTTCACACGCGGATCGTCTTCCGCCACGATTGCCGCCTGGGCCGAGTTCGCCGCCAGCAGCGGCGCGATCGCGGCAGCTGCCGCACCCGATCCGGCAAGCCTGGTCAATTGCTCCATGAAGCGCCGCCGGTCGAGCGTCAGATGCGTGTATTCGTCATAGGCATCGATCATCGCCTGGGTAATGACAGGCTTGGCGGCAGTGGGTCCGGCAGGTGTTGTCATGGCGCGCTCCTCGTGGGCCCCCGCGGCAACATAGAGCCGAAGCTTGCCTGGTCCAGTCACGGCTGAGTGAGGCTGCCAAAAGTCCCTGCACGACGACCGTGATGCCCGGCGCCGCACCGTCGTTAAATTTTGGTCCTTTGTGGCAATGCTAAATGCACGCACCACGATGTAAAAAGAAGTTACCGGGCTATGCCTCATTCGGGCCATCTGGCGAACGAGAATGGCCATTTGGCGGGAAAAGAATGCGTGATTGAGACGAAGGAATACGCCCATGACCTTTCCCTCCCCGCTTCTGGCAAGTGGGTCGCCCTCGCCGCCATGGCTTTGCTGGCGCTGCGGTTCACTGCCTTCCCCGCCTTCAAACGATCGTTGATCAAGATCCGCGTCAACCGGCACCCGCCCGCAAACACCAAGGTCTGAGGAAAGATCATGGACGTTCAGGACATCATCAACACCGTCTCCCAGAAATCCGGTCTCAACCAGGCTTTGACGGAAAAGATCGCCGGCACGATTTTCTCGGTGCTTGAACACGAGGCGGAAGGCACGACCCTGTCCAGCTTCTTTGCCAAAATCCCGGGAGCCGACGCCCTGGCCAAGCGATATGATGTCATGGCTCCCGGCGCGGCTTCCGGTGGTGGCCTCCTGTCCTCGCTGGAGGGCGCGCTCGGCGGCGCTCTCGGCGAAAAGACCGGCGCGCTGATCAACGGCGTCGCCATACTCAAGGCATCAGGCCTTACGCTCGCACAAATCAGTCAGGCCGGCACGATGCTGGTCCAGCAGGCCGAGGCAGCAGCCGGCCCGCAGCTAACCAATGAGGTCCTTGCATCGGTACCCGACCTGAAAGGGCATCTCGGGCTCTGAAGGAACTTCTCTATTTCGGCAGCGTATAGGCCATTACATAATCGCCCGGCTTGGTGCCGACCGAGCCGTGGCCGCCGGCAACGATGACGACGAACTGGCGTCCGTCGGCTACCGTGTAGGTCATGGGTGTCGACTGCCCGCCGGCAGGCAGCCGCGCCTGCCAGAGCTGTTTGCCGGTCGTCAGGTCATAGGCGCGCACATAGTCGTCGACCGCCGCACCGAGGAAGGCGACGCCGCCGGCAGTGATCATCGGCCCGCCAATGCCGGGCACGCCGACCTTGAACGGCAGCGGCAGCGGCGTCATGTCGTAGACGGTGCCGTTGCGATGCTTGTAGACGATCTTGCCGGTCCGAAGGTCGGCACCCGCCACATAGCCCCAGGGCGGCGCCTGGCAGGGAATGCCGAGCGGCGACAGGAACGGCTTCAATATCACTGCGTAAGGCGCACCCTCATTGCGGTTCAGGCCTTGTTCGCTGCCCTTGGTGTCACCGGGCGGCGGCACGTCGGCGCGCGGCACCAGTTTGGAGATGAACGCCAGGTATGTCGGCATGCCGAACATCACCTGCCGGATCGGATCGACTGCCACACCGCCCCAGTTGAAGGTGCCGAAATTTCCGGGATAGATCAGCGAGCCCTGCAGCGACGGCGGCGTATAGCGGCCCTCATAGCGCAACTTGCGAAGCTCGATCCGGCAGGCCAGCTGGTCGAACATGGTAATGCCCCACATGTCGGCGCCGGTCAGTGGCTTCGGACTGAAGCTCAGGTCCGAGGTCGGCTGTGTCGGCGAGGTATGGTCGCCCTCGATCGCGCCGCCGGGTGCTGGCACTTCCTTGACCGGAACGATCGGCTCGCCGCTGCGCCGGTCGAGCACATAGAGGTCGCCCTGCTTGGTCGGCCCGACCAGCGCCGGCACCACGCCATTTTCCGTGGTGATGTCGACCAGCGTCGGCTGCGCCGGCACGTCCATGTCCCAGAGATCGTGATGTACGGTCTGCCGCACCCAGCGCAATTGTCCGCTGTTGAGATCGAGCGCGGTGATCGACGAGGAGAATTTCTCGTCATTGGCGCTGCGCCCGGCGCCGAGCTGGTCCGGCGTCTTGTTGCCGAGCGGCACATAAAGCAGGCCGAGCTTTTCGTCGGCGCTTGCCGTCGACCACATGTTGGGCGAGTTGTTGGTGTAGGTCTGGCCCGGCGGCAGCGGCGTCGTCTGGTCTGGATTGCCGGAATCCCAGTTCCACAACAGCGCGCCTGTGTCGGCATCGTAGGCACGGATGACCCCGGACGGCTCCTGCGTCGAATAATTGTCGTTGACCGCGCCGCCGACGATGATCTTGTTGGCGACGATCAGCGGCGCCGACGTCGAATAATAATAGCCCGGCTTCGGATATGGCATGTTGGCGAGCAGGTTCAGCGTGCCACCCTCGGCAAATGTGGGGCAGACCTGGCCATTCGCCGCATCGAGGGCGATCAGCCGAGCGTCGGATGTCGGCAGGTAGATGCGTGTGGCGCAGGGCTGGCCGGCGGCGATCTTGGCGTCGGCATAATAGGACACGCCGCGGCAGGTCTGGTGCTGGCGGTCCTTGTTTAGCTTGACCTGGGGATCGAAGCGCCATTTCTCCTTGCCGCTCGCGGCATCGATGGCGATGGCGAAGTTATGCGGTGTGCAGATGTAGAGCGTGTCGGCAATCTTCAGCGGCGTCACCTGATAAGTCGTCTCGCCGATGTCGTCGGGCCCTTTCACGTCGCCGGTTTGATAGGTCCAGGCCGGCTGCAGATTGGCGACGTTTTCCGGGGTGATCTGGTCGAGCGGCGAATAGCGCTGGCCATAGGGTGTACGGCCGTAATAGTGCCATTCGCCGGGCGGCACATTGCCGCCGAGATCGGCCGTCGGCGTCACCTTGTCGGTGTTGAGTTCACCCGCAATATCCTTTGGATCGACCGTCATCGAATAACCGGCGACGGCAAGCGATGCCAGCACGGCGAGGATAAGCGGTGCGCGTCCGTCGGGACCGGTAAGCCCGCGCCGCGCCCATGGCGTCAACAGCCATAGCGCGACAAGCACGATGATGCCGCCGCGCGGACCGAGTTCCCACCAGTCGAAGCCGATCTCCCAGACCGCCCAGGCGAGCGTGCCGAGCACGATCGCCGCGTAGAGCCACAGCGCGGTGGATCTGCGCCTGTAGAGCAGCCAGGCCGCGACAAGGAAAGCTAGACCAACGATGACGTAATACCAGCTGCCGCCCAGCGTCACGAGCCAGATACCGCCGCCGCCAAGCGCCAGGCCGATGAGGAAAAGGATCAGGGAGGTGATGACCACAGCCAAGACGGTGCTCCTTCGACTGGTGCGCTCCGCGACGCGTCCATGGGCAACCCGGCATTGCGCTCCTGCCCCGAGCACAACTTTCTCCGGCCCGCCTCCCCTGTCAAGCAAGCTCGGCGTTTTGCAGCGCCGGCTCATCGCAAGCCCGGCGTTTTGGTTAGCAGACCCATTCAGATTGTGAGTCTACCGACTGGACAGAGAACAAAACGGAGACGCTTCTGGCCTTTCGCTGCCGAATCACTACATTCGGGGAGAGATGTCCGGCTTTTCGGAAGACATGCCCTTTTTTGACGAACCGAACGCGCGGCCTGTGGCCCCGTCGGGCATTGCCGCGCGCGCCATGGCTGCCCGCAGCAACCAGAACAACGCGCCCGACTATCTCAACGGCCTCAACCCCGAGCAGCGGCTGGCGGTGGAAACCACCGAAGGCCCGGTGCTGGTGCTGGCAGGCGCCGGCACCGGCAAGACGCGGGTGCTCACCACCCGCATCGCCCACATCCTTGCCACCGGCAAGGCCTTCCCTTCGCAGATCCTCGCCGTCACCTTCACCAACAAGGCGGCGCGCGAGATGAAGCAGCGCATCGGCCTGTTGATCGGCGAAGGCAATGTCGAGGGCATGCCGTGGCTCGGCACCTTCCACTCGATCGGCGTCAAACTGCTGCGCCGACACGCCGAGCTGGCCGGGCTCAAATCCGACTTCACCATTCTCGACACCGACGACGTGGTGCGCCTGATCAAGCAGCTCATCCAGGCCGAAGGGCTGGACGACAAGCGCTGGCCGGCCAAGCAGTTCGCTCAGATGATCGACGGCTGGAAGAACAAGGGCCTCGGTCCCGCCGACATCCCCGAGGGCGATGCCCGTGCCTTCGCCAACGGCAAGGGCCGCGAGCTCTACAAGGCCTATCAGGAACGGCTGCAAACGCTGAACGCTTGCGACTTCGGCGATCTCCTATGCCACCCGATCCGCATCTTCCGCGCCAATCCGGACGTGCTGAAGGAATACCACAAGCGCTTCAAATATATCCTCGTCGACGAATACCAGGACACCAACACCGCGCAATACATGTGGCTGCGGCTGCTGGCACAACGGCCGCAATCCTCCCCCCTTGAGGGGGAGGTGCCCGCGAAGCGGGCGGAGGGGGTTGCCGCAGAAGGCACCGCCACGGGGTCGAGCACTGCCGCTCGGACCCCACCCGACCGGGCTTTGCCCGGCCACCCTCCCCTCAAGGGGGAGGGAAGCCCGCGCCTGTCCACCGTAAATATCTGCTGCGTAGGCGACGACGACCAGTCGATCTATGGCTGGCGCGGCGCCGAGGTCGACAATATCCTGCGCTTCGACAAGGATTTTCCCGGCGCCACCATCATCAGGCTGGAGCGCAACTACCGCTCGACCGCGCACATCCTCGGCACCGCCTCCCACCTCATCGCCCACAATGAGGGCCGTTTCGGCAAGACGCTGTTCACCGAAAAGATCGCCGAGGACGACGAGAAGGTGCATGTCCACGCCGCGTGGGATTCCGAGGAGGAGGCCCGCGCCGTCGGCGAGACGATCGAGGCCTACCAGCGCCAGAAGCACAATTTGAACGATATGGCGATTCTCGTCCGCGCCTCCTTCCAGATGCGCGAATTCGAGGACCGCTTCGTCACGCTCGGCCTCAATTATCGCGTCATCGGCGGCCCGCGCTTTTATGAGCGGCTGGAAATCCGCGATGCGCTGGCCTTTTTCCGCGTCGTCGCGCAAGGCGCCGACGACCTCGCCTTCGAGCGCATCGTCAACGTGCCGAAACGCGGCTTGGGCGAGGCCACCATCCGCCAGATCCACGATACCGCACGCGCGCTGCGCATCCCGATGCTGGAGGCAGCGGCAAAACTCGCCGAGAGCGATGAGCTGAAGCCGAAGCCGCGCGCGGCACTGCGCGAAGTATCGGCCAATTTCGAACGCTGGCAGAAGGCGCTGGAAACCACGCCGCATACCGAGCTCGCCGAGACCATACTGGAGGAGAGCGGCTACACCGACATGTGGAAGAACGACCGCTCGGTTGAAGCGCCCGGTCGGCTCGAGAACTTAAAAGAACTGATCCGCTCCATGGAGGAGTATGAATCGCTGCGCTCCTTCCTCGAACATGTCGCCTTGGTGATGGACGCCGAGCAGAACGCCGAGCTCGATGCCGTCAACATCATGACGCTGCATTCGGCCAAGGGCCTCGAATTCGAAACCGTGTTCCTGCCCGGCTGGGAGGAAGGCCTGTTCCCGCATCAGCGTTCCCTCGACGAGGGTGGCCGCTCCGGGCTGGAGGAGGAACGCCGCCTCGCCTATGTCGGCCTGACCCGCGCCAAGAAGAACCTGCACATCTGGTTCGTCTCCAACCGCCGCATCCACGGCCTCTGGCAGTCGACCATCCCGTCGCGCTTCCTGGAAGAACTGCCGGAAGCCCATATCGAAGTCTCCGAGAGCGGCAACTCCTACGGCGGCTACGGCAATGCCTATGGTGGCGGCTCGTTCGCCTCCGGTCGTGGCGGCCAAGGGGCGGGCAGGCAGAACCCCTATGGAGCATCGCGCTTCGACAACATCGGCAGCAATAACGGCGCCGAGAAATCCGGCGCTTTCTCCAGCACCTATGCGACGCCGGGCTGGCAGCGTGCTCAGGCCAACCGCACCGAGGCGACCGACCGCAATTGGGGCACGCGCTCCGGTCACCAGGTCGAGCGCATCGGCTATGGCGAAACCGACTCCGGCTACGGCGCCGGCCGCACCTCGATCAAGGGCCGCACCATCGACGGCGAGCTGGTCGCCAAATCCGTCGCCGACACGCCGTCCCCCTTCAGCGTCGGCGACCGCGTTTTCCACCAGAAATTCGGCAACGGCAACATCTCGGCCATCGAAGGCAACAAGCTGACCATCGACTTCGACAAGGCCGGCCAGAAACGCGTACTGGACGGGTTTGTCACGGGAGTGTGAGGCCGCCGGTCACCGATACCGCGCCTGGTTCCACTTATGGCCGAGCAGCGACAGGATGATGATCAGCCCGTTGAAGAACTGGACGTAGAAGCCGCTCAGTCCCGCCGCGACGACGCCGGTCTGGATGAACGAGACCGTGACCGCGCCGATCGCGCCGCCGACCACCGTGCCGATGCCGCCCCAGGTCGGCGTGCCGCCGACGAACACCGATGCCAGCACCGGCAGCAGGTATCCGTCGCCAGCCGTCGGCCACCAGGTGAAGTTGATCATCACCGAAAACGTGCCGGCGATCGCAGCGCCAATGCCGACGAAGACGAACACTTTTACCCGCACGCGCTTGACGTCAATGCCCATCTGCTGGGCGCTGTCGGGATTGTCGCCGACCACCTTGACCTGCGCGCCGAAGCGATGGCGGTTGTAGAGCAGCGCCGACAGCACGACGAAGCCGATGGCCCAGAAGATCTGCACCGGAATGCCATAAAGCTGGCTGGAGAAGATCTTGTAGGCCCAGCTGTCGGCAAGGCCGGTCAGTGCCGTCGACCTGCCCTCGTTGATGATCTGGATCAGGCCGCGCAGCAGGAAATTCATGCCGAGCGTGGCGATCAGCGACGACAGCCCGCCATAGACGACCAGGGAGCCGACCAGGAAGCCGAGCAGCATGCCGGTGACCATTGCGGCGGCGATGCCGAGGAACGGGTCGTAGCCGGCCTGCACGACCAGCGCGAACACCCATGAGGCAAAGCCCATCGTCGCCGGAAACGACAGGTCGATCTCGCCACAGGTGACGACGAAGACCAGCGGCACAACTACGAACAACGCCACCGGCAGCGTGGTCAGCACGGAACTGTAAAGATACCAGGTGGTGAAGACCGTCGGATTGGCGATCATGAACACCGCCATCATAACGATGAACACGGCCAACGTGCCGAGTGCGGCGCGGTTGTCGAGGATGAACCCGCGCAGCCAATTGTCGGACGGGTGTCGCCACTCTTTCCCGGCGGTTTCGCCATGCGTGGTGCCGAGGGGGCTCTGCAGATCGGGTTCCATGGTCTTGCTCATCGTGCCGCCCTCCCCGCATCGGCCACGTCGTGCAACCCCGGCAATCCGCTGGGGTGGGCGACGTCTTCCATGAAGTTGATCAGGTCTTCGGCCGACTTGACCTCGCTGCGGTCGGCGGTGAGCGCGACCTTGCCGCGGTCCAGCACCACGAAACGATCGGCGATATCGAAGACGTGGTGGATGTTGTGGCCGATGAACAGGATCGAGCGCCCGCTCGCCCGCACCTGGCGCACGAAGTGGAAGACCTTGGCGGTCTCGGTCAGCGATAGCGCCGTCGTCGGTTCGTCGAGGACTATCAGCTCCGCCTTCTTATAGATGGCCCGCGCGATCGCCACGCCCTGGCGTTCGCCGCCCGAGAGCTGGCCGACGATCGACTGTGGCGTGAACACTTTCGAGGTGAAGCCGATCTCGCGCATCAGCCGGCTCGCCTCCGCGATCTCCTTGTTGACCTTCAGCCAGCCAAGCCAGCCGGTGAGTTCGCGGCCCATGAAGATATTGCGCACGATGGTCTGCTGCACGGCGAGCGCCCGGTCCTGGAACACGGTCTCGATGCCGGCGTCGCGCGAGCGCGCAGGGTTCCATCCGGTCACCGGCTTGCCGCGGACGAGAATCTCGCCGCTGGTCGGCTTGACCACGCCGGACAGGATCTTGATCAGCGTCGACTTGCCGGCGCCGTTATCGCCGATCAGGCCGACCACCTCGCCGCGATCGACGCTGAGATTGACCCCGCCCAGCGCATAGACCTGGCCATAGGACTTGCTGATGTCGCGCAGTTCGATGATGCGTTCGGCCATGGCGATCCTCGCTTGATTTTCGCGTGCCGGCCTTTTCGCCGGCGGTCCCGCCGGCCGGGCTCGATCCCGGCCGACGGCTTGGGAGGTCAGCGCAGCGCCTGCTTGGCGAGCTCGGCGACGATCTCGTAATTCTGTGGCGTGACGAAGCCGGCGCCGGTGTCGACATTCATCGGCGCAAGGCCGAGCACCACCTGCTGGCAGAGGCTGAGGATCGGCAGATATCCCTGCAGGAACGGCTGCTGGTCGGCTGTCAGTTGCACCCAGCCGCCCTTGAAGCCCTCGACGATCTGCGGGCTGGTGTCGAAGCCGAAGTTGAAGATATCGCCCGGCTTCCTGCCCGCCGCCTGCATGTAAGTCGGTACGTTGCCCAGCATCTGCCCGCCGGGATAGCCGACCGCCTTGACGTCTGGATTGTTGAGCAGTGCCGCGGTGATCACCGGAATTGCCAGATTGGGGTCGGAAGCCCATTCGCCGCTTGGCGGCGAGGAGAGCTGTATGACCTCGACGCCCGCCTCTTTGAGCGCGGCGACTGTGCCGCGTTCGCGCGCGCCGCGGCTCTCGTTCTCGAACGGGCCGATCATGATCGCCTTGTCGCCGGCCTTGAGCCCGGCCAGCTTGACCGCCTCGGCGCCGAGCGCGCGGCCCTGCTGCTCCTGCTGGGCGCCGACATAGCCGCCGCCGAACGCCGCCGTGACCGTCGGCACCGGCACGTTCTGGTACATCATCTTGATACCGTCCTTGTGTGCCTGTTCGGCCAGCGGCATGATCGCGGCGTCGCCGGGGTGGCCCATCATGGCGATGCCTTGGGGCTTGACCGCGACAGCCTCGCGCAATTGCTGCACCATCTTCTCGACATCCCACTGGGAAAAGATGTAGTCGACCTTCGGCCCAAGATCGGCTGCCGCCTGCTTGGCACCATTATAGACGATCGTGCCGAAGGCATCGCCCTCGGCGCCGCCGACGAAGAAGCGGATATGGACGTCCTTGCACCACTGGGCATCGAGCGCCTGCGCCGGCAAGGTCGAGAGTGCGGCGGCGAGCGCCATCGCGGCCGCGACGGTCGAGCGCAGAACTGTCCTTCTCATCGTAATGCTCATGCACTTATCCTCCCTTTGTTCCCTCGCTAGCCGAGGGGTTTTGACGATCGCTTCGGCAAGGCGCCGCAATCTTTCCCTGGCCGGCACCTCCCGCCGGCCGAGTTCTCACACCGGGTTCGGCAGGTAGCTCGCGCCTCCCCGGCATTGTTGGAGATAATCCAGCGCACGCGCCTGGCCGGTGATCTCGAGATCGCCGCGATAGACCGGGTCGTGCCAGCCCTCGATGTCGATGGCGCCCTTGTAGCCGGCCAGCCGCAGCTCGCTGATCACCCGCGTCCAGTCGCTGTCGCCGAAGCCCGGCGTGCGCATCTGCACGAACGGCAGGCGACCGAACACGCCATGTTCGCGGATCACGTCCCAGCGCACCGTCGCGTCCTTGCCGTGGACGTGGAAGATGCGCGGCGCCCATTTGCGGATCTGCGGGATCGGATCGATCAGATAGACCAGCTGATGGCAGGGCTCCCACTCCAGGCCGAGATTGTCGTCCGGCAACTCGTTGAACATCAACTCCCAGGCGTCCGGATTGTGGGCGATGTTCCAGTCGCCGCTGGCCCAGTTGCCGTCCATGGCGCAGTTCTCGAACGCGATGCGCACGCCCTTGTCGGCGGCACGCCTGGCCAACGGTCCCCAGACCTCGCGGAAACGCGGCAGGCTGTCGGGCAGCGGCTTGCCGCGAATGCGGCCGGTAAAGCCGCTGACCATATTGGTGCCGAACAGATGCGCGTTGTCGATGATCGTTTCCCACGCCTGGAGGACACCGCGATCGATCTCGCCGGTCTCCAGCGGATTGCCGAACACGCCGATCGACGAAACGATGACATCGGCATCGCCGATCGCCTCGCGGATCTCGCCCGCTAGCCGCGGAATGTCCTTGCCGCCCAGCGTCTGCCAGAAGAACGGCTGGATGCTCTCGAAGCCGAGCGGCAGTATCTGCCTGACATAGGCGGCCGGGTCGTCGAGATTGGCCCGCACCATTGTGCCGATCCTGATGTCAAGCAGCGGGTTTGGCATCATGATCCTTCCTGTGCAGCGATGGCGACCCGGCGCCCGGTCTCGGCGCTCTCGATCGCAGCGAAAACCATGGCCAGGCTCTTGATGTTGTCGGCGCCGCGCGTCTCCGGCTCGGTGCCGGTTTCGACGGCGCGGACGAAATCCTGGATGATGCCGAGATGGCCGCCGACGCGATCGGCCGGGTCGAGCGGCGGCACGGCTATCGGTTCGGTGCGGTCGAACAGGCCTTCACGGACCGGCCGCACGACTTCCGCCTTCAGCCCGTCCTCGCCGTCCCAGACAATGCTGCCGCGCTCGGCGACGATCCGCCATGTACTGTCCCAGCTGGTGCGGAAGCCGGCCGCGCACCAGCTGCCGGCATAGGTGAACAGCTTGCCGCCGCCGAGGTCGAAGCTTGCGGTTGCCGACGACCCTTGCCAATACCAGGAATTGGCCGGCTCCCACTCCTGGCAATAGACACCGGCCGGCTCGCCGGCCACCATGTAGCGGGCGGCATCGAATGTGTGGATCGCCATGTCGAGCAGCAGCACATGGCGCATCTCCTCGCGAAAGCCGCCGAAATGCGGCGCGACGAAGAACTCCGCGTGGATGCTGGTTGGCGCACCAATGGCGCCGGAATCGAGAAAGCGCCGAATGCGCCTGACATTGGCGACATAGCGGCGGTTCTGGACGACGGCATGGATACGCCCGGCGCTGCGGGCGGCCTCGACGATGGCACGCGCATTGTCCGGGCTGTCGGCGAGTGGCTTTTCGGTCAGCAGGTGGCAATTATGGGCAAAGGCGGAAAGCGCGACCTCGCGGCGGGCGGCGGGAACCACCACGTCGAATACCGCGTCGGGCCTGGTCTGGTCGAGCACGGCGTCGAGGTCGGTTCCAATGATGGCGCTCGAAAGCTCGTATTCGCGCGCCCTCGCCCGCGCCCTTTCGACATCGATATCAACCAGGCCGACGATGGCGAGCCCGTCGATCTGCCTGGCTGCATCGAGCCAGGCCTTGCTCATCGCGCCGCAGCCGACCAGGACGACATTGATCATCCAGTGCTCCTCCCTCTCGGCCCCTCCAGACCGATCGTTACGGCGTTCACGGCAGGGCCGTGAATGTTTTTCCGTAAACGTTTACGAGAACACACCCGATGGCGTAGAATGTCAATCGGCCGATAGCGAAAAACGTGATGCCGGCTTGGCCTGAAGAGCAGCCGGTGCTAGCCAAGCAAGGGGGAGAACTGTCCTTTGGCGTCCAGCATTCACGACCTTGCGCGTCACCTGAACATTTCGATCGGCACGGTGTCGCGCGCGCTCAACGGCCGCGCCGACGTCAACGCCGACACACGCCAGCGCGTGCTCGATGCAGCCAAGAAGCTGAATTATTCGCCGAACCAGTCCGGCCGCAGTTTGCGGCGCGGCGCCACCCATTCGATCGCCTTCATGCTGCAGCCGCATCCGGGCGATCAGGAATATGGCGAGCCGTTCTTCATTCCGTTCCTGACCGGGTTGCAGGCCAAGCTCGCCGAAAGCGGACTCGACCTGATCGTGGTGATGGGCGCGCCGGGCGACTATCAGCAGGAGCGCCTGCGCCGTGTCGTCGAGACCCGGCGGGCCGATGCGGTGGTGCTGGCCTGGACGCGGCGCGAGGACGAGCGCATCGACTATCTGACCCAGGCCGGTTTCCCTTTCGCAACGCTCGGCCGCAGCCGCTCCGGCGGCGATGCCTACCCCTCGCTCGACCTCGACTTCGAAAAAGCCGGTGCTGACGCGGTCGATCGTCTTGTCGCGCGCGGTCACCGCCGCATCGCGGCCATCCGCCCGTCGCTCGATCTCAATTTCGGCTATCTGTTCCTCGCCGGCTATCGCAAGGCGTTGCGGCGGCACGGCATCGAATTCGACCCCGAGTTGATCGCCGACGGCTTCATCAACGAGGCCGGCGGCTACGCGGTGACGCCGAAGGTCATGCGCTCCAAGGACCCGCCGACCGCCATCATCTTCAACAATGACGCGATGGCGCTTGGCGGCTGCAAGGCTTTGGCCGAGGCGGGCATCAAGCCCGGCCACGACATCGCGGTGATCGTCATCGTCGACACCCCGCTCTGCCGCTATTTTTCGCCGGCGCTGACCGGCTTCCGCCCGGCGCTTGAGCCGATGGGTGAGCGGCTGGCCGAAATGCTGCTGGCATCGATCCCGGCTTACGCCGGCGCCGAAGGCGCACGCATCATCCGTGAAGTCTGGCCGCTGCAGCTGATCGCGCGCGACAGCGACTGACCGTGGCACTTCCCTTCTCCCCTTGGGGAGAAGGTGGCCGAGCCCACGGGTCTTGCCTTCGGCAAGCCAGAGGACAGGCTCAGCTCGGTCGGATGAGGGTGCTCCAGCTCGGCACCGAGGCACTCCGTCCAGCACCCCTCTTCCGTCTCGGCGCTGCGTGCCGATCCACCTTCTCCCACAAGGGACGAAGGAACAAGCGCCCTCTGTCACGCAAGTATCATGTTCGCGTCCTAGACCTTTTTCGGAAAGCGCTGGCGGCATGTCGATGCGACGCCCGCTTCGGCTGTCTTGTCACAAAGAGGATTTCCATGAAAAACCTGCACCGAAACGCGTCCCTCGCGGTCGCGCTGGCGATGGTCACCGCCTTGACTCCGGCCTTGGCTGAAAACGCAGCGACCGTCGGCGGCGTCAGCTTCGTCAACAAGGGCCTGGTCGGTGTCGGTCGCATCCCGGCCAGCCAAAGGGACAAGTTCGGCGAGACGTTTGGCTCCGGCTCGGGCATGGCGATCGACGCTGCCGGCTGGACGCATGGCGCCGATGGCTATAAGGGCTCGCTGTGGCTGCTGCCGGATCGTGGCTACAATGTCGTCGGCACCACCGATTACCGTCCGCGCATCAACACGATTGCCATCGAATTCGCCCCGATCGCACCGGGTGCGGCACCAGCCGCCGGCCAGGAACAGTCGGGCCTCAAGGCAACCCTTGCCGACACCATGCTTTTGACCGACGACAAGGGCGCCGACGCAACCGGCCTCGATCCGCTCAACGGCGTGCGCGCCGCGACCGACGACATGCCGATCCTGCCCGAAGCCAACGGCAAGCTCGCGCTCGATAACGAGGCGATCGTGCGGCTGCCCGACGGCACCATGTTCATCTCGGACGAATATGGTCCGAACATCTACCACTTCTCCGCCGATGGGCGTCTGATGTCGGCAACGCAGTCGCCGGCGGCGCTTGTCCCGATGCGTCATGGAACGCCGAACTTCGCGTCCAACAATCCGGGACCGGGCGCGGCAGACCCAGATCCGACGGATCCCGAAACCGGCCGTCAGAACAACCAGGGCCTCGAAGGCATGGCACTGACGCCGGACGGGAAGTTCCTGATCGCTGTGCTGCAATCGGCCCCCAGACAGGATGGCGGCGATTCCGCTTCGACGCGCCAGAACACGCGCGCGCTGGTCTACGATGCCTCGGATCCGGCCCAACTCAAGCTTGCGCATGAATATGTTGTGCCGCTGCCGGTGTTCACCGATGCCAAGGGCAAGACCAAGATTGCCGCGCAGAGCGAAATCGTGGCTCTGTCGGACAAGACCTTCCTGATGCTGGCGCGCGACAGCGGCAACGGCCAGGGGGTGAAGGGCGACACCTCGCTCTATCGCGAGATCAGCGTCGTCGATGTGTCGGCGGCAACCGACATCGCCGGCACCGAGTTCGACAAGGACAAGCCGGTTGCGCCCAAAGGTGAGCTCGATCCCTCGGTGACGCCGGCCAAGCTGACGCCGTTCATCGACATCAACGACAAGACCGAGCTCGGCCGCTTCGGGCTGCACAATGGCGCGCCCAATGACCGCAACAACCTTTCGGAGAAGTGGGAGGCGATGTCGGTGGTGAGCGTCCTCGATCCAACACGGCCCGACGACTATTTCCTGTTCGTCGCCAACGACAATGACTTTCTCACCCAGGACGGCTTCCAGGTCGGCGCGGCCTACAAGGCCGAAGATGGCGCCGATGTCGACACGATGTTCCTGGTCTATCAGGTCACGCTTCCAGGCCTCGCCGGGAAGTAGCGACACCCCCCGGCCGGCGGAGGCGCCTACCGCGGCCGCCTGCCTGGCACGATCGAACGGTCGGGCCCTTCAGTTGCGGCTCGCCGGGACAAGGATTGTGTTCTAGTGGGTTTGCAAAACCTAAGACTGATGATCCGTCGACGGCACTTACCTCAACATCTCCGCGTCCTTTGGCACGCCCGCATCGATCGGCTCGGCCGTCCTGTCCGACACGGCGGCGATCTTCCCGGCGGCCGACAGGTTCGGGCGCACGAAGACCGGCGCGACGCCGTCGACGCGGCTGTAGAGGTCGATAATATCCTGATTCATGAAGCGCACACAGCCGGAGGAAGCGTTCTTCCCGATGGAATCCCACTCCGGCGTGCCGTGCAGCCGGTACATCGTGTCCTTGCCGTCGCGGAAGAGATATAGCGCGCGTGCGCCCAGCGGGCTGTGCGGGCCGGGCGGCATGCCGTCCTTGTATTTCGCCAGTTCCGGCCGGCGCTGGATCATCTCCGGCGGCGGCGTCCAGACCGGCCACTTCTTCCTCGCCTGAACCACGGCGCTGCCGGTCCATCCGAAACCGGCCTTGCCGAGGCTGACGCCATAGCGAATTGCCTTGCCGCCGTCGCGCACCAGATAGAGGAAGTGCTCGGAGGTATCGACGACGATCGTGCCGGGTTTTTCTCCGGTCGGATCGGACACGATTTGGCGCACGAATTTCGGATCGACCTTGGCTACCGGGATTGCCGGCAGTTGATAGCCCTCGTCGACGCGCGCCGCATACATACTTGCGGCATCGCCGAAAGCCGGATCGCTTGGCGCCGCGGTCACTGGCGGCGCCGCTACGTCCGTCGTGGTGCACGCCGAAAGAGCCACGGAGGCCGCGCCCAAAGCGGATGCACCAAGAAACGCACGCCGGTTCAGGCGCTCAAAAAACAGCGGAATATCGGACATGAACCCCCGGCTTGCCCATGAGATCTAGGAAAGATGCGGCCCCACGCGTGCAGGATCAATATACGATTCCGGAAGCTTTGAGAACATGATTGGATCAAGGCACGCCAGGCGGAATTCGCAACGCTGCGTCGACCTGTCTCGTTAAATCGGCAATCATTGCGGACCGGACTCAAGATAAGCCTTCGCCGAGTTGCCTGCCATGGACGACAAGATGCCCGCACGCCGGCGGACCAGCGACCTCACCAGTGGACCTATCCCGCGTACATTGCTGCTGTTCGCCCTGCCGGTGCTCGGCTCCAATGTTCTGCAGTCGCTCAACGGCTCAATCAATGCCGTCTGGGTCGGTCGTTTCCTCGGCGAAGCGGCGCTGACCGCCACGTCCAATGCCAACCTCGTGCTGTTTCTCATCCTCGGCACCGTCTTCGGCATCGGCATGGCGGCGACCATCCTGGTCGCGCAATCGGTCGGCGCCCGCGATCTGCCCGAAGCCCGCCGCATCGTCGGCACCAGTGCCACCTTCTTCTTCCTTGTCTCGGTGGTGTTCGCGGTCTGCGGCTGGATCTGGGTCGATACAATCCTCAATGCGCTCGGCACGCCGGCCGATGCGTTGCCGCTGGCGCGTTCCTATCTGCGTATCATTTTTCTCGCCGTACCGATGATGAACCTGCTGTCCTTCGTCATGACGGTGCTGCGCGGCGCCGGCGATTCGCGCACGCCTTTCCTATTCATGGCGCTGGCCGTCGTGCTCGACGTCATTTTGAACCCGTTGCTTATTCTCGGCATCGGCCCGTTCCCCGAACTCGGCATCGCCGGCTCGGCCACCTCGACGCTGATCGGCCAGACGGTAAGCGTGCTTGCCATCCTGATCGTGCTTTATGCGCGCAAGCACCCGCTGCGGCTGGCCGGCGCCAATCTTGCTCTGCTGCGGCCGGACCCGGCGCTGCTGCGCATTGTCGTCTTCAAGGGCGTGCCGATGGGCCTGCAGATGATCGTCGTCTCGTCCGCGGCGCTGACTGTGATGGGCATGGTCAATGCCTACGGCTCGCAGGTCGCGGCTGCCTACGGCATAGCCGCCCAGCTCTGGACCTATATCCAGATGCCGGCGCTCGCCATCGGCGCCGCGGTCTCGTCCATGGCGGCGCAAAATGTCGGCGCCGGGCGCTGGGACCGGATCGGCCGCATCGCCGCGTCCGGCGTCGGCTTCAACCTTGTGCTTACCGGCGTGCTTGTCGCGCTGCTGTTCGTATTCGATCGCGCGGTGCTCAGCCTCTTCCTCAGCAGCGACAGTGCAGCGATCGACATCGCCACTCACATCAACAAAGTCGCATCCTGGTCCTTCATCCTGTTCGGCATCACCATCGTGCTCTTCGCCACTGTGCGTGCCACGGGCGCGGTGATGCCGCCGCTGATCATCCTGGTGATCTCGGTACTTCTGGTGCGCACCAGCTTCGCCTATTTCTTTCGAAGTGCGATCGGTGAGGAAGCGTTGTGGTGGAGCTTTCCGGCCGGCTCGATAACCTCGCTCGTGCTGGCCACGGCCTATTATCGCTTCGGCCGTTGGCGCAGCGTGCACATGATCGAGAGCCGGCCGGCTGCCGGCGAACCGCCGGATACCGGCCTCGGCGTGCCGCGCCAGCGCGCGCATCTTTCGCCCGAGACGCCGAACGGCTGAAAGGCCGGCTCAGCGCGCATATTTCGCGCCGAACCCGAGCGCCACCAGGGAAAAGATAACCATCATGCCGGCAAAGGCCCCGCTTGCCACGGTCGCGCTTGTCATGGTCGACAGGACGCCGATGCCGATCACCGGCAGCGCGTTGCCGCAAAAACAGCAGATGAAGAAGGCCGAGACGACTTCGGCGCGCCGGTCCGCTGGCGCGATCTCGTTTACCACTTGCAAACCGCCGCGATAACCGAGCGCTGCCGCCACGCCGCACAAGGCGGTCCCGGCAATCATTGTGGCCATCGATGCGAAGACCTGCGCCGCAACAATCAGCGCGACGGTTGGAATCATCAGCGCAAGCGCCGCGAACATCGCGGCTCTGCTCGAAAGACGTGCCGTCGCTACAATGGTGGCGGCCGTCACGATCGCCAATTCAAAGAACAGAGCGCCCGCTTCAGCATGGTTGGTTACCTGCAGCTGCTGCGCCAAAATGCTCGGTGCGAGCGCTGCATAAAAGCCGACCAGCGCCATTGCGCCAAAGCCGGTCACCGCCGGCGCAACGAAACTTGCGCGGATGGCATCGGGCACGGAAAGGCGCGGCCGCATCGAAACGTCAGCCAGTTTCCCCGGCCGCGAAACGGTTTCCTGCGTGCGCCAGACCAGCAGGGTTACAGTCGCGAGCATCGCCAGGTAGACGACGAATGTCAGCCTGAGCGGCCAAGGCGCGTATTCGGCGAGCAACCCGGCCCCCAGCGCACCAAGGCCGAGACCGAGGAAATTGGTGCTGGTGGCAATCGTCGCCGCCCGTGACTTGTCGTCGGTCGGGAGCAATTCGGCAAGCCAGGCGGTGCCGGTACCCGCGCCGACGCCGATTCCTAATCCGCTCAGAATTCGGGCGACGTCGAGCCAGGCGACATTTTCGGCGAACAGGAAAACCACCGCGCTAACGACGGCCACCGCCATTCCGGCCAACGCCATCGGACGGCGCCCGATGACATCTGACACACGCCCCAACATCAGCAGCGCCGCCAGATTGCCGATGACATAGACGGCGTAGACCAGCGTCAAAGTGATCTGCGAGAAGCCGAAGACCTGCTTGTAGATGATGTAAAGCGGCGTCAGCGCGGTGCTGCCGGCGAAAAGAGCCGCGATCATGGCGGCCACGGCGGCCGCTGCAGCGCGCCCGCCGAGTTCGTAATCGCGCGTCATGACTTGAGCGTGAGCAGTCATTTTTCGGACCTTTTTGCTGTTCGGGATCTGACACCCTAACGCCTTCTTTTCGTCAGCCGTTCCCCCTCCCCGACTTGCTCCTGACAATTTTGGCAGCTTTGCGATGGCGCTGAGCGAGATCCTCTTTTAACTTCAGCGGATTGTCAGGGGAGATTGATGGGCAAGGGACGAGTCGAGGCATTCACCGATGGCGTGGTCGCCATCATCATCACCATCATGGTGCTGGAATTGAAGGTGCCGCATGGCGAGGATTTTTCCGCGCTGGCGCCACTCTGGCCGGTATTCCTCAGCTATGTGCTGTCCTTCATCAATGTCGGCATCTACTGGAACAATTTGCACAACATGTTCCATACCGTGCAGCGGGTCGACGGGCGCGTGCTGTGGGCGAACCTCAACCTGCTGTTCTGGCTATCGCTGATGC
This sequence comes from Mesorhizobium sp. M0340, assembly GCF_040321535.1. Classification (NCBI taxonomy): domain Bacteria; kingdom Pseudomonadati; phylum Pseudomonadota; class Alphaproteobacteria; order Hyphomicrobiales; family Phyllobacteriaceae; genus Mesorhizobium; species Mesorhizobium sp. M0340. The sequence continues at coordinate 334,728 of NZ_JAMYRR010000001.1, read as the reverse complement.
CGGCGACGACAGCCTTCATGGGTGAGAATCATTTCGCGCCGGTGCCGGTCGCCGTTTATGGCGTCGACCTGGCGCTCTGCGCCATCGGCTTCAACATCCTCACCATAGCCCTGCATCGGCTGCACGGCAGCGAAACCCTCTTCGCCAGGGCTTTGGGCAATGACCTCAAGGGAAAAATCTCGCTGGCCCTCTATATCGCCGCCGTCGCGCTGACCTTCGTCAATCACTGGATCGGTGTCTCGATCTATGTCCTGGTGGCGATGGTCTGGCTAGTGCCGGACAGGCGCTTCGAGCGGCTAATCGAGAAATAGGCAGACCAAGATCCCGAACCGAAGGACCGCGTCAACGAAAAGTGGATGCCGGTTTTCGGAAAAGATCATGAGAAGATAGAGCCCATACCGAATTTTATCGAATGGAACAGGCTCTAGCCTCGCATTTCTTTGAGCTTTTCCGCTACCGAAGCGGCAAGGTCGGCGTAGCGCTCCTCCAGCCGCTCGGCCGCTTTGATCACTGAAAAATCATGGCCGAATTTTTCCAGCGCCATGCGCAGCTTTTCGACGAATTCGGCCTGTTTTTCGAGCGCCGAAAACAGCGTTTTCACTTGCGCTTCGCTGATGTCGGGGTTGGCAAGCATTTGCGGCACTTCGCGGCTCATCTGGTCGCCGGTTGCGGTCTGTTCTTTCAGGATCTCGATCCAGTCGGTCAATCGTCAGTCTCCTTTTCGATATCAGCATGCGCAGCGCCCGCCGACGCGGTCAACCCGAAGATGTCGCACCGGCTTGCGCGAGCCTCTTTCCGCGCTAAGTTCGCCGCGGCCAGAACAGGAGAAAATCATGACCACCGACGCCGAGATCCAGACCGCCCTGCCCGCACTTGCCTCCGGTAATGTCGCCGTCATCACCGGCGCGGCCAGCGGCATCGGCCTCGCCGCGGCCAAACGGCTGGCGGCGATGGGCATGAAGATCGTGCTGGCCGATATCGGCGCCGCACGCCTCGATGAGGCCCGACATGCCGTCGCTACCTTCGCCGGCGAGAGCGCCGTGCTTGCCGTCGCCACTGACGTCTCGAAAGCCGACGACCTCGAACGGCTGGCCCAAAGGACATTCGACACCTTCGGCGACGTCTCGCTTCTGATGAACAATGCCGGCGTCGGCAACAACCCCGGGAAGCCGTGGGAGAACCGTGACGCCTGGAAGCGACTGCTGGACATCAATTTCTGGGGTGTCGTCCATGGCGTCGAGGCCTTCGCGCCGCGCATGCTGGCGGCGGGAAAGCCCGGCCTGATCGTCAACACCGGCTCCAAGCAAGGCATTACCACGCCGCCAGGCAACCTCGCCTACAACGTCTCCAAGGCTGGCGTGAAGACCTATACCGAGGGCCTTGCACACGCGCTGCGCAATGAGCCCGGCGCAAACGTCGCGGCGCATCTGCTCATTCCGGGGTTCACTTTTACCGGCCTGACCGAAGGCGCCACCGAAAAGCCGGCCGGCGCCTGGACCGGCGAGCAGGTCATCGACTTCATGCTGGCCTCGCTGCTGCGTGGCGATTTCTACATCCTGTGTCCCGATAACGAGGCGACCCGGTCCATGGACGAAAAGCGCATGGCCTGGGCGATTGGCGACATCATCGAGAACCGCCCTGCCCTGTCGCGCTGGCACCCGGGGTACAAGGAAGCCTTTGCAGCATTCATGGAATGATCCCGCGACCGTTCGGGCAGGAACCCGGACAACAAGCTCGCTCACGCCGCCGCGTGCTTCTTCGCGTTGCGTTTTTTAGCCACCGCCTTGGCTGCGGCCATGTCGGCGATCTGTTCGTCGTGCCGCTTCGCCGCGCGTTCACATTTGGCGCGGATTTCCTCGAGCTCGGATTCGGTCAGGTGCTCGATGCCGATAAAGGTATTCTTGGCTTTGCTGACGCGGATCAGCTCGTCAAGCTTGGCCTGGATCGCCGCGCTGTCGCGGTTCTGGGTGTTCTGGATGAGAAACACCATCAGGAAGGTGACGATCGTGGTGCCGGTATTGATGACGAGTTGCCAGGTATCGGAAAAGCCGAAGACCGGACCGCTTACCGCCCAGACCACAATGATCAGGAAACAGACGGCAAACGTCGGCGGCAGACCGGCAAGATGGGCGATATAGTTGGCGATCCTGGTGAACAGCTTTTCGATCATGGCAGGGAGAAACAATCGGCAACTGCTTCGAGTTCCCTGCGAGGAGGAATTCACTGTCAAACCGTGCACGCGCCGCGCTCGCAACGATCAGGTAGCGTCGTTTTCCCAGCGGTCGAGGAAAGCCTCGATGGGCAAGGCCTGCATGTCGGGGACTGCCCTGGCCAGTTTCTCGACCGGCCAGTCCCACCAGGCAAGACGTTCGATCCGGGCCGCAGTTCCCGCACTAAAGCGCTGCCGCAATGGCCTGGCCGGAACGCCGGCGACGATTGCATAGGCCGGCACGTCTCGCGTCACCACCGCATTGGCACCGACGATCGCGCCGTTGCCGATCGCCATGCCAGGCATGATCACGGCGCCGTGGCCGATCCAGACATCATGGCCGATGCTGACGGCTCTCGCCCGCCGCCGGTCGCGGAATGCCTGATCGACACCCAGCCAGCGGAAGTACTCGTTGGGCCGGTAGCTGATTTTGTGCTGCGTCAGCCGCTCGACCGGATGCTCCAGCGCATTGATGCGGCTGTTGGCGGCAATCGAGCAGAATTTGCCGATCGTCGTATAGATCGCCTCGGCGTGGCGCTCGAAGTAGGAAAAGTCGCCGACCATCACCTCGCGCAGGATGACCCGCTCGCCGATCGATGCGTAGCGTCCAAGCTTGCAGGCCTTCAGTTCCGCCGTCGGATGGATGCGCGGCTCGGGATCTTTCAGGACAAGGTGTTCGGGACGGTCCATGCGGGCGCTTTACGCCCGCGCGCATAGTCTCGCAAGCCGAGTGCAGCGCCGCGCATCCGTTTGGACGCGCCAAGGACCCCGGAGCACCTTCAGTCTCTATTTCGGCTTGCCGCTGGTCCACACCACGTTCTGGCCATAGAGCGGCACGGTGGTGACCGACATTTTTGCCGAGCCATCCTGCACCTGGCGCGAATGCGAGAGGTAGATCAGCGTCTCGTTGGCCTTGTCGTAGATGCGGTTCACCACCTGCTTTTTCCAGATCAGGCTGATGCCTTGCTTGAACACCTCCTCGCCGGCCTCGCTCATGTCGATGTCGCCAATGGTGATCGGCCCGGTCTGGCGGCAGGAGATCGAGGAATCGGACGGGTCCTCGAACCAGTTGCCTTTCTGCAGGCGGTCAATCATGCCACGGTCGAAATAGGAGACGTGGCAAGTCACTCCCTCGACCTTCGGATCCTTGATCGCCTCGACGATGATGTCGTTGCCGAGCCAATCGACACCGACCTTGCCGACTTCCTCGGCGGCGGCGGCGCCAGCGCCAATGACAAGGCATGCGGCTAACGCGCCGCCAATCAGTTTTCGCAAAGAGGCCTCCTGCGGTTCGAATTTTGCCGACCTCAGGTGGGACGAACGGCCGCGCTTTGCAAGCAGATCGCCTCCCACAGCATTGCCGGTTGCGGCAACGCGACATCTTTGCGTCGGCGCGACCGAACCGCTAAGAGTGTTCGCCAAGCCAGGGCTTCATGGCGCCAATCCGGCGCCCGATGGAAATGACGACGGACTTCACTGATGATGCGTTCAATTCTGGTCGGTATTCTCGTCCTGATGGCCGCTGGCATCGGCTGGTTAACGTTCGACTGGTACCGCGGACATTATGGCGGCGAGCCGTTCGGAGCTCCGTTCACGCTGGTCGACCAGAAGGGCGCACCGGTCACCGAAGCCGCCTTTCGCGGCCACCCCAGCGTCGTCTTTTTCGGCTTCACGCATTGTCCGGAAGTCTGCCCGACCACGCTTTTCGAGTTGGCCGGCTGGCTGAAGACGATGGGCGACGACGGCAAGAACCTGCGCGCCTATTTCGTTACGGTCGACCCGGAGCGCGATACGCCCGAAATCATGAACGCCTATATCAGCAATTTCTCCGATCGCATCCTCGGCATCACCGGCGATCCGGACAAGGTCCACGCCATGGCCAAGTCCTTCGGCATCTACTGGAAGAAAGTCGAAACGAACGACGGCGACTACACGATGGACCACACCGCTTCGGTGCTGCTGCTCAATGCCAAGGGCGATTTCGCCGGCACCATTGCCTATGGCGAAAGCCCGGACGCCGCCATCGCCAAGCTCAAGCGGCTGGCGGCGGAAGGTTGACGTATCAAGAAATGACGCAGACGCGTTTGTATTTCACCGCGGGCAAGATCGAGGCTGATCGCATCTTCGCGGCGCTCGGTGCGGCGTTCGACGATGAGGGCCTGCCGGTTGCGGTGCTCGAGGTCGACGAGGACCGCGATATCCACGAAGTATCGCTCTATGCCTACGACGACGTCGATGCGGTCGAGGCCCGGCTTAGGGACATCCTGGCCGGACTGTCGCTGTCGAAACCGATAGAACGAGAAGCGCTGCCCGACATCGACTGGGTGGCGCGCTCGCTGGAGGGATTGAAGCCGGTACGGGCCGGGCGCTTCTTCGTCCATGGCGCGCATGACCGCAGGAAGCGCCACAGCGGCGAACTCGCCATCGAGATCGAGGCCGGCCTTGCCTTCGGCACCGGCCATCACGGCACCACCGCCGGCTGCCTCGAAATGCTGGAGCAGGTCATACAGCGCGAGCATCCGCGCAACGCGCTCGACCTTGGCACTGGCAGCGCGGTGCTCGCCATCGCGGTGGCCAAGCTCGCGCATGTTCCGGTGCTGGCAACGGACATCGACCCGGTCGCCGTCAAGGTGGCCGCTGCCAATGCGCGGCTGAACCAGGTCAAGGGGCTCATTGAAACGGTAGCGGCGCCCGGTTTTCATCATCCGATCTTTGCCGCGCGTGCGCCCTTCGACCTGATCGTCGCAAACATATTGGCGCGGCCGCTGATGCGTCTGGCACCGCAAATGGCCGGGCATATCGCGCTCGGTGGCTCGATTGTTTTGTCGGGCATCCTCGAGCGCCAGCGCGATGCGGTAATCGCGGCCTATGTCGGCCAGAAATTCCGGCACGTCCGCACCTTGCATCGCGAGGGCTGGGTGACGATTCACCTCAAGCGCTGAGGCGCGACGCTTTCAACGCAAGCCGGAACCTGCTCGGACCTAGCGCGAGTTCGCCGCTTTCTTCAGCTGTTCGCGATCGTAGCCGTGAGCTTTCAGCGTTTCGTCATCAAAGCCAAGCAGAACGCCGCTCACATACCGGCTCGCCTCGCGCTGGCGAGCTTCGATCAGCGCTTTCACAGCGTTTCTGAAAAATCCGCGTCTGGCTGAAATCGAGGACATGACGGTCTCCTTTGCAGGGCAACAGGACTTTTCCTCCACGTTAAGAAGGTAAGCTCTGCTGACGCTTTTTGAAATCGCCGATTCTGCATGGCCTCCATGCACAAAAAGACACTGCGGCGACCAGGGATGATCGTTCCGAAAATCGATTCCGATTTTCGAAGTCATGCGCTACGGTCGCGCCATCATTCGAGGAGAGCCGACATGTTCCAGTCCTTCGATTCCGCCGGCGATCCGGCCGTTGGCAAGCCGCGCGTGGCAATGCTGCGCCAATGGTTGGCGTCGAACGGGCTGGATGGCTTCATCGTGCCCCGTGCCGACGAGCACCAGGGCGAATATGTCGCCGACCGCTCGGCACGGCTGAAATGGCTGACCGGCTTCAGCGGCTCGGCCGGTGTCGTCATTGTACTTGGCGAGCGCGCCGTCATGTTTGTCGACGGGCGCTACACGCTGCAGGTGCGCCAGGAGGTCGATCTCGACATCTTTTCGATCGAGAGCCTTGTCGACAACCCGCCGGCCAACTGGATCAAGGACAATCTCGGCAAGGGCGTGCGATTGGGCTTCGATCCGTGGCTGCATACGATCAGCGACGTCAAGGCGTTGAAAGCCTCGGCCGAGAAATCCGGCGCGACACTGGTGCCGCTCGAAGAGAATCCGATCGACGCGATCTGGCAGGACCAGCCTGGACCGCCACTGGCGCCGGTCGAGATCCACCCGATCGGCTTTGCCGGCGAACTGGCTAAGGACAAGCTGGTGCGGCTGGCAGCGGCCATCGAGAAGGATGGCGCCACCCATGCCGTGCTGACCGACCCCTCCTCGATTGCCTGGGCCTTCGACATCCGTGGCGGTGACGTACCGCACACACCGCTGGCGCTCGGCTTTGCCGTGCTGGCCGCCGACGGCTCGCATCTGCTTTTCATGGACCAGCGCAAGTTTTCGCGCACCGTTGCGGCCTACCTGACGCAGCTCGCCGAATTGCACGAACCAGGTGAATTCGGATCGGCAATCGTCACCCGGGCCAAGGGCGGCGCAAAAATCGCGCTGGACCCGGTTCTCGCGGCGGACAAGCTCAGAATGCTGGTCGAGGATAATGGCGGCACCGTCATTGCCACGGCCGATCCGGCCCGCATTCCACGCGCAACAAAGAACAAAGCTGAGATCGCCGGCGCCCGCGCCGCACATCGCCGCGACGGCGCCGCGGTCGCCAAGCTGCTGTGCTGGCTCGACCGCCAGAAGCCCGGCACGCTCGACGAAATCGCCGTTGTCACCAGGCTTGAGGAGACGCGCCGTCAGACCGGCGAAGAAACGCAGATGCCGCTGCGCGACGTATCGTTCGACACCATCTCCGGCGCCGGCCCTAACGGCGCCATCATGCACTACCGCGTCTCCCGCGCCACCAATCGCAAGCTGGGGGATGGCGAGCTGTTCCTGCTCGATTCCGGCGGGCAGTACCAGGACGGCACCACCGACATCACCCGCACCGTGCCGATCGGCGCGCCGACCGAAGAGATGCGCGAACGCTTCACGCTGGTGCTGAAAGGCATGATCGGCATCTCCATGCTGCGCTTTCCCCAGGGCACGCGCGGCTCCGAAATCGATGCGGTGGCGCGCCTGGCGCTATGGAGACACGGCTGCGATTTCGCCCATGGTACCGGGCACGGTGTCGGGTCCTATCTTGCCGTGCATGAGGGCCCGCAACGTATCGCCAAGACCGGCACCGAAAAGCTGCTAGCCGGCATGATCCTCTCCAACGAGCCCGGCTATTACAAGGAAGGTTCCTACGGCATCCGCATCGAGAACTTGATTCTGGTGACACCGGCCGAGGCAATCGAGGGCGGCGACATCGCCATGCACGGCTTCGAGACACTGACGCTGGCGCCGATCGACAAGCGGCTGGTCCGATCGGACCTTTTAACCCGCGACGAGTTGCATTGGCTTGACGAATACCATGCGCGCGTACTGGCCGAGATTGGACCGATGCTCGACGGCGAAACGCTGGCCTGGCTGGAAAAAGCAACCGCCCCTCTGCCGCACGACTTCAAGCAATAGCCGGGGCCGCAACGCCGAGTGACAGACTTTGCTCCGCAAGCAGTCCCTGCAAAGCCGTGACGTTGGGAGAATCGGCTCCCTTGCGCCAAAACAACACCGTGACGGCGTTGTCTTCGTCAGCGGGCAGTTCGTGCAGATTTAGCCAGTGGCTCTCTGGGAAACCCGAAAGCACACTTTTCGGCATCAGCGCTATGCCCATGCCAGCCACCACGCAACCAAGGATGGCATGGTATGAACCAAGCTCGATGGTTTTCTCGGCCATGAACCCTCTTCGCGCATACCATTGTTCCAGCCGCCGGCGGTGCGGGCAGCCGTGCTCGAAGGCTATCATTGTTTTGGGCATGTCCTGGCGGTCGTCGATCGAAACGCGCGATGCCGCCGAGACAATGACCAGCTGCTCGTGAAATGCGGGCAGCTTTTCGAACGGAGCGTCGGCGATCGGCTCGGCGGCGAACGCTGCATCGAGGTCGCCGGCAAGCATGGCGGTCGCGAGAACCTGCGGATTGCCGGTGCGCAACTGGATTTCCACGTCGGGATGACGTGCGTGATATTCGGCGAGCAGACTTGGAAGCCGTGCCGCGGCGGTGCTCTCCATGGCACCTAGGCGAAGCGTGCCGCGCGGGCGTGGATCGAGCATCGCCGTTCGCGCCTCCTCTGCAAGCGCCAGCAACCGATCCGCATACCCGACCAATTTGTGACCGGCGGGCGATACGTGCAGGCGCTTGCCCTCCCGGATAAACAGCTGCACGCCGAGATCCTCTTCGAGCTGCCGGATGCGTGTGGTCACGTTCGACTGCACGCGAAACAGTTTTTCCGCCGCCCTGGTGATTCCGCCCTCGCGCACCACCGTGCGGAAGATGCGCAGATCGGCCAAGTCCATACATCTCTCCTGGAGAACATAACGATCTTAATTATTCATTTTAGCTGATTATGCCTTTCCCGTAAATCGCCGGTGTAGCTGCCGATGAACACGGCAAACCTGGGGAGATGGAAATGTCGCGTGAGCCCTTCGGCATCCAGCCGACCGATCTAAGCGCATTGACACCGAAGCAGCGCGAAGCGCTCTACAGCGACGCCGTGCGTCGCGCCCACCAGGAGAGATCGGAGGCGATCCGACTGAGCCTGTCGCGGGTCGGCGCGGCAATAGTCGCTGCGGTAAAGCGCATGTGTGCTCTCGCCGCCAAGGCAAAAGTCGATCAGCCGACGACCTGCCGCGCGAGGATCAACACGGCAGCACCCGCCAGGAACATCGCCATAAGGCCGCCGCGCAGCGAGACCAGGCCGGCGACGACCAAGGCCCCCCATTCCGCCGGTCCGGCGCTCAGCGCTGCCGGCGCCACAAGCGTGGTCAGCACCGCCGCCGGCACGGCGTTCAGCCCGGCCTCAACACGCGGATGGATATGGTCGAAGCGTGAGATCACCAGATGACCGCCAATGCGTGTCAAATAGGTCGCGATCGAAGCGGCGACGATGATCCACAACGTCGTGCTCATGGTCGTGCCTCCACGCCGCTGTGGCGGGGCGGCAGGATGACGGCGAGCAGCACGCCGGCCAGCGCGCCGATGGAGACATGCCAGGGCGAGCCGACCGTCTTGTAGGCAATGATGGAGGCGGCAGCGCTTGCGACGACCACCGGCAGCCACAGCGGCCGCTTGCGGAAGCTCATGACCAGGCCGAGAAAATAGATCGGCAGCAGGAAGTCGGTGCCCAGCGCGTGGGTGTCGGGAATAAGTTTGCCGAACACCGCCCCGAGCGCGCTTTCGATGACCCAGAACACGTAGACCGGCAGCCCGAGCCCCATATACCAGGCAAAGCCGACGGTCTCGCGGGCCTCCGCCTTGCGCTCGGCCACCGCGAACTGCGGATCGGTGAGCACGAAGTAGCCTATCGCCTGCTGCGCTAGGGGCCAATGCGCGATTCGCCGGCCGATACCGGCCGAATAGAGCACATGGCGAAAATTCACGGCGAAGATCGACAGCACGATCAGCCACGGCGCGACATGCTGCCCGAACAGCTCGATGCCGACCATCTGGCTGGCGCCGCCGAAGACCGTTGCGCTCATCAAGAACGCCTCGATCACGGAAAAGCCGTTGTCGACGGCGAGCGCCCCGAACAGCAACGCAAACGGCGCCGACGCCACCACGACGGGCATGCTGAGCCGCACGCCGTCCCAGAAATCGCTTTTCGCACCGTTTTCGGAGATTGCTTCCGCCGACATCGACCGCTCCTTGGGAAGGGCCGTATGTAGAGAGGGCGGTCCAGCTTGTCACACCAATTCGCTTGAGGCAGACGATCAGCGGAAATGATAGCTGAAGCGTCGCGGCAAGCTCGCTTCCAGACTGTGGGACAAAATCAGAGGCTTGGTACCTGAGCGCATATCCGTTGGCGACGATCGGTCCTTGCCGAAGCGACGGCCATAGACCAACCTGCTGGGCCGGACAGGTGGTTCCAATGAGCGAATTTTCCATCGATCCAAAATTCGGCCGCCTGGCCTTCGGCGCCGATCCCGGCAGCTATCACGCGACGCGACCTGGGTATCCTGATTGGGTATTCGAAATTCTATGTGAGCGGTGCCGTCTCGCGCATGGCACGGCGACGTTCGAGATTGGCGCAGGTACAGGAACTGCAACGCGCCGCTTACTCGAACTGGGCGCGAGCCCGTTGCTCGCCATTGAGCCGGATTCCCGCCTCGCGACTTTCCTTTGCGAGACTATTCAGGACAAGGCGCTCTCGGTGAGCGTCTCTGCGTTTGAGGATGCCGTCCTTGAGAAGGCCGGTTTTGATCTCGGTGTCAGCGCCACTGCCTTTCATTGGCTGGATGAGGACACGGCGCTGATCAAGGTCGCAGAGCTGCTTCGGCCGGGCGGCTGGTGGGCAATGGTCTGGAATGTATTCGGCGACGACAGTCGCCCCGATCCCTTTCATCATGCGACCAAGGTGCTGCTTGACGGGCCTTCGAGCCCGTCGGCGGGCTCAAATGGTATTCCGTTCGCCCTTGATGCCGAGGCCCGCGTGGCGGCACTGGAGCGAACCGGCGCGTTTGATGCCATCGAACATCGGACAAGTGTCTGGTCGCTCGTCCTCGATCCTGACCAGACGGTCAACCTCTATGCCACTTTTTCCAATATCAACATCCGCAGTGACCGCGAAGCAATCCTGGCGGAGCTGGGTCGCATCGTCCGCGACGAGTTCCAAGGCTCCATAACCCGCAACATGACCACCAGCCTCTACACTGCGCGGCGCAGTTGACTGTCTGATTTTTCCGCTAGCGCTGCGAAGCCTTGCCTTCGATCGCCCTGCCCCAGTCGAGCAGCGGTTTTGCCCGCATGACGAAGTCGACGAGTTCGTCGACCAATCCAGCTCCGTAGATATCCGCCGGCTCGATTGCGTGCCGGACGGCGAAATGACGGTTGCGGATGGCGGCCACGAGATCGGGCTCGATAACGTGCTCGAAGCCGCGCGGCGTGCGCTTCATACAGCCGTCCGGGTCGAGCTCGAGACCATTCTTCTTCAGCGCCGCGACGAGCGTGCGGAACTCAGCGGGCCGCTTTGCGATGGCGTTGCGCAGCGCCAGCAATAGCTCCGGTCCGGGCTGCCACCAGGCAACAGCGGCAAAGCAGCGCTCGAGCCCGATGTGAATGTAAAACACGCCCTGTTCCATCTTGGTGCCGTCGGGCGAAAGGATCGCCGACAGATGCCGGTTGTAAGGCCGTTTGTCCTTGGCGAAACGCACGTCGCGATTAATCCGGAACAGCGACTTCTTGCGGTCGCCGCGCAGGCCGAGCCCCAATGCCGTGAAGCGCTCGGAGAGCGCCTCGACCAGATCGCCGAAGGGATCGCGCAGGTCCCGCTCGAAAAGATCGCGGTTTTCCAAAAACCACTCCCGGCTCTGATGAAAATCCAGTGCCTTGAGGAAGGGAATGGCCTTGTCACCAAAACCATTGAATTCAGCCGGCATCACGCGCCCTTGCCGATCCGCTCGAGCCAGGCATCCTCATCGATGACTTCGATACCGTGTTCGGCAGCCAGCTTGAGCTTGGAGCCAGCACCGGGCCCGGCGACGACGAGGTCGGTCTTCGCGGAAACTGACCCAGCGACCTTCGCGCCGAGACGTTCAGCCATCGCCTTGGCCTCGGGGCGCGTCATCTTTTCGAGCGTGCCTGTAAACACGATCGTCTTGCCGGCGACCGCACTATCGGCTGAGACGTTCACGATGTACGGCTTCGGGTGGACCTGTGTGAGCAGCGCTTCAAGCACGGCGTCGTTGCGTTCATTGCCGAAGAAATCGCGAAGAGCGCCTATCACCGTATCGCCGATGCCGTTGATCGAAGGAAAAACGGTGTGTGGATCGGCTGCCGCTGCTGTCTCCTTGCCAATGCGGATCAACTCCTCGATCGTCGAGAAGGTTCGGGCGAGCACAGCGGCCGTCGTTTCGCCGATATGACGGATGCCCAGCGCAAAGATGAAGCGATCAAGTTCCGGTTCGCGGCGAGCGTCGATGGCAGCGAAGAGCTTGTCGAGACCTTCATAGTTGCGTTCCTCGACACCGCGTACATTCTTCCGCGTTTTGCCCGATGCGGCCTCACGCTGTCTGGCCTGCTCCTCCCGCCGCTCCGCCAATGCCTTGATGACGGCGGGACGGCGATCCCGGAGAGTGAAGATATCGGCTGCTGTCTTGACCAACCCGGCATTGAAGAACAGGTCAATGTTTTCAGCGCCCAGGCCTTCGATATCCATGGCGCCGCGTGACACGAAGTGACGCAATCCTTCCACGGCCTGGGCGGGGCAGATCAGCTCGCCGGTGCAACGTCGGCGGGAATCTTCCTTGCCGGTCTTCTCGTTGATCTCGCGCGTTGCCGGCGAGCCGCAGATCGGACATTTGTGCGGGAATTCGTAGGGCACGGCATCTGGCGGACGCTTGTCGACCACAACGCTGACGATCTGCGGAATGACGTCCCCCGCCCGCTGGATGACCACCGTGTCGCCGATACGTACGTCGTTGCCGTCGCGGATCGGCTGGCCGTTGCTGTCCAGACCCTTGATGTAGTCTTCGTTGTGAAGCGTGACATTTTCGACCACGACGCCGCCGACCGTGACGGGTGCAAGCCGGGCAACGGGCGCCAGCGTGCCCGTACGGCCGACCTGGATGTCGATCCTGAGCACGGTTGTCATCGCCTGTTCGGCCGGAAATTTGTGAGCGATGGCCCAGCGTGGTTCGCCGGTGGCGAAGCCCCATCTGCGCTGCAACTCCAACTGGTCAACCTTGTAGACGACGCCGTCGATGTCGTAGCCAAGCGATGAGCGCTGGGCCTCGATAAGGTGATAGTGCGCGACCAGTTCCTCGACCGACTTTGCCCGTACCATCAGCGGACTGATCTTGAATCCCCACTCCGCGAATTTCTGCACGGAATCATACTGGGTCGGAGCAGGATCCTTTGAAGTATAGCCCCAGGCATAGGCAAAGAATTTGAGGTTGCGGCTGGCGGTAACGGACGGGTCCTTCTGACGGAGCGACCCGGCCGCCGTATTGCGCGGATTGACGTAATCCTGGCCTCCGATCGCCGCCGAGCGTTGCTTCAGCGCCTCGAATTCCGCGTAGGTCATATAGACCTCACCGCGTATTTCGATGATCTCGGGCCAGCCCGACCCCTTCAAGGTCTTGGGAATGTCGGCGATGGTCTTGAGATTGGCGGTGATGTCCTCGCCGACGACGCCGTCGCCGCGCGTTGCCCCCTGCATGAACACACCGCCTTCATACCGCAGGGAAGCCGATAGCCCGTCGATCTTCGGCTCTGCCGTGAAGGCGATGTTCAGATCCTTGTCGCGATCAAAGAATCGTCGGCCCCGTTCTATGAAGTCCGCGACGTCCTGGTCGGTATAGGCCTTGGCCAGGCTGAGCATCGGCACCGCGTGGCGCACCTTGGCAAAACCTTCCGCCGGCGGCGCGCCGACCCTGCGCGAGGGCGAGTCCTCGCGCACAAGATGCGGGAACCGCTGTTCGATGGCGAGGTTGCGCCGGGTCAGCGCGTCATATTCCGCATCCGTGATTATCGGCGCGTCCTCGCCATGGTAGCGCCGGTCGTGCTCGGCGATCTCCTGCGCCAACCGCTTCAACTCGCTTGCCGCCTCGCTGTCGCTGAGCGAATCGACTGGTTTTTCGTCCATGCACTGCTCCCTCCACGGTGGCGCGACACAATAGAACAGGATTCTCTCATCAGGGAGAGACCAGACGCCGAAAATCATTCCTGAACAGCAGGATGGCGCCATCCCCTGACTCAGGTCGCGAGCGCCGGAAACGAACTCGTCTGGAGCAATTCCAGGAAAACTGTGAAACGGTTTTCCGTCCGGAATTGCGCAAAACAAAGAGGTAGAGCGGTTCGGCGTTTCCGTGAAGGATGAACCGCTCTAGGCTGCCGCGGTGTTCTCCCGCAGCAGCCGCTCGGCCGCCGCGCGCGCCTCGTCTGTAATGGTGGCGCCGGCGAGCATGCGTGCGATCTCTTCCTGCCGTGCCGCCCGGTCCATCTCGGCGATGCCGGTCGAGACGCGGTCGGCACCGCCTGATTTGGAGATCAGGAAATGCGTCGCCGCGCGCGCCGCCACTTGCGGTGCATGCGTGACCGAAAGCACCTGCACGCGTTTTGCCAGCCGCGCCAGCCGCTGGCCGATGGCGTCGGCAACCGCGCCGCCGACGCCGGTGTCAATCTCATCAAAGACCAAAGTCGGCGCCGACCCGCGATCGGCCAGCGCGACTTTCAACGCCAGCAGGAAGCGCGAAAGCTCGCCGCCGGAAGCGACCTTCATCATTGGGCCGGGCCTGGTGCCGGGATTGGTGCGCACCCAGAACTCGACCTGGTCGATGCCTTCTTCCATGCGGCTCTCGGCATCGCTTGCGATCTCGACGATGAACTCGGCCCGTTCGAGCTTCAGCGCCGGCAGTTCGGCCATTACCGCCTTGGTCAGCCCGACGGCCGCCGCATGGCGAAGCGACGACAGCTGGGCCGCCGTAATGTCGTAGGCCTGGCGTGCCGCTGCAGCCTGTTTCTCCAGCGCATGCAGGCGCTCCTCGCCGGCGTCGAGATCGGCGAGGTCGGCAGCCATGGTGTCACGCAATTGCGCCAGGTCATCCACGGCGACGCTGTGCTTGCGCGAGGCGGCACGCAACGAAAACAGCCGCTCCTCTGCCTTCTCCAGCCGCTGCGGATCGTATTCGGTCGCGCGAAGAGCTGCTTCGACGCCCGACTGCGCCGCGTCGAGCGACAGCATCGCTTCGTCGAGCGATTTGACGACGTCCTCGAGCAGCCCGGGCGCTTCGGTCGCCTTTCGCTGCAGCCGCCTGAGCAGGCTGGCCAGTTGCGGCAAGGGCGAGGACGGGCCCGAGAGCACATCCTGCGCATCGTGGATTTCCGAGGCGATCTTTTCGGCACGCATCATCGAGGCGCGCAGTTCGGCCAGTTCGGTCTCTTCGCCCGGTTGCGGATCGAGCCTGGTCAATTCGGCGACCGCAGCACGCAGATAATCGGCCTCACGGGCGGCTGCCTCGACTTTGGCCCGGTGCCGTGAAAATTCCTGCTCGCAGGTACGCCAATGCCGCCACGCCTCGCCGGTTGCCCGAGCAGCGCCGAGATGGCCGCCGAAACTGTCGAGCAACTCGCGATGGGCGCCGGGATCGACCAAAGCGCGCTCGTCATGCTGGCCGTGGATCTCGACCAGCGCACGGCCGATGTCGCGCATCAGCGTCACGCTGGACGGCTGATCGTTGACGAATACGCGCGTGCGGCCGTCAGCCGTCTGGACGCGGCGCAGGATGATGTCGCCGTCGTCCTCGATGGCATTCTCGGCAAGCAGCATGCGAGCCGCGTGGTTGCGCGGCACGTCGAACACGGCGATGATCTGGCCTTGTGCCGCGCCATGCCGCACCAGCGAAGCGTCGCCGCGGGCGCCAAGCGCCAGCGACAACGCGTCGAGCAGGATAGATTTTCCGGCGCCGGTTTCGCCGGTAAGGACCGAAAGGCCGGACGAGAAGTCGATGTCCAGCTTCTCGATCAGAACGATATCGCGGATCGACAGTCTGGAGAGCATGGTGACGCGCCGCTCAGGCGCCGGTGATCAGCTTCCCGGCCTTGGAGATCCACGACCCGGCATTCTCGCGCGGCTCGAGCCCACCACTCTGCAGGAGCTTGTAGGAGTCCTTGTACCACTGGCTGTCGGGATAGTTGGTGCCGAGCACGGCCGCAGCGGTCTGCGCTTCCGACGTCAGCCCCATCGCATAGTAGCTCTCGGTAAGACGCGCCAGCGCTTCCTCGACATGGCGTGTGTTGGAATAGTTCTCCACGACGTTGCGGAACCGTTTGACGGCCGCGATGTATTCGCGGCGCTCGAGATAGTAGCGGCCGATCTGCATCTCCTTGCCGGCGAGCTGATCGTTGGCGAAGCGGATCTTCTCCTTGGCATCGTCGACATATTCGGAAGTCGGCCAGCGCGTCACCAGGTCCTGCATCGTCTGCGCGGTAAGACGCGCTTCCTTCTGGTCCTGGGTGACGTCCTTGATCTGGCGGTAGTAGCTCAGCCCGATAATATATTGGGCATAGGCTGCATCGTCGGTCGACGGGTAGAGGGTCAGGTAGCGCTTGGCCGAACCGATCGCCTCATCGTAATTGCCCTGACGGTAGTCGGCAAAGGCACCCATCACCATCGATTTGCGGGCGAATTCGGAATATGGATGCTGGCGGTCGACGGCATCGAACTTGCGGCTTGCCTCCTGCAGTCGCCCGGCATTCAGATTGGCGAGACCCTGATTGTAAAGCACGTCGGCCGGCTCGGTCTGATCGACATAGGTCGAAAGGTCGACGTCCTTCTCGGACGACATGCAGGCCGACAGAAACAGCGATGGAACGACCACCGAAAGCGCCAGGAAAACAGCCCGCCGCAGCGCCTTCGATTGACCAACTCGCTTGAAAAACATGTTTGGATTCCGCCCTTTCGGCGTCATTTCAGTCGACGGCAGCAGCCATAAACCATAATTGCCTTGCCCGGCAACGCTATCCCCGGCCAATCGCACATTTTTGTGGCGGTTTGGCGCCACCTGGAAAGCTGTGTAATTTGGCCGGCCAGTGATGCATCCATGCAACACAGCCTGACCGCAACGTGGGCCGTAAGACCTTAAGAATCAGATCATCCAGGGCGCATAGAGGGGTGCGTTGACGGCGCTCATCTCCGCAGTACGCCCACGCTCGCGGCGCGTCGTCTCGACGATCTCGAAAGCCGAACGGTCCGACAAGAGACGGCGCAGCGCAGCGGCGTTCAGCCTGTGGCCACCACGATAGGAGCGGAAGCAGCCGATGAACCGGGCGCCGGCGAGCGCCAGATCGCCCATCGCATCCATCGTCTTGTGGCGCGCGAACTCGTTGGGATAGCGCAGGCCTCCCATGTTGATCACGCGGTTGTCGTCGCCGATCACCAGGGAGTTTTCCAACGAGGAGCCGAGCGCATAGCCGGCCGCCCACAGCCGCTCGACGTCCTTCATGAAACCGAAAGTGCGGGCCCGCGCGACGTCACGCCGGAAAATGTCGGCGTTCATGTCGGATGCAAAAAGCTGGCGCCCGATCGCCGGGCTTTCGAAATCGATCTCGATCTCGAAGCGCGTGCCGTCATAGGGCCGGAACTCCGCCCAGCAGGCGCCGTTCTCGATACGAACCGGCTTGACCACCCTGATGTAGCGACGCTTGACCGGCAGCGTTTCGATGCCTGCCTGGTCAATGGCCTCGACGAACATCACTGCGCTACCGTCGAGGATAGGCACCTCATGGCCATCGATTTCGATGACGAGATTGTCGATCCCAAGGCCGAAAAGCGTCGCCATCAGATGCTCGACCGTGGCGATGTGCTCGCCTTGCGGATCGCCGAGCATGGTGCAGAGGTCGGTGGCACCGACCTCGGAAACGAGCGCGCGAAAGTCGTGGCTTCCGTTTGCATTCGAAAGCTGGAAGACGACACCCGTATCGGCGTCTGCCGGCAGGAAATGGACAGTGACCGGATTGCCACTGTGAACGCCGATGCCGGTCAGCGTCGCACGCGATTTAAGTGTCGTCTGATAGTCGTGCAAAACAATCCCCATAGCCCGTACTGCCTAGGTCCGCTTCATCTGCCCTGAGGGCGCGGCTCTTAATTGATCGGCAGGCAGGGCCACTTCCCCGAGACTCCCAGCAAACCGACTTTGGTCGGTGGCGAAGATAATGGTCCCGCAGAGAGACTCCAAATCACGGTTTCTTACTCGTTGTAACCGCGGCCCAGCGCGGGATTATCCCGTAAGCCTCTGTTTTAAAAGTGCTTTTAATATTAACAGGCGAACAGCTTCCTGCTCGCCTGTTAACAACTGTTACGAACCGTTAACAGATCAATTGGCCTGTCGGCGCAGGAAGGCGGGAATCTCCAACTGATCGTCTTCCTGGACAGCCCGGCTCTGCGGCGTCAGCCGGCCCTGCTCGTCCAGCTGGCCGCGGCGCGGTGCATAAAGCTGCGGATCCTGGCTGGCTAGGCGGCGCACTTCCGCCGGCGCCTGGCGCAGTTTCGGTTCGCGAGGCTGCGCCGGCTGCAGTCTTGCAGGCTCCTCTTCGCGGCGGGTCAAGCCGTTGGTCAGGCGCTTGAGCAAGCCCATCGGGCCGCTGTTCTCGTGGTCGGCGGGGCGGGCCTTGGCTTCCACTTCGGCCTTCACCTGCGGCGGGAAATCCTCGACCCGCGGCATGCGCTGGGGTGCCGCGGCAACCGGCTGCGGCATTTCACGATGCGGAGCTGGCTGCATCGCTTGCTGAACCGCCGGCTGCATCATGGGCTGCGGCTGAGCGGGAGGCGCCTGGAAGATCTTGCTCTGCGGGCGGAAGTCTTCCGCATGGGCGACCGGTGCCGGGCGGGCCTGCGCCATCGCTGCCGCATTCGCCTCGGCGAGCTGAATGGCCTCGGCGACCGGATCGGCAGCACGTGGTTCATAGATCGGTTGCTGGACAGGCGCCGGGCGCATTTCCGTGACCTGGGCCGCCGGGCGGCTGACCGGCTTCGGCGGAGCCGCGCGGATGGCGATCGGCGCGGCAGCGATTTCGGCCGCCGATTTGTCGATGCCGGTGGCGACCACCGACACGCGGATAACGCCTTCGAGTTCCTCGTCGAAGGTGGCGCCCAGAATGATGTTGGCGTCCTGATCGACCTCTTCGCGAATGCGGGTTGCGGCCTCATCGACTTCGAACAGGGTCAGGTCGCGGCCGCCGGTGATCGAGATCAGCAGGCCCTTGGCGCCCTTCATCGAGGTCTCGTCGAGCAGCGGGTTGGCGATGGCGGCTTCAGCCGCGGCCATTGCGCGGCCCTCGCCCGAAGCCTCGCCGGTTCCCATCATCGCCTTGCCCATTTCGCGCATGACCGAGCGGACGTCGGCGAAGTCGAGATTGATCAGGCCTTCCTTGACCATCAGGTCGGTAATGCAGGCAACGCCCGAATAGAGCACCTGGTCGGCCATGGCGAAGGCATCGGCGAAGGTGGTCTTGTCATTGGCCAGCCGGAACAGGTTCTGGTTGGGAATGACGATCAGGGTGTCGACGCATTTCTGTAGTTCCTCGATACCCATGTCGGCCGTCTTCATGCGGCGCTGGCCTTCGAAGTGGAACGGCTTGGTGACGACGCCGACGGTAAGGATACCCTTTTCGCGGGCAGCGCGGGCAACGACGGGAGCCGCCCCGGTGCCGGTGCCGCCGCCCATGCCGGCAGTGACGAAGCACATATGCGTGTTGGAGAGATGATCGATGATCTCGTCGATGCACTCTTCCGCCGCCGCGCGCCCGACTTCAGGCTGCGATCCGGCGCCGAGACCCTCGGTGACATGCGCGCCGAGCTGGATCAGCCGCTCGGCCTTCGACATCGTCAGTGCCTGTGCGTCGGTGTTGGCCACCACGAACTCGACGCCGCGCAAGCCGGCGGTGATCATGTTGTTGACGGCATTGCCGCCGCCGCCGCCGACACCGAACACGGTGATGCGCGGCTTGAGCTCGGTGATGTCCGGCTTCTGCAGATTGATGGTCATTGTCTTCGTCCTTTGCCTTTCCCGCCGCTTCGCCGCCGCGGCCGCCTATGGGGCTGTCCCCGTCAAATTAAAAACTGTCTCTCAACCACTGACTCATTCGATGCAGTTTTCCGCCTGTTCCGGTCATCCGAAGACCGGAAATTCCCTTCGCCGGGCGGCTCTCGAAGCTCGCCATCTGCGGGTAGATCAGAAGCCCGACGGGCGTCGAAAAAGCCGGCCCCTTGGCCGCCTCGGGCAGGCCTGCCACGCCAAGCGGGCGGCCAATGCGCACATTGCGGCCGAGAATGCGGCGTGCTGCTTCGGGCAGGCCGGCAAGCTGGCTGGCGCCGCCGGTCAGCACCACACGCTTGCCGACGGCATTGCCGTAGCCGGACTTGTTCAGGCGGTCGCGCAACAATTCCAGCGTCTCGTCGATGCGGGCGCGGATGATGCGTGTCATCACGGAGCGCGGGATCTGCAACGGCACCTCGCCGTCCTCGCCGATCGGATGGATGGAAACCAGGTCGCGGTCGTCGGCACTGCCAGGCAGCGCCGAGCCATGCATCACTTTCAGCCTTTCGGCGGCATCGAGCGAGGTCGACAGGCCCTTGGCCATATCCAGCGTGACGTGGTTGCCGCCGATCGCGATGGCGTCGCCGTGGACGAACTTGCCTTCCGAAAATACCGAGATCGTCGTCGTGCCGCCGCCCATGTCGATGCAGGCCGCGCCCATTTCGAGCTCGTCGTCGACCAGCGCGGCAAGCCCGCTGGCATAAGGCGTCGCCACCATGCGCTCGACCGACAGATGCGAGCGGTTGATGCAGAGCTCAAGATTGCGCAAAGGCGCCGCGTCGCCCGTCAGCACGTGCATGTCGACGCCAAGCTGGTCGCCAACCATGCCGCGCGGATCGCGCACGCCGCGCTCGGCATCCAGAGAAAAGGCTACGGGAAGCGAATGGATCACCTCGCGCTCGGCCCGCAGCGCCTGCTTGGCGCCGGCGGCAAGCACGCGCTTGATGTCGGCCTCGTCGGCCTCATGGCCGCCGAGATTGATGGTGGCCGAAAAAGCCTCGCTCTTCAGCCGGCCGGCACTCATGTTGACGATCAGCGAATCGACCGTCAGTCCCGCCATGCGTTCCGCGGCGTCGACGGCAAGACGGATGGCGTGCTCGGCGCGGTCGAGATCGATAACGACGCCCGATTTCACGCCTTGCGATTTCTGGTGGCCAATGCCGATCACCTGGACGCGATGCGAGCGTCCGCGCAGCAGCTTGCCATCCTCGCGCGGCTTGAGCTTGGCCACCACGCAGCAGACCTTGCTGGAGCCGACATCCAGCACCGTCAAGATGCCGGACCGGCGCGCCGAAGCATCGCTATTGCCGCCAAGCCAGCTCATATTTTCGTCTCCGGCTTGCGCTTCAGCATCTTGGGCTTTTCGTTGAGCGCGGCCTGGCGCTGTGTCGCCGCCTCCGGCGTCAGCTGGACGACCAGACGATCGGAAAGGCGCATGTCGACGGCAGCGATGTCGCGCGTCAAAAGCCCGTTCTCGTGGTCCATCCTGACCAGGTCGGCAATCGCCTGGTCCTCGCCGTCTTCGGGAAGTTTGATCGTGATGCCGTTTTCAAGCTTGAGATCCCAGCGCCGTTCGCCGATGCGGATATAGCCCTTGATCCGCGCGGCGAGCTCCGGATAATTCTTGATCTTCGCCAGGAAATCCGGCGCTTTGGCCGGTGCGCCGGTGCCGATGATCAGCGGCAGCAATATCTGCTTGCCGCCGGAGAACGGCGCAATGACGGCGCCGGATTTCTCGATGACCGAAAGCGCGCTGCCTTGCTGCCACAGCGCGAACGGCTCGCGCTCCTCGACGCGCACTTCCAGCGTATGCGGGTAGACCTTGCGCACTGCCGCGGCTTCGACCCAGGGTAGCGTGGTGATGCGTTCGCGCGCGGTTTCGGCGTCGAAGCCGATCAGCGAGGTCCAGCCGTCGAGTTCCAGCCTGTCGAGAATATCGATCTCGGATGTTTCGCGGTTGCCGACGACCTTGACCTGATCGACGGCAAAGCCGGTTCGGGCGGTGACACTCTGGACGATGGCGTCGGCATGTCCGCCGAGATAAGCGCCATAGGCACTGCTCGAAATAAGCAATGCCGCCGACAGCATGGCAGCGCAATAGGGCGGCGCTTCGAAGTCGCCCTCGCCGAGGCGCGCCAGCACGCGCACCGGCCGGCGGAGCAGGCGCGGCAGCACGAAATGGTCGAACGACAACGGCATGCCGAACAGCGCCGGCCCGGCCGCGCCCTTCCCCCTGCCCTGTCCCCACTTCAACGCAGACACGAAGCGTCCTCCACCATCCAACTCAACAAATCGCCGAACGAGTGTCCCGCTTGCGCGGCGATTTCCGGCACCAAAGACGTCGGCGTCATGCCCGGCTGGGTGTTGACCTCGAGCCAGACAATTTCGCCGTTTTCGGAGTGACGATCGTCATAACGGAAGTCCGATCGGGAAACGCCCCGACAGCCGATAGCTTGATGAGCCTTGAGTGCCAGTGTCTGTATTTTTTGGTAAATATTCGGTGAAAGTTTTGCCGGGCATTCGTGTTTTGATCCTCCCGCGACGTATTTTGAATCATAGTCGTAGAAGGAATGGCCGGTCGGGATGATCTCGCAGACACCGAGCGCCACATCGCCCATCACCGCGCAGGTCAATTCCCGCCCGTGCACATAACGCTCGACCATGACCGTATCGCCGTATCTCCACTCGGACGAGCCGATGATCTGCGGCGGATGCGACTGGCCTTCGTGCACGATGACGACACCGAAGCTCGACCCTTCGTTGACCGGCTTGACCACATAGGGCGGCTTCATCGGGTGCTTGTTCTGGATGGCGAAGCGATTGGCCACCTTCGATTCCGCCACCGGAATGCCGGCCGCCTTGGCGACCTTCTTGGCCTGTTCCTTGTTCATCGCGAGCGCCGAGGCAAGCACGCCCGAATGGGTGTATGGAATGGCGAGGTACTCGAGGATGCCCTGGATGGTGCCGTCCTCGCCGAAAGGGCCGTGCAGTGCGTTGAAGACGACGTCAGGCTTGAGCGCGCCGAGCACCGAGCCGATGTCGCGCGAGACGTCGACGCGGGTGACCTGGTAGCCCTCTCCCTCGAGCGCATCGGCGCAGGCTTTGCCCGACGACAAGGACACGGGCCGCTCGGACGAGAATCCTCCCAGAAGGACGGCCACGTGCTTGCTTGTCATTCCCCGTCATTTCCTCTCACAGCAGGCCTGCACTATCGTGCACGACCCGAAAAGCATCGCGCACACTCACACGCGCCAAGCAACTTCGCTCCGTGTTTCCGCAACATTGAGTCCGAGTCTCCCGGCAGGTTGCCCCCCAGACGGAAACGCGAGCAACGCGTCGAAACGACTCAAATCAGGAAACGCTTCAGGGCAGAGAATCAGAGAGTTGATTCGCTGGCAAGTGCTTACGATTCCGATGGATTCACTTTCCGCAAAAACGGCAGCAAAATGTGAATTCATGAGTCCGAAAAGCAACGGCGGTGGACTTGCCTAAAGCAACTGCCCGAGAAATTCCTGGACCGCGTGGCCCGGCCGAAAATTACCGATGCGCTTGATCTCCCACTGCAGCCGGATGCCTGATTTTTCGAGCACGCGCGCACGCACCGTCTCGCCGAGATATTCAAGCTCGTAGCCGGTGGCGGTTCCGGTGTTGATCATGAAGTTGCAATGCATCGGCGACATCTGCGCCCCGCCGACCATCAGGCCGCGGCAGCCGGCCTTGTCGATTTCCTTCCAGGCCGAGGTGCCCTCGGGATTCTTGAAGGTCGAGCCTCCGGTTTTTTCGCGGATCGGCTGCACGGTCTCGCGATGGTTCTGGACAGCATCCATCGCGGCCTTGATCGCCGCCTTGTCCTCGGGAACGCCTTCGAGCAGCGCCGATGTGAAGATCAGCCCCGACGGCGCCGCTGAATGGCGATAGGCATAGCCCATGTCGGCATTGCTCAGCGTATGAACATTGCCCTTGCGGTCGAGTGCCCGCACCTCGACCACACGCTCGCGTGTCTCGACGCCATTGGCGCCGGCGTTCATCCTCAGCGCTCCGCCAATGGCGCCGGGAATGCCGTGGTAGAAGTGAAAGCCACCAATGCCGGCCTCGTAGGCAACGGCCGCAAGACGCTTGTCGGGCGTTGCGGCGCCCGCCTTGATCATGGTCGGCGCAATCACTTCGGTCTCGCCAAAGCCTTTGGCCGAAAGCCGGATGACGAAGCCCGCAATGCCGCCGTCACGGACAAGCAGGTTCGAGCCGACGCCGACGGTGGTCAGTGGTATTTCCTCGGGCACCGCCTTCAGGAACGCGGCAAGATCGTCCTCGTCGGCCGGCTGGAACAATGCGTCGGCGAGCCCGCCGGCTCGGAACCAGGTGATCTTGTCCATCTCGGCATTGGGCGTGATGCGGCCGCGCAGTCCGGCAAGCCGGTCGCCAAGCTTCTCGATCAACGCCTGGCCGCGCATCATGAGATGGTCCCGCCGAGTTCCCTGGGCAGCGCATAGGCCCATTGGGTGATGTTGCCGGCGCCGAGGAAAACGACGAAATCGCC
Organism: Mesorhizobium sp. M0340; assembly: GCF_040321535.1. Lineage (NCBI taxonomy): Bacteria > Pseudomonadati > Pseudomonadota > Alphaproteobacteria > Hyphomicrobiales > Phyllobacteriaceae > Mesorhizobium > Mesorhizobium sp. M0340. The sequence continues at coordinate 310,660 of NZ_JAMYRR010000001.1, read as the reverse complement.
CGGCTTCGCCACCTCGCGAACGATCGGCCCGATCGCCGCCGGACCTTCGATGTAGCGTGCGTCGCGATGGCCGCCGGAGCGGATGCGCGACACCAGTGCGTCGGACGTAACGCCGTCGATCGGTTCCTCGCCGGCCGCATAGACGGGCGCCACCATTACCGTATCGGCGTCGTTGAAGCAGACGGAAAACTCGTCGAACAGATCGCGCAGCCGGGTGAAGCGGTGCGGTTGGGTAACGGCGATGATGCGGCCCTTGGTGGCGCTGCGCGCAGCCTTCAGTACCGCCGTGATCTCGACCGGATGATGACCGTAATCGTCGAACACATCGACACCGTTCCACGAACCGGTATGGGTGAAGCGCCGCTTGACGCCCGCGAAGGACGACAGGCCCTTCTTGATTGCCTCAGCCGAAAGGCCGAGCTCATGCGCGACGGCAATCGCCGCCGTCGCATTGGAGACATTGTGACGTCCGGGCATGGGTAGCCGCAGACCTGATATCGTTATCTGGCCGTGCGTCTTGCGATCGCGGATCACCACGTCGAATTCCGAGGTCGGGCCGTCCATGCGGTGATTGGTGAAGCGCACGTCGGCCTGCGCATTTTCGCCATAGGTGATGACGCGCCGGTCCTCGATGCGGGCGACCAGCGCCTGCACCTCGGGATGGTCGGTGCACATCACGCCGAAGCCGTAGAACGGCACATTCTCGACGAACTGACGAAACGCCTCGCGCACTTTGTCGAAGGAGCCGTAATGATCGAGATGCTCGGGGTCGATATTGGTGACGACGGCAATCTCGGCCGGCAGCCTGAGGAACGTGCCGTCGCTCTCGTCGGCCTCGACCACCATCCATTCGCCGTCGCCCATGCGGGCATTGGTGCCATAGGCATTGATGATGCCGCCATTGATCACCGTCGGGTCGAGCCCGCCGGCTTCGAGTAGCGTCGCCACCATCGAAGTCGTCGTCGTCTTGCCATGCGTGCCGCCGATCGCGACCGCTTGGCGGAACCGCATCAACTCGGCTAGCATTTCGGCGCGCCGCACGATCGGCAGCAACTTCTCTCTCGCCGCCTTCAGTTCCGGATTGGATTTCTTGATTGCGGTGGAGACGACGACCACCTCGGCCTCGCCGAGGTTTTCGGCCTGGTGGCCGACGAAGCATTCGATGCCCTTGTCGCGCAGCCGCTGCACATTGGCGCTGTCGGCCTGGTCGGACCCTTGCACCTTGTAGCCGAGATTGTGCAGCACCTCGGCGATGCCGCTCATGCCGATGCCGCCAATGCCGATGAAATGCACGAGGCCGATCGTCTGTGGCATCTTCATTCGTGCGTCTCCTTCCTGAATTCCGAAACGGATTTCCTGGACGCAATAGCCTCTGTCAGATCGGCGAGCAACCGCGCGGCATCCGGTTTTCCGGATGATTTCGCCGCCGCGGCCATTGTCGCCGCCCTGCCCGGATCATCCATCAGGGCCCCGATCAACGCAGCAATGTGCTCGGGCGAAAGCGTGGATTGCGGATGCACCTCGGCGCCGCCCGCTGCCGCAAGGGCCGCCGCATTCGCCGCCTGGTCGTGGTCGAGCGCGTGCGGATAGGGCACCAGCAGCGCCGGCCGGCCGATCACCGCGATTTCCGATACGGTCGATGCGCCGGAGCGCGACATCACCAGATGCGCCGCCGCCAGCCGCTTTGCCATGTCGGTGAAGAACGGCGACACCTCGGCCCCAATGCCAAGTGCGGCATAGGCGGCTTTCACCCGCGTCACATCGTCGAAGCGCGCCTGCTGTGTGATCGCCAGCCGCCTGCGCTGTGCGTCGGAAAGCCGGGCGATTGCCGCCGGCACCGCGTCGGAAAAGAACTGCGCGCCTTGGCTGCCGCCAAACACCAGCAATCGGAACGGCTCTTCGCCGGCCGATGCGGCATAAGGTGTCTTCGCCGCCTCCAGCACTTGCGGTCTGACCGGATTGCCGGTGGTCACCGTCTTGGCGCCTGCGGCACTGCTGTCTTCAGGCAGGAACCCACCGGCAATGGCGTCGACGCGGCCGGCAAGCGCGCGGTTGGCGCGGCCCATCACCGCATTCTGCTCGTGGATCAGCGTCGGCACCTTGCGCCGGGTCGCCGCGTAAAGCGGCGGCAGTGTCGGATAACCGCCGAAGCCGACCACGATGGCGGGCTTGATGCTGGCGATGACGGCCGATGCCTGCCGCACCCCGCGCCAGATTTTCCAAAACGCGGCGAGCACGGCAAAAGGATTTTTCGACCCCATCGTCGCCGACTGGATCGGATGGATGGCGGCTGCCGGGAACTGCCCGGTAAAGCGCTCAGCGCGCTCGTCCGTCGCCAGATGCACCGTCCAGCCGCGCCTGGTCAGTTCGTGCGCCAACGCCTCGGCCGGGAACAGGTGTCCGCCCGTGCCGCCTGCCGCCAGCAGGATGACCCCCTTCGCCATCTCACTCCGCCGGCATCGCACGCGGCGATGGCATGAAGCCCAGCTGCTTGCGCTTTTCCGGGCGCTTGCGCGTCAGCGCCAGCACCATGCCCATCGAGATGGCGATCGCGATCTGCGAAGAGCCGCCGTAGGAGATGAACGGCAGTGTCATGCCCTTGGCCGGCATCAGCTGCAGATTGACGGCCATGTTGATGACCGACTGCAGGCCGAAGACCGTGACCAGGCCGCCAACCGCATAGCGGGTGAAATCGTCCTGCTCCTTGAGCGCCGTGTTGAGACCGCGCAGCACGATGAAGCCGAAGATGGACATGATGAAGAAACACATGATCAACCCGAATTCCTCGCCGGCGACGGAGAAGACGAAGTCGGCGTGGCTGTCGGGGATGACCCGCTTGACGGTACCCTCGCCCGGCCCGACGCCGAACCAGCCGCCATTGATCAGCGCCTCGCGGCCCATGTCGACCTGGAACGTGTCGCCCTCGCCGGTCATGAAGCGGTCGATGCGGCCGGCAACGTGCGGGAACACCGCATAGGCGGCGAACACGCCGCCAACGCCGGCAGCACCCAGCGCGACGATCCACAGCCACGGCAACCCGGCCATGAAGAACATCACCCCCCAGGTGCCGAGCACCAGCATGGTCTGCCCCAGGTCAGGCTGCGCCACCAGCAGCGAGATAACCAGTGCAAGCAGCAACATGGCGAACAGATTGCCGGGAATGTCGGGCTGCCGCTTGTGCTCGGCGAACAGCCAGGCGCAGATGATGACGAAGGCCGGTTTCAGGAACTCGGATGGCTGGATCGACAGGCCGGCAAGCGACACCCAGCGCCGCGCGCCCTTCACCTCGACGCCGATGTAGAGCACTGCCACCATCAGAAACAGCATGATGCACAGCATGACCAGCGCCATGCGCCGGATCTGCCTGGATCCAAGGAACGAGACAGCCAGCATCACCCCAAGTGCCGGAATGGTGAAGATAATCTGGCGCGTCGCGAAGTGGAAACTGTCGAGCCCGATGCGCTCGGCCACCGCCGGGCTTGCGGCGAAGGACAAAACGATGCCGAGCCCCATCAGCGACAGGAACGCCGCCAGGAACCAGCGATCGATCGTCCACCACCAGGTCGCAACCGGGCTTTTGTCGAGACGGCTTTGCATTATCGTGTCCCTCCGATGGGCATCACGCCATCAATGGCGGTTACGGCCTGCCTGAACGCCTCGCCGCGCACTTCGAAATTCTTGAACTGGTCGAAACTGGCGCAGGCCGGCGACAGCAGCACCACCGCTTCGCCGCTACCATCCCTGGCTGCATCACGGGCGGCGTGTTCGACTGCCGCGGCCAACGTGCCTGAGATCTCGTAAGGCACCGCCTCGCCCAGCGTCGCCGAAAAGGCCGGTGCAGCTTCGCCGATCAGATAGGCCTTGGCGATGCGCGGGAAGAAGCCGCGCAAGGGCTCGATGCCACCCTCCTTCGGCAGGCCGCCGGCAATCCAATGGATACGCGCAAAGCTCGACAGCGCCGGTGCAGCGGCATCGGCATTGGTCGCCTTGGAATCGTTGACGAACAGCACATGCCCTTTGCGGCCGACCTGCTCCATGCGGTGCGCCAGCCCCGGGAAACTCTCCAGTCCGGATTGGATTTCGCCGAGCTCGAGCCCGACCTTGAGGCAGGCGGCGGCGGCGGCCAGCGCATTCTGCGCATTGTGCTGGCCGCGCAACGAGCCGATGCCTTCGAGGAAGGCGACCCGGCTGTAGCGTCCGTGCACGGCTTCCATTAAATTCGTCCCGTCGGCAAAATAACCGTCGGTCAGTGGCAGGCGCTTGGAAATCCGAATGACCTGCCGGCCGGCCCGCTCCAGCCGGTCGGCGATCTGGGCGCACCAGGAATCGTCGACGCCGATGATTGCCGTCTCGCTGCCGGCCACCAGCCGCTCCTTGATCGAGGCGTAGTGTTGCATCGTGCCATGGCGGTCGAGATGGTCCGGCGTCAGATTGAGCAGGACGCCGGCCGTCGGATTGATCGAGGGGGCAAGGTCGATCTGGTAGGAAGAGCACTCAACCACATGGTGCCGCTCGGGCTGCGGCGGATCGAGCGTCATCACCGCACGGCCGATATTGCCGCCCATCTGCGTGTCGCGCCCGGCCGACTTGAGTATGTGCGCCGTCAATGCCGTGGTCGTCGACTTGCCGTTGGTACCGGTGATCGCAATGAAAGGTGCTTCCGGCGCCCGCGCCGTCCGCTCGCGGCAGAAAAGCTCGATATCGCCTATGATCTCGACGCCGGAGCCCCGCGCGAGCTCGACAGTCCAGTGCGGCTTCGGGTGCGTCAGCGGCACGCCGGGCGACAGCACGAAGGCGGAAAACCTCGCCCAGTCCGCGCCGCGCAGGTCTGCGGTTGCAATACCGACCGCGCCAGCCTTGGCGACGCTGTCGGGATTGTCGTCCCAGGCCAGCACATCTGCGCCGCCTTCGATCAGCGCGCGCGCCGTGGCGATCCCCGAGCCGCCGAGCCCGAAGAGCGAAACGCGCTTGCCTGAGAAAGATGCGGCGGGGATCAAGCGGCCTCCTATCTGAGCTTCAGGGTCGACAGGCCGACCAGCGCCAGGATGACGGCGATGATCCAGAAGCGGATCACCACCTGGCTTTCGGTCCAGCCGAGCTTTTCGAAATGATGGTGGATCGGCGCCATCAGGAAGACGCGCTTGCCGGTCATCTTGAAATAGCCGACCTGGATGATGACCGAGAATATCTCGACAACGAACAGGCCTCCGACGATGACCAGCACGATCTCGTGCTTGGTCGCCACCGCGACCGTGCCGATCAGCCCGCCCAGCGCCAGCGAGCCGGTATCGCCCATGAAGATGGCCGCCGGCGGCGCATTGAACCACAGGAAGCCGAGTCCGGCGCCGATCACCGCTCCAAGGACCACCGCCAGTTCGCCGGTACCGGGCACGAAATGGATCTGAAGATATTCGGCGAATACCGCGTTGCCGGAGAGATAGGCGATGACGCCGAAGGACGCCGCCGCGATCATGATCGGCACAATCGCCAGTCCGTCGAGGCCGTCGGTCAGGTTCACCGCATTGCCGGCGCCGACGATGACGAAGCACGAGAACGGGATGAAGAACCAGCCGAGATTGACGAGAAACTCCTTGGCGAAAGGGAATGTCAACGATGACGAGAACGGCGCCTGGCCGTTATGCATGATCACCCAGGCGGCGATGCCTGCGATGGCAAATTCGAGCCCCAGCCGCGCTTTGCCGGAAAAGCCGAGATGCGATTGCTTCGTCACCTTGAGGTAGTCGTCGTAAAAGCCGATCGAGCCGAACCCCAGCGTCACCAGCATCACCACCCAGACGTAGATGCTCGACAGGTTCGCCCAAAGCAGTGACGAACCGATGATGCCGGACAGGATCATCAGCCCGCCCATGGTCGGCGTTCCCGCCTTTTTGAAATGCGTCTGTGGCCCATCGGCGCGGATCGGCTGTCCCTTGCCTTGCCGCAGCCTCAGCGAATTGATGATGGTCGGTCCGAAGATGAACACGATCAGCGCCGCTGTGATCAGCGCCCCGCCGGTGCGGAAAGTTATGTAGCGGAAGACGTTGAAGACCGAGATCTTGTCCGCAAATTCGACGAGCAGTGTTAACATGCGCTTGCGTCCCCCGGACCGATCCTAGGTCTGTCTGCTGGTTGTGGCTTCCGCCGGAAATTTGCCGAGCAATGCCTCGACCAGCTTTGAGAAGCCTATGCCTTTCGACGATTTGATCATAACTACGTCGCCCGGCCTCAACTCCGACAGAAGCACCGGTTTCAGATCTTCCGCGCCGGCGCGGTACTCCGTCCTGATCTCGCCGGGCAAAACGTCGGCCAGCGCCCGCATTTCCGGGCCGCCGAGAAAAACTGTGCGCGTGTCGGTGCCTATGATCAGGTCGGCAAGGGCGGCATGCAATTTCGCCGAATGGCTGCCGAGCTCGAGCATATCGCCGAGCACGGCAATGCGCCTGCCCTCGCCCGACACCGGCGTCGTGTTAAGCAGCGCCATTGCAGCGCTCATCGACGCCGGATTAGCGTTGTAGCTCTCGTCGATCAGCGTGATCGGCCCTTTGGGGTGGCGCAACATATAGCGTTTGCCGCGTCCGCGTTCGGGCGAAAGATCGGCCAGCCCCTGCGCAACCCTGGTGACGTCGGCTCCGACAAGATGCGCTGCACCCAGCACCGCCAGCACATTCTGCACCATATGGCGGCCCGGCGCGCCGATCCTGGCGACGACCTCATGCCCGCCAATCTTGGCGGTTATCACGGAATGATCGGCATCGAGTTCGCATTTGATCAGTTTGAAGGTCGCCCGGGCATTCTCGCCGAATCCGTAAACATGCTCGACGCCGGCCTCTTTCGCCATCTTCTCCAGCAGCTTCCAGCGCGCATCGTCGCGGTTGAGAAGGGCGGCACCGCCGGGTTCCAGTCCCTCGAAAACCTCTGCCTTAGCCTTGGCGATCTCGTCCAGGTTGCGGAAGAAGCCGAGGTGAGCGGCCGCGATCAGCGTGATGATGGCGACATGCGGCCGGACCATCTTGACCAGAGGCCGGATCTCGTCCGGATGGTTCATGCCGATCTCGAAGACGGCAAAATCGCAATCCTGCGGCATGCGCGCCAGCGTCAGCGGCACACCCCAGTGATTGTTAAACGACTGGGCCGATGCATGCACGGTACCGACCGCGGAGAGAGCGTGGCGCAGGGCTTCCTTGGTGGTGGTCTTGCCCGCCGATCCGGTCACGGCAATCACCCTCGCCTTTGAGCGTGCGCGCGCCATAACGCCGAGCTTTTCCAGCGCGACGAGCACATCCTCCACGACGATCATCGGTGCCGTCAGCCGCCCCAGCGACGGCAGCTTGCCCTCGGCGACGACCAGCACGCCGGCGCCCGCCTTGATGGCGGCGGTGACGAAATCATGGCCGTCCATGGCCTCGCCCTTGATGGCGAAGAAGGCGTCTCCCGGCTGCAGGCTGCGGCTGTCGATGGAAATGCCGGCGATACCTTCAGGCATCGGACCGAGCGGCCGGCCATCCATGGCGGCAACCAGCGCCTCGGAGGTCCACAGATAGCTCACGCCGCTTGCTCCCTGAGCGCCGAGCGAACTTCCTCATGATCGGAAAAATGCAGCGTCTCGGCGCCGATGGTCTGGCCTTCCTCATGGCCCTTGCCGGCCACGATCAGCGTATCGCCGGCGTGAAGCATTCCGACTGCCTGGTGGATGGCCTTGCGCCGGTCGCCGATCTCGATCGCCCCCGGTGCAGCCGCCAGGATGGCGGCGCGGATCGTCTCGGGGACTTCCGAGCGGGGATTGTCGTCGGTGACGATGACGACATCGGCCAGCCTTGTGGCGATCTCGCCCATGATCGGCCGCTTGCCCCGGTCGCGGTCGCCACCGCAACCGAATACGACGATGACGCGGCCGGTGGTAAAGGGGCGCACCGAAGCCAGCACGTTTTCCAGCGCATCCGGCTTATGAGCATAGTCGACATAGACGGGCGCGCCGTTGGCGGCCGTCCCGACAAGGTCGAGCCGTCCCGGCGCGCCCTTCAATTTCTCCAGCGCCATCAACGCTTTGGCAACAGATGTTCCAGTCGAAATGGCGAGGCCGGCCGACACCAGCGCATTTGCAATCTGGAAGTCGCCAGCCAGCGGCAAGTCGACTTCATGGAGAACGCCGTCCGCTTCGACCTCGGCGCGCTGGCGGTGGCGCTCGTGCTCGACCCGCTTCAGCCGCAGGAAATCGCCGTGGCGTCCGACCGTCAGCACGTTCAGTCCCGCTGCATGCGCCGCCTTGATCGTCGGCTCCGACCACGGGTCGTCGGCAAAGATAACGGCCGGCGCGCCCTTCGGCAGCAGCGCGTCGAACAGACGCAATTTGGCGCGATGATAGTCCTCGACCGTCGGATGATAGTCCATATGGTCGCGGCCGAGATTGGTGAAGCCGCCGGCCGTAAGCTTGACGCCGTCGAGCCGGCGCTGGTCGAGGCCATGGCTGGACGCCTCCATTGAGGCGTGGGTGACGCCGGCCTCCGCCAGCTCCTTGAGCAGCCTGTGCAGTGCCACCGGATCCGGTGTGGTCAGCGAGCCATATTCGTTGCGGCCCGGCGCCACCACGCCGGTCGTGCCGATCGAGGCGGCGGCGAAACCCGCCTGCTCCCATATCTGCCGGGTGAATGCGGCGACCGAGGTCTTGCCGCTGGTTCCGGTCACCGCGACCATGGTTTGCGGTTGCTTGCCGAAATAACGGGCCGCACTCTGCGCCAGCGCAAGGCGCGGATCGTCTACGACAAGAACCGGAACTGGCAGCCCGGCGACCACACTGCCCTTGCCGACCACGATCGCTGCAGCGCCGCGGCTTGCGGCGTCGGCTGCATAGGCTGCGCCATCCGCCTTGGAGCCGGTGAGCGCGAAAAAGACAACCCCCTCTGTTACCTGGCGGGAATCCGACGAAATCCCTGTAACCTCCATGTCGAAGGGAGCTGTCCCATCGACAGGCAGGATACCGGCTAGATTTTTCAGCTTCATCGAACCCCGTTCATCGCAACAAAATAGCGCGCAGTTGCCGGCGCGCCCGAAGAATCACTGATAGGAAACCAGCGTTGCACCATTTTCATGGCTGAAATCTGGCTTCACGCCAAGCATGGAAGCCGCACGTCGGATGATGTTTGCAGCCATGATGCCCGCGTTCGAGGCGGCCGTAGCACCCATGCCGGGCTTTTCCGGCTTCGGTTCGTCGGCGATCGTAAGCACTATGTATTGCGGATCGTCCATCGGGAAAGCTGCAACGAAGGCGTTGAAATTCCTTTCCTTCGAGTAGCGGCCGTTGACGACCTTCTCCGCCGTTCCCGTCTTGCCGCCCACCCGGTATCCTGGCACCCGTGCATTGCGACCGGATCCCTTTTCGGCATTGAGTGCATAGAGATAGCGCATGCCCTCGACCGTCTTGTCGCTGACCACTTTCTTGGCCACCGCCATCGCCTGCTCCTGCGTGCGAGGCAGGAAGGTTGGGTCCATCAGATAGCCGCCATTCATCAGCGCGGCGCAGCCGACCGCTGTCTGTAGCGGAGTCGTCGACACGCCGTGGCCGAAGGCGATGGTGATCGAATTGACCTGCTTCCAGACCTTGGGCTCGGTCGGCCGAGCGACTTCCGGCAGTTCAGTCTGCATCTTCTCGAGGATTCCCAGGCGATGCAGGAATTCGCGGTGTCCGTCGATGCCAACCGCTTCGGCTTCCTTGGCAGAACCGATATTGGACGAGTAGATGAACACTTCCGGAACTGACAGTATCCGGCCCTTGGCATGGAAATCATGGATGGTTTGATGGCCGATCCTGATCGGGCGCGACGCGTCGAAGCGGCTTTGCAGCGTTATCTTGCCGGAATCGAGCGCCATGGCGGTGGTGAAGCTCTTGAAGGTCGACCCCATTTCGTAGAGGCCTGCGGACATTCGGTTGAGCCGGTCCTTGTCCTGCGCATTATAGGGGTTGTTCGGATCGAAATCCGGAACGGAGGCCATCGCCAGCACCTCGCCGGTCTTGACGTTGAGCACGACGGCGCCCGCCGCGATCGCGTGGTACTTTTCCATGCCGGTGGCGACCTCGTCGCGCACGATATGCTGGACGCGCAGGTCGATCGAGAGCTGCACCGGTTTCAAATCCTTGGCCACCGCCAGGCCCGACGCCTGAAGGTCGCTCAGGCCTTGTTCGTCTATGTATTTCTCCATGCCGGAGATGCCCTGATTGTCGATGTTGGTGAGGCCGACAATGTAGGACGAGGTTTCGCCGGCCGGATAGAACCGGCGCTTTTCGGTGCGGAAGCCGAAGCCGGGGATGCCGAGCTGCATGATGTCGGCCTGCTGCTTCGGCGTCAGTTGCCGCTGCAGCCAGACGAAGCCGGCGCCGCTCTTCAGCTTGTTGTATGTCTGCTCGTAGTCGATCTCGGGAAGCACCGTCGACAGTTTTTCGATCGCCTCGTCGGCATCGACGATGCGGCGCGGCTCAGCAAACAGCGACGCCGTCTTGATGTCGGTCGCCAGCACTTCGCCGTTACGGTCGACGATGTCGGGTCGCGATGCCGTCACCCGGCTCTGCGGGCCGCCCGACAGGTCGGGATTCTGGAAACCCAGATAGACCAACCGCCCGGCAATGGTAGAATAGATGCCGAAGAACACCGCCATCGTCATGACGATGCGGGTCCTTCCCTTGCCACCGGTCGCCTTGCGGGCTCCTTCGACGACGATCGATCCGCCCGCACCGGGCTTCGAACCGCGCTTCAGCAGCCTCCCAACCTTTGGAAATCTGGCGGCGATTGGAAATCCGCTGATCATTGGATGATGCCTCCGGTCACCACGGGATCCTTGCCGCCGACATCGGCCATGCCGCCCAGCCGCTGCGATGAAAGGTCCTCGATGTTGACGGGCTTCGCCGGCAGATCGTCCAGCCCGACGATCTGCCGCGCATTGACCGGCTCGAGTCCGAGTTGCGATTTGTAGATTTCGGTGAGCTTTTGCAGGCGCGACGGCTGGGTAAGCAGACTCCAGTCCGCCTTGAGCAGGTCGATCGTGTCCTCTTCATAACGGATCTGCGCCTGGATCTTGTGCACTGCCGCCAGTTGCTCCTCGGCTTCGCGCTTGGTCTTGTAGGTCAGGGCAGCCGCCGAGACCATGACGGCGATCAGGACTATGTCGCTGGTACGAAACACGTGCTCACCTCTCTCCCGGACGATCGGCGCCGGGAAGCTTTGGGCCAGGCAGTTTTGGCAGGCCGAAAATCGAAAAATCGCCGGCACGCGCCGGCGCCTCTGTACGGATCGCAGCGCGCAGCCTTGCCGAGCGCGCCCGCGGATTTGCCGATATCTCGGCATCGCCAGGCGTCACGCCGCCGCCCTTCTTGGTGAAGGTGGCGGTGCGCGCCTGGGCCTCGGGCAGATGCCGCGATCCGGTCGCTGAATCGGCTCTGTCGGCGATGAAGCGCTTGACAATGCGGTCCTCCAGGGAATGGAAGGTCACCACGGCAAGCCGCCCGCCCGGTTTCAGCGCGCGCTCGGCGGCAAACAGTGCCTTGGCCAGTTCGCCGAACTCGTCATTGACGAAGATGCGCAGCGCCTGGAAAACGCGGGTGGCCGGATGGATCTTGTCTTTTGGCGCGCGACCGATATGCGTCTCGATGGCATCGGCAAGGTCGAGCGTGCGCTCGAAGGGGCGTTTTTCACGACGGCTCTCGATCATGCGGGCGATGCGCCCGGCATGGCGTTCCTCGCCGAGAAAACCGAAGATGCGGGCAAGATCGCCCACCTTGAAGGTGTTGACGACGTCGGCGGCGCTCAGGCCCGCCTGCGCCATGCGCATGTCGAGCGGTCCATCGGCCCGGAACGAAAAGCCGCGCTCCGGCTGGTCGATCTGCATGGAGGAGATGCCGATGTCGAGCACGACGCCATCGGCACTTTCAACCTGCTCGTCGAGCGTCGAGAACGGTGCCTGGACAAGCCTGAGCTTGCCGCCGGACTGCTGTTCAAGGGCCCGCCCCGCCGCAATCGCATCCGGATCGCGGTCGATGGCGACGACCGAGGCTCCGCTTGCCAGAATGGCCTTGGTGTAGCCGCCGGCACCGAACGTGCCGTCGACGATCACCTCGCCTTTTGTCGGGGCCAGCGCCTCCAGAACTTCGGCAAGGAGGACCGGAATGTGGCGGGCTGGTCCGCCAGCGGCATGAACTTCATCGCCGTCGCCCGCCATCATTCCGGCCGCTCCCCGGGCTTCGTCCCCTGCCGAAGCTGCAAAAGCCGGGCGCGTGCTTCCGTCCCATAGGCGCTGAGCCGTCCGGGCTCCCAGATTTGAAAGAAATTGCCGCGGCCAACGAAGGCCACTTCCGCTGAAATGCCGGTATGCTCGCGAATGAAATCGCTCATCGTGATACGGCCGTCCTGGTCGAGCTTCAGAAACGTTCCATCGCCATGGCAGAAGAACGACATGTCGTCCGCCGTCTGCAGGAACGGGTCCTCCTGGGCGATGCGCTGCTCGTAGCGATCGAGCAGGTCGAGCCCACCGACATCCATCGCCGGGCGATCCAGGCAGCGTAGCGCATAAAGTTCCGAATAGCCGCGTTTCTGCACAACGGCACGGAAATGCGCCGGCACGGACACCCGTCCCTTCGCATCGATCCTGTTCACCGCGTTCGACAGAAACCGGTCCATTACGCGTTACGGCCGCTTGCGCCGCCGCACCCCTCTGCATCTTCCTGTCCGCGCCGCCCCAGCCCGGTCGGCTTCCAAAACCCACTTCGTTATGACGGGCGAACGCAGGCAAACGCGCAGCCGCCGCGGCTGCCCGATTGGCGTACGCTTCACCCTGACACGGAACGAAGGCTTGAGTATCGGAATGGGATATCATGGGGTGTTATGGGCGTCAACGGGAACAGTCTTCAAAACGCGCCTGCCACAACTGGGGAGAGCAGCTTTTGACGGCACTCCCGTCTTTATCGTCTATTAAGCCTAACGAAGCGTTTAGAGCCGTGTGGCCCAACCGGAGCCGACTTGCTGCGGATCGCTGCCGCGCATAGCCTCGGCATCTCCTTTTCCGGTCAGTAATGAGGTTTGAAATCATGTCCGAAACAGCCAAGTCACGCGCCGCAGCACTTCCCCATCTGCGCCGCGGCGGGCTGGCCAAGGGCGACCCGATCCCCTTACCCCTGACCATGGCCGCCATCTTTCATGCGCCCGGCGACGCCACCGGCTTCGATCAATATGGCCGCTTCAGCAATCCGACCTGGGATGCGGTCGAGCACATGCTGGCGCATTTGGAGGACGCTCCATGCGTCGCCTTTCCCTCGGGAATGGCTGCCATCTCGGCGATATTTTTCGGCCTGCTCAAAGCCGGCGACCGTATCCTGCTGCCGTCCGACGGTTATCATACGACGCGAGCGCTGGCAGACCGTTTCCTGAAAGCCTTCGGCGTTGCCTACGATGTCCGGCCGACGTCGAGCTTCCTCGACGGCGGCTTCGACGGCTATCGGCTTGCCTTCGTCGAAACACCCGCCAACCCAGGCCTGGACATATGCGACATCGCAGCCGTCGCCGAAGCCGTGCATAGAGCGGGTGCGGTGCTTGTGGTCGACAACACGACGATGACACCTTTCGGCCAGCGCCCGCTCGATCTCGGCGCCGATATCGTCATTGCTGCCGACACCAAGGCACCAAACGGTCATTCCGATGTGCTGTTCGGCCATGTCGCCAGCCGCGACGCGGACATTATCTCGAGGGTGACAGACTGGCGCGAGACGTCGGGCGCCATCCCCGGGCCGTTCGAGGCATGGCTGGTGCATCGCGGCCTCGAAACGCTGGACGTGCGCTTCGACCGCATGTGCACTTCCGCCGAAATGATAGCGCAACGGCTGAAAAACCATCGCGCTATCAGCGGCTTGCGCTTTCCGGGACTGGAGAGCGACCCATCGCACAATCTTGCCCGCGCCCAGATGGAGCGCTTCGGCTTTCTCATCTCGTTCGTGCTCGCCTCGGAGGACAAGGCCGAGGATTTCATCAACAATTGCGCCTTGATGCAGGCCGCGACATCGTTCGGCGGCGTGCACACCTCGGCCGAACGGCGATCAAAAAGGGGAGATGCCGTTCCGCCCGGCTTCGTTCGCCTGTCGGTCGGCTGCGAGCCGGTGGAAGAGCTTTGGCAAGCGATCGAAGCGTCGCTAGATGCAATCGGTGGCTGAGCCGGCGTCGATCTTGCGCCGGCCGTGGAGGACGCGAATGATTTCGATCGCCTCTTCGCGGACACTATACGAGGTGATGTATTCGCCCAACGATCAGGTGACGGATGCCGGGCGCGATGTCCTCGCGCGGTGCACCTGAGAAGGGATAAGTGGCCATTTGCTGCCAGCGGGCTTCGATCCGATCGAGCAATCGATCGGCCGCAGCCTCGCTGTCTTGCGCGACATGGGTAGAAAACTGCCAGCTGGCCTGTAAGCCGGGTTCTGTATGGCCCTCGCCCCTTGCGGGGCGAGAACGCGGCGGCCATTCATCTTGGGCGCATGTTGCCATGCGCCTCACGCAACCTACCCGGACGGTGAGCCGGAAACAGCCCCCGAGGGTTTCCCCTCGCACCGTCCCTATTCGGTCTTGCTCCCGGTGGGGTTTACCGTGCCGCTCCTGTTGCCAGTCGCGCGGTGGGCTCTTACCCCACCCTTTCACCCTTGCCACGATTGGATCGTGGCGGTTTGCTTTCTGTGGCACTTTCCCTGGGGTCGCCCCCGCCGGCCATTAACCGGCACCGTGTCTCCATGGAGCCCGGACTTTCCTCACCCGCAGCCTTTCGGCTTCGCGGGTGCGGCCGCCCGGCCAGCTGGCAAGGCGTATAAAGGGGTTCGGGCCCGAAAACGCAAACGAAAAAGCAAGTTATCCCTTGTCAGGCGGGCGCTCCAAGCGCTGCCAGTTGCACCTTGACCTTGCCGCAATAGGCTGCGGACACCGGGTTCATCCGTGTGGCGGCGTGGCCGGCATTGTATTTCAGGATCGTGCCGCAGGTCGTGCCGCCGCCGAGATCCCGCGCCATGGCCAGGTACTTCATGCCGTATTTGATGTTGGTATCGGGATCGTAGAGACCCTGAACCGAACCGCTATAGCCCATCATTCTTGCCGTCGCCGGCTTGATCTGCATCAGGCCGATCTCGCCGGCGCTGCCGACCTGGTTCGGCCGGTAGTTGCTTTCGATCTTGATGACGGCATTGGCGAGCGACACCGGCACGCCATAGCTGGCGGCATAACGCGCAATGATCGCCGAATACTGTCCGCCGCCGTCGACAACCGCCGCCTGGGGCGCTGGCCTGCTCTTCGGAGCGACTGACGCCGTTGCTATGCGGTCGATGCGTTTGCGGTTACGCTTCACATGCTGTTTGGCGATTGTCTTTGTCGCAGCGGTTGGCCTTTTCGCGGAGACTGGCTTTTTCGTCCTTACCGCGGCTGCTTTTTCCACTTTCGCGGTGGCGGTCTTCTCTACTTTTGCACCACCCTTCGGCATGGCGGTTCTGCCGGCTGCGGCACTGAAGCCCTGATCGGCCCGCTGGCTCAGCGGTGCGCTGTTTGCCGCACTGAAGGCAAAAGTCATTACGCCGGCAGCAATGGCTGCCGTTAAAACGGTCAATTTCTGCATGTGATCCTGTTCTGTTTGATCCGCACAAAGAACTTCGCGCAGATACCCTCAATCAACATCGGAACATCTGGGGGGATAGACGTCCGACAATCTGTGCGGATCGCCTTTGACGACGGAATTGGCGCCAAAGAAGGCGACGCAAGTCACTTTGAGTAACAGATTGTAACTTTTAAGCTGGCAAAAGGTTATTTGAGAGAGGCTATCCTTACGGAAGCAAGCAGCCTTTCCAGCGTGCGGATCGTCGATCCGTCAGCCACGCCGTCGACCAGGCGCTGCCGGAAGTGCCGTTGAAATGCCTCGACCACGATTTCGGTCTGCCGGTCGAAAGCGCCGGTGATCTCGACGCCATAACCATAAAGCGCCAGCATCGACTGCAGTGCCTCAACATCGGCGCCGGTATCGCCTGGCCTCAGCACGGCGCCGCGCCGGATCGGTGCTGCCGGCACAACATGGCCGATGCCGGCAGCAAACAAGGCTTTCCATGGAAATTTCTCGCCCGGATCGACCTTGCGCCCCGGTGCCACGTCGGAATGGGCGAGCACCCGCTGCGCCGGAATGGGATGGCGCTTGACGATGCCGGCACACAGGCCGATCACCGCGTCGATCTGCGGTTTTGGAAAGTTGCGATAGCCGAGCGTATGCCCCGGATTGACGATCTCGATGCCGATCGAACAGGAGTTGATGTCGCTCTGTCCGAACCACGAGCTCTTGCCGGCATGCCAGGCGCGGTCGCTTTCCCTTACCATCTGAACAATGCGGCCGTCCTCATGGACCAGATAGTGCGACGATACCTCGCTTGCCGGATCGCACAGCCATGCCTCGGCACCGGCCCCGGTTGCCATGCCGGTGTAGTGCAGCACGATCATATCGGGTCCGGGCGTCCCGCGCCGTGGTCCGAAATTCGGCGATACCCTGACCTCGGCGCTCGGCTCGTCGGGCGGAAAGCCGCTCATGCGTGCCGCAGGCCTCGCTCGATCATTTCATAGGCCGCGTTGATCGCCGCCAGCCTGGTCGTTGCGATCTTGATGAATTCCTGCGGCAGGCCGCGTGCGATCAGCCGGTCCGGATGATTGTCGGAAACCAGCTTGCGGTAGCGCCTGCGGACCTCGTCGAACGGCTTCCCACGCTCGATGCCGAGCACGACATAGGGGTCGGCGGCACCCAGATCGACATGCCGCGCCAGGATGCTCTGGTAATGCGCCTCATCGATGCGGAAGATCTCGGCGATGCGATGCAGGAATTCGCCCTCGCGCTCATGCACCAGCCCGTCGGCCTTGGCGATGTGGAACAGCCCGTCGAGTATATCCTCGAGCATCAGGCAGTTGGTATGGCCCGAACCGCAAAGCTGCGCCATACGCTCGGCATAGGTCTCGAAACCGGCAATGTCGCGTTTGGCCAAATCGTAGAGCCGCGCCACATTGCGCCTCTGTTCCTTCGGCACCTCGAATATTTCTTGGAAGGCGCGCACCTCGTCTTGCGTGACGATGCCGTCTGCCTTGGCCATCTTGGCCGAAAGCGCGATCATCGCCACCGAGAAGGCGACACGCCGGCGCAAATCGGCATCGCCGGAGAAAACCGTACGCACGGCTTCGACCACTTCGGCGACGCCTGACGACGCTGAAGATGAAACGCGTGTGACGAAGTCGCCGAGGCGGTCCCAAATCGACATGGGGGCTTCATAGGGCCAACCACCCATCGCTATCAAGCCAAGACAGTGCCGCAGGGGCTGGCCCAATCGATTTGGCGGAATGCCTAAGGCGGCTGGCGCTAGTGCTTACCCATGGAAAATCTGCAGACGGAAGCCGCTGCGCGCAAACCCGTGTCGTCGCATTCAGCCACAATGCGCTTGTATCGTAAGCAGCAGAAAGGCCGGCGTGTGAGGCCGGCCTTTCTTGGCTGTCACGTTGACTACTGCGACTACTGCGCCGGGGCAGCCGGCGCAGGCGCCGGAGCCGGGGCCGGCTCGGCAGGCTTGTTTGCGTCAGGAGCAGCCGGCTTCATCGTCTGGTCGGATGCCGGCGGGTTGGTGCTCTGCGTCGTGGTGGTGTCGGTGCCGCTGTCGCTGCAGGCCGCAACGCCAAGCAAGGCAAGCGCCGAGACCGACGCAAGAATGAGTTTCTTCATGATATATCTCTCCTCTAATCACGCCACCGTTGCCGGCGACGATCGAGGGCACAATGCGTCAGATCATGATCAGTTTCGTAACGTTGCGTTTCCGCGTGTAACATCAAGCGCTTGGCCGTACAAAGCGTTGAGCACTAACAGGATGCCTAAATGAAAATGCCCGGAAGCGCTGCCATGACCGCAAAATGGGATTTCTGGATCGACCGCGGCGGTACCTTCACCGACGTCATCGGCCGGGACCCGCAAGGCGGGCTGCATCCAAGGAAACTTCTTTCGGAAAATCCCGAAGTCTATGCCGATGCAGCCATCCAGGGCATTCGCGAACTGCTCGGCGTCCAGCCCGGCGCCCCGATCCCCTCCGCGCTGATCGGCGATGTCAAGATGGGCACCACGGTCGCCACCAATGCGCTTCTGGAGCGCAAGGGCGACCGCGTGCTGCTGCTCATCACCAAAGGCTTCCGCGATGCGCTGAGGATCGCCTATCAGGCCAGGCCCGATATCTTTGCCAAGCAGATCATCCTTCCCGAACAGCTCTATGAGCGTGTCGTCGAAATCGACGAACGGGTTCGCGCCGACGGCAGTATCGAGCGCCTGCTCGACATTGCTTCCGTACGCCCGGCTATTGAGCAAGCCAAGGCGGACGGCATCGATGCGGTCGCGATCGTCTTCATGCATGCCTGGAAACACCCCGAGCACGAAAAGGCCGTCGCCAAAGTCTGTCGAAAGCTCGGATTCTCCCAGGTCTCGGTCAGCCACGAGGTCTCGCCGCTGATCAAGCTGGTCGGCCGCGGCGACACCACGGTGGTGGACGCCTATCTTTCGCCGATCCTGGCAAGGTATGTGCAAAGGGTGGCAGGGGAACTGGGAGTTTTCTCCCCCCTCGAGGGGGAGATGGCCGCGCAGCGGCCAGAGGGGGTCATCTCAGAAGGCACCGCCAGAACGTTGAGCACTGCCGCAACGACCCCACCCGGCGGCTTCGCCGCCACCCTCCCCTCAAGGGGGAGGGAATCTCCTCGCCTCATGTTCATGATGTCGTCGGGCGGCCTCACCGCCGCCGATATGTTCCAGGGCAAGGATGCGCTGTTGTCCGGCCCGGCCGGCGGCGTCGTCGGCATGGTCGAGACGGCAAAACTCGCCGGTTTCGGCAAGGTCATCGGCTTCGACATGGGCGGCACCTCCACCGATGTCGCCCACTATGATGGCGACTACGAGCGCGCCTTCGACACCGAGGTCGCCGGCGTGCGCATCCGTGCACCGATGATGCGCATCCACACCGTCGCCGCCGGCGGCGGCTCGATCCTGCATTACGAGGCCGGCCGCTTTCGCGCCGGGCCGGATTCGGCCGGCGCCAACCCCGGCCCGGCCGCCTACCGGCGCGGCGGTCCGCTGGCCGTCACCGACGCCAATGTCATGCTGGGCAAGCTGCAGCCCGAGTTCTTCCCGGCTATTTTTGGACCGGGGCAGGACGAACCGCTCGACGTGCAGACGGTTCGCGAAAAATTCACGGCCCTTGCCGCCGAGATCGGCGACGGCCGCTCGCCGGAAGCCGTCGCCGAGGGGTTCGTCACCGTCGCCGTCGAAAACATGGCCAACGCCATCAAGAAGATTTCCGTGCAGCGCGGCTACGACGTCACCGAATACCTCCTGAACTGTTTCGGCGGCGCCGGCGGCCAGCACGCTTGCCTGGTTGCCGATGCGCTGGGCATGGAGGCGGTGCTGATCCATCCGTTCTCCGGCCTGCTATCGGCATACGGCATCGGCCTGTCCTCTGTATTTGCGTCACGCCAGCAGGCGCTGCTGAAGCCGCTGGTGGAGGACTCCGGGGCGGCGATCGATGAACTCATCGCAACGCTGCGCAAAGCCGTCATCGACGAACTCGCCGCACAAGGCATCGCCGAAGACGCGGTCGCCTCGAAGCCGGTGCTGCAGGTCCGCTATGACGGCACCGATACTGCGCTGCCTGTGAACTTTGGTCACGGCTCGATCGCGCAGGCCAAGACGGACTTCGAATCGGCGCACAAGGCGCAGTTCGGCTTTGTCTACGACGACAAGCCGATGATCGTCGAATCGATCGGCGTCGAAGGTACCGACACCGGCGGCACCGGCCGCGATGAAAGCGATTCAGTTGTTGCAGATATGGCCGCAAGTCCTTCCGGGAACCGGAAAATCTTTGTCGACGGCGTCTGGCGCGACGCTGGCATCTTCCCTCGCGAAACACTGAAGCCTGGTAACAAGATCGCCGGCCCTGCTTTGATCATCGAGCCGAACCAGACCATTGTCGTCGAGCCGGGCTGGCAGGCCGAGATCACCGCCAAGGACCACGTATTGATGCGGCGCGTCGAGAAGAAGCGCCGGCACGCCGCACTCGGCACCGAAGCCGATCCAGTGATGCTGGAGGTCTTCAACAACCTGTTCATGTCGATCGCCGAACAGATGGGCGTAACGCTGCAAAACACTGCCTATTCCGTCAATATCAAGGAGCGGCTTGATTTCTCCTGCGCCGTCTTCGACCGGAACGGCGCGCTGGTCGCCAATGCACCGCACATGCCGGTGCATCTCGGCTCCATGGATCGCTCGGTGGAGACCATCATCCGGCTCAATTCCGGCGGCATTCACCCCGGCGACGTCTTTGCGCTGAACGCGCCTTACAATGGCGGCACGCATCTGCCTGATATCACCGTGGTGACGCCTGTTTTTTCCCTCCCCCTTGAGGGGAGGGTGGCCGCGGAGCGGCCTGGTGGGGTCGTCTCAGGAGGCACCACAAGAACGTCGAGCACTGCCGCGGCGACCCCCTCCGCCGCCTTCGGCGGCACCTCCCCCTCAAGGAGGGAGGAACCCCTCATTCTCTTCTACGTCGCCTCGCGTGGCCACCACGCCGACATCGGCGGCACCGCGCCCGGCTCGATGACGCCGCTTGCGACCACCGTCGACGAGGAAGGCGTGCTGTTTGACAATTTCCGCATTGTCGATCGCGGCCGGTTCCGCGAGAAGGACCTGGAGACACTGCTCACCGACCACCCCTACCCGGCGCGCAATCCGCACCAGAACATCGCCGACCTCAAGGCACAGATCGCCGCGAACGAAAAGGGCGTCGCCGAGTTGCGCAAGATGGTCGCGCATTTCGGCCTCGATGTGGTCGAAGCCTACATGGGCCATGTTCAGGACAATGCCGCCGAAAGCGTGCGCCGCGTGCTGGAGCGGCTGCCCGACAGTTCCGAATACGAATATCCGACCGACACCGGGCAAAAGATCAAAGTGAAGATCACTATCGACCGGCAGAAGCGCGAAGCCACCGTCGACTTCACCGGCACGTCGCCGGTCATGAAGAACAATTTCAATGCGCCAGAGCCGGTCGCCCGAGCCGCAGTGCTTTATGCCTTCCGCGTCATGGTCGAAGACAACATCCCGATGAATGCTGGATGTCTGCGGCCGATCAACATCATCATTCCCGACGGCTCGATGCTGAAGCCCACCTATCCCGCGGCAGTCGTGGCCGGTAATGTCGAGACCTCGCAGCATGTCACCAACGCGCTGTTCGGCGCCATGAAGGCGATGGCCAATGCGCAAGGCACGATGAACAATCTCACCTTCGGCAACAAGCAGTACCAGTATTACGAGACGATCTGCTCGGGCTCGCCGGCCGGCCGGATGAACGACGGCCGCGGCTTTGCCGGCACCTCCGGCGTCCACACCCATATGACCAATTCGCGCCTGACCGATCCGGAGGTGCTGGAACTGCGTTTCCCGGTATTGCTCGAGGATTTCCACATCCGCGAGGGCTCCGGCGGCAAGGGCAAATGGAGTGCCGGCGACGGCACCAAGCGCACCATCCGCTTCCTCGAAAAGATGGAATGCGCGATCCTGTCCTCGCACCGCAACCGCCCGCCGCGGGGGCTGGACGGCGGCGGTGATGGCGAGGCCGGTTCGACCAACGTCCGCCGCAAGACCGGCGCGATCGAGACGCTGAAAGCCTGCGATCAAACGGTGCTCGACGCCGGCGAGGCAGTCATTGTGACGACACCCACCGCAGGCGGATTTGGCGAGGGCTGAACTCGCTTCAACAGGTTGTCACCGGCCTGTCATCCACCTGCGTTACCCGCTTGCGGCAAAGCAAACGGGGAATCGCCTTGCCATGACGGACATTTCTGGGGAACTGGTTTTTCGCCGCGGCAAGGAGGTCGGCAAGGCCGTCTACCAGAACCGCCCGCTGTCGAAAGCCGGCATCTCCGAGCGCTTGTTCGCCTTCGTGTTCTCCGGCCTCGTCTACCCGCAGATCTGGGAAGACCCCGAAATCGACATGGACGCGATGCAACTCGGCAAAGGCCACCGCATCGTCACCATTGCCTCCGGCGGCTGTAACATCCTCGCCTATCTCACCCGGTCGCCAGAAAGGATCGATGCCGTCGATCTCAACGCCGCGCATATTGCGCTGAACCGCATGAAGCTCGCAGCGGTGCGTCACCTGCCGTCGCAGGGCGACCTGTTCCGTTTCTTCGGTGCGGCTGGGACCGGGCACAATTCGCAGGCCTACGATCGCTTCATCGCACCGCATCTCGACCCGGTCAGCCGCCATTATTGGGAGCGCCGCAACTGGCGTGGTCGTCGCCGCATCGCCGTCTTCGACCGCAATTTCTACCAGACCGGCCTGCTTGGCCTGTTCATCGCCATGGGCCACCGCACCGCAAAATTTTTCGGGGTCGACCCGGCCGGCATCATGGACGCCAAGAGCATCGCCGATCAGCGCCGCTTCTTCGACGAAGAGCTGGCGCCGGTCTTCGAAAAATCGCTGCTGAAATGGGCGACCTCGCGAAAAGCCTCGCTGTTCGGCCTCGGCATTCCGCCGGCTCAGTACGATTCGCTGATCACCTCGGGTGACGGCACCATGGCCAGCGTGCTGAAGGCACGACTGGAAAAGCTCGCCTGCGATTTTCCGCTGAAGACCAATTATTTCGCCTGGCAGGCTTTCGCCCGCCGTTACCCTAATCCGGGCGAAGCCGCCCTGCCCGCCTACCTCGAAGTACGCAACTACAAGACGATCCGCAACAATGTCGATCGCGTTGCCATCCACCACGCCAATCTGATCGAGTTCCTTGCCGGCAAGGATGCCGGCTCGGTCGACCGCTTCGTGCTGCTCGATGCACAGGACTGGATGACCGACGGCCAGCTCAACGGGTTGTGGGCCGAGATCACCCGAACCGCCTCGACAGGCGCCCGCGTCGTCTTCCGTACCGCAGCGGAACCCAGCCTGCTGCCCGGCCGCGTCTCGAATTCGCTGCTCGACCAGTGGCGCTACGAGAACGACGCCTCGCGCGAGTTTTCGGCCTGCGATCGCTCGGCCATCTATGGCGGCTTCCATCTCTATGTGAAGCGGTCCGCATGAGCACGACCGAATTGCCGGCCAGCCATGCCGAACTGATGGACGGTGTCTACCGCTGGCAGCGTCATATCTACGACCTGACCCGCAAATATTATCTGCTCGGCCGCGATCGGCTGATATCAGGGCTTGACGTGCCCGCCGGCGGCACCGTGCTCGAGCTCGGCTGCGGCACCGGCCGCAACATCATCCTGGCTGCCCGCCGCTATCCCGGCGCGCGCTTCTTCGGCCTCGATATTTCGGCCGAGATGCTGGAGACGGCCACTGCCGCCCTCGCTCGCGAAGGCCTCTGCGGTCGCGTCGCCCTGGCGCGCGGCGACGCCACTGATTTCGACGCAAAGGCGCTGTTCGGCGTCAAAAGTTTCGACCGCGTCTTTGTCTCGTATTCGCTGTCGATGATCCCCGGCTGGGAGAAGACGGTGTCTGCGGCACTTGCTGCCCTGTCACCGGGCGGCTCGCTGCACGTCGTCGATTTTGGCCAGCAGGAAGCCTTGCCCAGCTGGTTCCGCACGCTGTTGCGTGGCTGGCTGAAAAAATTCCACGTCGAGCCGCGTGAATCGTTGCGTGCGGTTCTGGATTCAGAATCTGCAAGAACTGGCGCAAGCTTCCGTTTCCAAACACTTTGTCGCGGCTATGCGTGGCTCGCCGTGATCGGTCCAGGTCGATAGCCAGGATGTGTGGAGATTCAGGTCAGGCCGAGTCGAGAACGGGGGCTCCGAGAACCGAGCGGAGGGTCCTTTTGGGTACGTCAGCACCGGCCTACGCCGGCCGTAGCCTTAACTGCCACGACCGCTCATGAGTGCTTTGGCCCGGTGAAGGCCGCAAGCGCAGGAAACCGCCGTTTTCGACTCGGCCTGACCTGAATATCGATACAGCCTAATGCAGCGCCTTGACCAGCGCCGCCACCATCGCCTGCGGCCGGTAGCCGAGCCTGGCCGGCGTCAGGCCGAGCCGCACCACAACCAGCTGCTCCGAGGGGACGATGGCGACCGTTTGCCCGTCATGCCCCTCCATCCAATAGGTGTCCTTGGGCAGGCCGGCGGCAAGGCCGGCACCGGGGTTTTCTTCGTCGCCCGGTCCTTCGATCCATAATTGCCCCTTGCCGTAGACCTTCGAGGCAGTTGCCGGTTCCCGCATCCAGTCGACGAAGCTGGCGGGCAGTATCTCTTTGCCGTTCCAGACGCCGCCCTGCAGCAGGAACTGGCCGAAGCGCGCCCAATCGCGTGCCGTGGCATAGAGATAGGACGAGCCGACGAAGGTGCCGTGCTCGTCGGCTTCAAGCACCGCGCTGTGCATGCCGAGCGGATCGAACAGCGCGGCCCTCGGCCAGGCCAGCGCCTTGTCCTTGTCGCCGATCGCGTCCTGCCACAATCGGGACAGCATCACCGCCGTGCCGCTCGAATAGGAAAACACCTTGCCGACCTCGCCGGTCAGCGGCTTGGATCCGGCAAAGCCCGCCATGTCCGGTTCGAGATAGAGCATACGCGTCACATCGGCGACGTCGCCATAATCCTCGTTGAATTCCAGCCCGCTCGACATCGCCATCATGTCGGCGAGGCTGATCATGGCTCGGCCATCTCCCTTCCAGGGACCGAACAGGCCCTGGTTGGTCATCGCCAGCTTGCCGCTCTTCACCAGCGTGCCGACGATCGCCGCATTCACCGTCTTGGTCATCGACCAGCCCAATAGTGGCGTCTTTTCGGAAAAGCCGTCGCCATAGCGCTCAGCGACGATGCGGCCGCTCTTGACCACCACCACCGCCCGCATCCCGGCGCCGGTCATTGCTGGATCGTCGAGGACCTTCACGACCTCGGGATCCTGCGAGGCACCGACATCGTCGCCTTCCGGCCACATCGCATCGGGCAGCGGCGCCGGCGTCGGTGGAGCGCCGGCGATAACCTTGGCGGCGGCAATATCCCCGTCGGGAACCGAGGCGCAGCCGAGCCCCTCGCGAGCGACCGCGACACTTTTGCCGAGCGCGCCGAACAGGCCCGCCGAAACCGTTCCCTTCTCCTTGTCCACCGACACTCTCATCAGCTTCAGCAGCGGATGACCCGGCGCCTGCACATCGACGGCGAGCACGTCGTTGGCGTCGCGCCCGGCGATGAAGACGTTCGAGCAGACGATCTTGGCCGCATAGCCGGAACCGACGCGGATCAGTTCCGGCGGCGCGAAATACAGCCAGCCGGCGAGTATCGCGGCGGCCAGCACAGCCAGGCCGAGCAGCCATTTGACGAACTTCAAAAGGATCTGCATTTTGAGTTCCCCCGGCGCGCTCGATCTATGTCATCGATTTGCCGCCATTGTTTCGGCAAAATCGCGGCTCTTGTCGAGCGCCGTCAACCGAATATCAACCATGATCGGCGATCACAGGTGCATGTCGCCCAAAAGCGCGCAGCGGTTTTGGGACCACGACATGCACAGACAAAAGAGCCAAGCGCGTCGAAGCGACGCGCTTGGACAGACCGGGCGATCCTGTGGGGTGACCGTCCGGCGGGGCTTGAATGCATGCGTCCCAAAACTGCGCAACGGTTTGGGAAATGCATGAAACGAAGATCCAGGCGCGTCGCGTAAGTCGGTTTCAGACACGCTGCGCCCGGTCGAGGGGCCACCCGCGGAAAGACCCATCAGCGGCCGGCTGAAACCGGCTCGGGAAGTAGCGATGCGCCGTTTCGCGGTCCTCATCACGCTGATGCTGCTTGGTGCCTGCTCGACGGTCGAGGATCTGACGCCATCGTCGTCCAGTGCCGCGACGGTTGCGGTACGCGCGCCCCGTTTTGCCGATTCCGACCCGCATGAATGGGATAGCGGCGCACCGTGGAGCTATGCCGTCCACGGCACCGACGTCTCCAAATACCAGACCTCGATCGACTGGCCGGCGGCCAGGGCCAGCGGCATCTCCTTCGCCTTCATCAAGGCAACCGAGGGCGGAGACCGGTTCGATGAAGCTTTCAACGAGCATTGGAGCCGCACCAAGGCCTCGGGCATCCCCCGCGCCGCCTATCACTTCTTCTACTTTTGCACGCCGGCCGCGACCCAGGCGCGCTGGTTCATCCAGAACGTGCCCAAAGACAGCTCGGCGATGCCGCCGGTCCTCGACATGGAATGGAACCCGAAATCGCCGACGTGCAAGCTGCGGCCCGATCCCGCCACGGTACGCAGCGAGATGAGCACGTTCCTCGAAATCGTCGAAAAACACTACGGCAAGAAGCCGATCATCTACACGTCGCTCGACTTCTTCGAAGATAATGGTTTGTCGGGTTTCCGCGGCTACCCCTATTGGCTGCGCTCCGTCGCCGGGCATCCGCGCCAGAAATACGGCAGCCATCCCTTCACCTTCTGGCAGTATACCGGAACGGGCGTCGTGCCGGGCATGGCCGGAAACGCCGACATCAACGTCTTCAACGGCTCCGAAGCCGCGTGGAAGAAGTGGTTGCGGCAGAACACCCGTTGACACCGGGCCTGCCGCCTGCTTTTCGACACAGCCAATGACAAATGCCTGCAACCGCTGGTAATCTTTTCGGAAGGATGGCGATGCGATTGCGCTTTGGACTTCTCGCGGCGCTGCTCCTGAGCGCCGTGCCGGCGGCGGCACAGCAATGCGGCGGCGATTTCGAGGCATGGAAGCAGGGCGTGGCGGCGGAGGCCAGGGCGGCCGGCGTCGGCGCTGCCGGCCTTGACGCGCTGGAAAACGCCACCCTCGATGAGAAGGCGTTGGCACGCGACCGCGCCCAGGGCGTCTTCACCCAGACCTTCATCGAATTCTCGAACCGCATGATCTCGTCCCATCGGCTGAAGCAAGGTGCGGCCAATCTGCAAAAATATGCCGAGGTCTTTGCCCGCGCGGATCGCGAATACGGCGTCCAGGCGCCGGTCATTGCCGCTTTCTGGGCCCTTGAAACCGATTTTGGCGCCGTGCAAGGCGATTTTCACACACTGAATGCGCTGGTGAGCCTCTCGTATGACTGCCGCCGCCCGCAGTTGTTCCGGCCGCAGATCGTTCCGCTGCTGATCTTGATCAATCGCGGCGTGGTGCCGGCCGACGTGACCGGTGCCTGGGCCGGCGAGATCGGCCAGACGCAGATGTTGCCTTCCGACTATCTCGGCCACGGCGTCGACGGCGACGGCGATGGCCGGGTCGACCTGCGCGGCAGCGCGCCGGACGTGATCATGAGCACGGCCAGCAAGATCCAATCGCGCGGCTGGAAGCGCGACCAGCCCTGGATCGAGGAGGTCCGTGTGCCCGACAACTTGCCGTGGGAGCAGACGGGACGCACCAACAAGCTGCCGTTGACGCAATGGAGCCAGTGGGGCGTTACCAGGCCCGACGGCACGCCGCTTCTCGACAACGGCCTGAAGGCCGGCCTGGCGCTACCCATGGGTCGCAAGGGGCCAGCCTTCCTGACCTACGACAATTTCGACGTCTATCTCGAGTGGAACCAGTCCTTTACCTATGCCCTTACCGCGGCAAATCTTGCCGCCCGGCTGGGGGGCGCTCCGCGATTCGATCCGCGCAACCCCGACCCCGGCCTCGACGGCGAGCAGATGAAGGCGCTACAGACCAAGCTCGAGGCGAGAGGCTATGACGTCGGCACCGTCGACGGCATCCTCGGCACCAACACCCGCGAAGCGATCCGCAAGGAGCAGATGCGGCTGGGCTTTCCGGTCGACGGCTGGCCGACGCCGGAGCTGCTGGCGAGACTGTGAGGGTGGTGAATGGTAAAAGAATAGCACCGGAGCCGCACTTGAGCACCAGAGATGCTACTATTCACTATTCACTATTCACTATTCACTATTCACTATTCACTATTCACCGCCTCGCCAGCAGGAAATCGATAAACGCTCGCAGCGGCGCGGGAACCTGCCGGGAACTCGCGTGATATAGATAAAAGCCCGGAAATCTAGGCGACCAGGCTTCGAGAAAGCGGATGAGCTTTCCCGCTTCGATCCACGGCCGGACCTGATATTCCAGCATGTACGCCACCCCGACCCCATCCAGAACCGCCCCCATCATCAGGTCCGTATCGTTTACCGTCAGGCCGCCGCTGACGGCCACTTCCAAGGCACGCTGGCCTCGGGCGAACTCCCAGCGGTAGAGATTGCCGCCGCTCGGCCACTGGAAATTGATGCACTGGTGCTGATGCAGGTCCGCGGGATGGCGGGGTATCGGGCGATGCTCCAGATAGCTCGGCGCCGCCACTGCGGCCATCTCGAGTTCCTCGCTGAGCTTCACCGCCACCATGTCCTTGTGCAGCCGCTCACCCAGTCTGATTCCGGCATCGAAGCGACCTTCGACGATGTCGGTGAGCATGTCGTCGACGATGATGGTGAGGGCGATATCGGGATAGGCGCGGCGGAAGTCGCCGAGGATCGGCGCGATGAAACGCGTGGCGGCAATGCGCGGAACATTGATGCGCAGCGAGCCTGCCGGCCGGCCGCGTGATGCATGCGCATCGGCGACGGCCCCTTCCAGTTCGCTGAACGCCGGCGCGATGCGGGCAAACAGCTTCTCGCCCTCAGCGGTCGGCGACATGCTGCGCGTGGTGCGGTTGAGCAGGCGGACACCGAGACGGTCTTCCAGCCCGCGTATCGTCTGGCTGAGTGCTGGAGGCGAAATTCTGAGCTTGGCCGCGGCGCGGACAAAGCTGCCCTCTTCGATGATTGTTGCAAATGCCGTGAGTTCGGAAAACTCGGTTCCGCGCATTATGTACCCCAGGCTTAACAAGTCAGTTAGATAATAGGCTATTCTCTGAGCAATAGCATGCCCCTAGCTATCGCTGGAACGCCGCTCGATCGGGGCGGCCGTATCCAGACGGAAGGAACAGCCATGCATCGTCCACTCGAAGGCAAAACCGCACTTGTGACCGGCAGTTCGCGCGGCATCGGACGCGCCATCGCGGAGGGGCTCGCAACCAAGGGTGCTGCCGTGGTCGTCAACTATGTCGGCAACGAGAAAGCCGCCAGGGAAGTCGTTGCCGCCATTGAAGGGAATGGCGGAAAAGCCGTCGCCATCCAGGCGGACGTCTCCAGCATCACCGACATTCGCCGGCTGTTCGACGAAACCGAAAGGCAGATGGGGCCGATTGACATCGTCGTCGCCAATGTCGGCGTCGCCGTCATAAAGCCGCTCGTCGAGGCTACCGAAGCGGACTTCGATCATGTGTTCGGCACCAATGCCAAGGGCACCTTCTTCACGCTTCAGGAGGCGGCGCGCCGCGTTCGCGACGGTGGCCGCATCATTGCCGTCTCCACTGGTGGAACCAAGATGTTCTTCACGCAGACGGCGCTCTATCTCGGCAGCAAGGGAGCCGTCGAGCAGTTCGTCCGCGTCCTCTCGCGCGAACTCGGCCCGCGCGCCGTTACCGTGAATGCGCTGTCGCCAGGCTTCACCGACACCGACCTGCTTCCGGAGCGGGACCGGGCCGTGGCCGCAGGCATGTCGCCCTTCGGCCGGATCGGAGCACCGCGCGACGTCGCCGATGTCGCGGTTTTCCTGGCTTCGGACGAAGCTCGCTGGCTGACCGGCGAGAACATCCAGGCCGGCGGCGGAGTAGCCTGACTACTCGGGGGCGAAGGGTGAAGGGTGAAGGGTGACGATTCACCGAAGCGGACGGAACGCAAGAACCGCTTCCATTCACTATCAACTAATCCGCCATCGTCTCCAGGCTGGCAAACCCCTGCGGTGCATCGCCTTCGTCGAATGGCGTCGCCACCTCGACGAAAGTATCGGGATAGAAGCCGTTGAACCGTGTCCGGAGCGACAGCGAATAGGCGCCGATATGGCCGATCTCGATCCAGTCACCGGTATCGACGGTTTCGGGCAGCCAGAACGGCCGCGACAGTATATCGACGGAATCGCAGGTCGCGCCACAGACCTTGAACGGCACGATGGTCTTGTCCTCGCCATTGCGCGAGCGGATCGCCGGATCGGGGATGAAGCGTGCCGGCAGCGTGATCTTGCCGGTCCATGAATCCGACAGCGACGCCCAGATGCCGTCATTGATGTAGAGCCTTTTGCCCTTGCGCAGCAGCACGCGCACGATCAGCGACAGGCAGCGCGCCACGATCACCCGGCCGGGCTCGGCCACCAGCTGCATCTGGTCGAATTGGTACTCCTGGAGGTCGCCCGACAGCCGCGACATGATCTGGCCGAGCGACGGCATTTCCGGCTTGCGGCTGTTCGGATCATGACCGTATTCGGCGGGAAAGCCGCCGCCGACATCGAGCCCGGCAATGTCGAAGCCGACGCGGTTGCGCACCCAGTCGGCGGAGGCCAGCGCCCGCTCGTAGGTGTCGGGATCCTCGATCTGGCTGCCGACGTGAAAGCACAGCCCTACCTTGTAGCCGGTCCGGTTCAGCCGTTCGGCCAGTTCGACCGCATTGGCAGGTCCGGCGCCGAACTTCTTCGACAGTTCGTAGGCCGCCGAGCCCTTCGTCTGGATGCGCACGAACACGGTGATGGCGCCCGGGTCGATGTCGAGCGCCCGCACCACCCTGGTCAGCTTGGTGATCTCGTCCTCATGGTCGAGCGAAATGACGCGGATGGCGTATTTTTCCAGCGCCAGCCTGATGTCCGACTGCGCCTTCACCGGGTGCATGTAGAGCATCTCGGCGTCCGGCGAGACGGCGCGCACGGCGGCGAATTCGCCGGGCGAGGCCACATCAAAGGCGCTGACGCCGGCCTCGACCAGCGCGTTGAGCACGATCTGCTCGCCATTGGTCTTGACCGCATAGGCGGTCTTGCCGGGAAACATGCCCATGAACTGTTTGGCGTCCGCCTTCAGCACCTGCGGGCGGAAGCAATAGATCGGATCGTCCGGGCGAAGCGCCAGCGCTGCCTCGCGGGCATTTTCGAATCGCTGCATGGACGAATCCCTTGACTGAGGCTGCGCACAATTAATCCAAGCTAGCGGCTAATGAAAACAATTCTATGTCTCGCCGCCCTGGCTTCGCGGCGCTACGCCGTTCTGTGCGCCGGTTATGAGCGAGCTAGGCCATCACTCAGGTTTCGGGTGGCCCTTGCCGCCGGACCGGTAGAGCGTGAACAGATGCCTGAAGAGAGCAAGGCATCTCGTCTGGGAGGACGACCAATGGCGATAGCTGCCACCACCACGATGCGCGGGCCGATGGTGCTCAAGGACTGGGCCCAGCTTCTGCTGCTCGGCGCCATCTGGGGCGGTTCGTTCTTCTTTGCCCGCATTGCGGTGTCGGAACTCCCTCCGCTGGTGCTGGTGCTGTTTCGCGTCGCCATCGCGGCGACCGCGTTGCAGCTCTACCTTGCGGTTCGCGGTCCGTCCTTTCGCCTCGCCTTGCCGCATGCCGGACTGTTTTTCCTGCTGGCGCTCGCCAACAATGTCATCCCTTTCTCGCTGATCTTTGCCGGCCAGACCGAGCTCGGCGCCGGTGTCGCCTCGGTGCTTAATTCGACCACGCCGTTCTGGACGCTGATCCTCGCCAACGCCCTGACCAGCGACGAAAAACTGTCGTGGAACAAGCTTGCCGGCATCGCCCTCGGTATCGCGGGGACGGCGGTGATGATCGGTCCTGGCCTTGTCGCCGGGCTCGGCGGGCCGGTCTGGGCGAAATTCGCGCTCATCGGTGCCTCGGTCTCCTATGCGGTTGCGCTGATGATCGCCCGCCGCTTCAAGGGTGTGCCGTCACCGGTCATTGCCGCCGGACAATTGACCTGCTCGACCATCATCATGATCCCGGTCGTTCTGTTCACCTATGACGCTGCCACTCTGTTTTCGGCCTCGCCGCCGGTATGGGCGGCGGTGCTGGCGCTGGCGCTGCTGTCGACCGCCTTCGCCTACATCCTCTATTTCAACCTCGTCGCCTCGGCCGGCGCCACCAACGCCTCGCTGGTCACGCTCATCGTGCCGGCCAGTGCCATCCTGCTCGGCTTGCTGTTCCTGGGCGAGCGGCTCGAACTGTTCGAATTGGCGGGCATGGCGCTGATTGCGCTCGGCCTCGTCACCATCGACGGTCGCCTGTTCGGGCGGCGTTAGAGCATGTTCCCCAACTCTCAGCTCGAAATCGATTCCGATTTCCGCCGCGGTAGCGCTGCCATTCTCGTTGCTGCCCCGGCTTCGCCACAAATTATTCACAGGTCCAACGCCGGCTTTTGACCAAGAGTTTCAATGCCTAACGGCAAACGGCAGGTCGCAAATTCCACAATCTCGTCGCATTGCAGCAAAGTTTCTGCTTGCCTGTGGCACAAATGACCCTAGACTCTCGCCATAGCTCTTAAGAGGAGGCTATGACATGGGACTGACGAGGCCGATCAACGCATTGATGATTTGTGCTGCGTTTGCATTCATCGGCGCCCTCATTATGGGCGTCCTTCCATAAGGCCGCTGAGCGGGGGAAGACCAGCACCGAATATTACAAACCATTGAAAAGGCCGGGCATTTTGCCCGGCCTTTTGCATTCCCCCGATCTTTGACATTTCAAAAAGGAGCTTGCCGCCTTACGCCGCGGCGGATCCCGCCGCCTCGACTTCGTGCGACCTGATGCCGATCATGTGGCAGATGGCGAAGACCAGATCGGCCCGGTTCATCGTGTAGAAGTGGAAATCGCCGACGCCGCGCTCGACAAGGTCCAGCACCTGCTCGGCGGCCACGGCAGATGCCACCAGCGCATGCGTTTGCGGATCGTTCTGCAGCCCATCGAAACGCTCGGCCAGCCATGCCGGCACCAAGGCGCCGCACCGCGCCGAGAAGTTGGCGACCTGGGTGAAATTGTGCACCGGCAATATGCCCGGCACGATCGGTATGTAGATGCCGGCCCGCCGTGCCCGCTCGACATAGCGCTCATAGAGATCGTTGTCGAAGAAGAACTGGGTGATCGCCCGCGTCGCCCCATTGTCGGCCTTGCGCTTCAGCATGTCGAAATCGGTGGCGAAATCCGGACTCTCCGGATGTTTTTCCGGATAGGCCGAGACCGATATGTCGAAATCGCCGGCGCCCTTCAGCGCATCGACCAGTTCGGCGCCATTGGCATAGCCTTCCGGATGCGGCCGGTAAGCCGCGCCGACGCCCTCGGCCGGATCGCCGCGCAGGGCGACGAAACGCTTGACGCCCATATCGGCGAACTCCCGGATCACCGCATCGACCTCGTGGCGCGCCGCGTCGACGCAGGTCATGTGCGCCGCCGGCGTCAGCGACGTTTCGTTGAGGATGCGCTTGACGGTGCGGGCCGTGCGCTCGCGGGTCGAACCACCGGCGCCATAGGTGACCGAGACGAATTTCGGCTTGAGCGGCTCCAGCCGGGTGACCGTGTCCCACAGCCTTGCTTCCATCTCGTCGTTTTTCGGCGGAAAGAACTCGAACGACACCCTGACCTTGTCGCCGATGTCGGGACGGCGGGAGAAGCGGAACTGGTTCATCAGGCGGTTTCCCCTATCGGATACGCATTGGCCGGTTGTCTGTCGTTGGAAGGCTCGGCAATCAGCATGCGCCGATCGCGGCCGAGCCAGAGTTTGACGGTGAGCTTGGCCTCGTTGCCACCGCGCGGTTCGAATTCCTGGCTGTCCTCGAGCTCGAGGCCGGCCTCGGAAAACCAGTCGGCGATTTGCCGGTCGGAAAAGCCGAGGCGCATATGCGCGTGCTCCTCGCGCAAGAACTCCAGCGTGTGCGGCGCGAAATCGACGATCACCAGCCTGCCAGCCGGGCGCAACAGACGCGCCGCCTCTCGGATGGCGCGGGCAGGATCGTCGAGATAGTGCAGCACCTGATGGATGGTAACGAGATCGAAGGCGTCGCGTTCGACCGGCGGCGCGAAAATGTCGCCCTGCCGCACCTGCGCATTCGAAATGCCGGCCTTGTCGAGATTGGCGCGCGCCACCGTCAGCATTTCGCGCGACATGTCGATGCCGATACCGCGCCGATAGAGCGGCGAAAAGATCTCGAGCAGCCGTCCGGTGCCGGTGCCGAGATCGAGCATCGACTGGAACGGCCGCTTGCCGACGAGCTTGATGAGGGCTGCTTCGACAGCGCGGTCCGGCACATGCAGCGAGCGGATATGGTCCCAGCTTGCGGCGTTGACCGAGAAATATTCGGCAGCCCGGTCCTGCCGCTTGCGCTTGACCGCGGCCAGCCGTTCGAGATCACGCTCGACCTGCGGATCGGCGCCGCGGATGCCGGAGACCAGCCTGAGCACAAAATCGCGCGACGTGTCGGAATCCGAAAGCCGGAAGAAAGCCCACGAGCCCTCCTGGTAGCGGCCGATCAGCCCTGCCTCCAGCAGCAATTTCAAATGCCGCGAGACGCGCGGCTGCGACTGGCCGAGGATTTCGGTGAGATCTGAAACGGTCAGATCGCCGCGCGACAGCAGCGCCAATATACGCAGCCGGCTGGATTCGGCAGCCGCCTTCAATGTATCTACCATCGTGTCGAGAGCGACATGCATGCGAGCATTCTCTTTGAAAAGATATAAACATATGTTTATGTCGGTTTTGATAGGCTTGCAAGCGCTATGTCGCTTCCGGACAAGAAAATGACGCATGCGCAGCGGATCGCGCAAAGCCGGATGCATCGAGGCGAGGCCCATGTTCGAAACGCGCAGCGGCGAAAAGCTCCTGGAAACCGACCCGGCAACGATGCCGCCGGATGGCCATGTCGTGTTCATCGGCCGCATCGCTTCGCCTTGGATCACGCGGGAGACTTGCCCCAAAAACATGAAGGCCGCGCGGGAGACGGGACAGCCGGCGCACTTGGTCATCGACCCGCTTTATCGTGAGGGCCTGCTTGGGCTGGAACGCGCCAGCCATGTGATCGTCCTGTCCTGGCTGCACCATGCGCCGCGGCAACTGATTATCCAGAAACCCCGCCATGCCATGGAGCCGAAAGGCGTCTTTTCGCTGCGCTCCCCTGCCCGGCCGAACCCAATTGGGCTGCATGTCGCCAGGCTGGTTGCCGTCGATATCGATACCGGCCGCATCGATCTCGATGCCATCGACGTGCTCGACGGCACGCCGGTCATCGACATCAAGCCCTACTTCGCCTCGACCGATGCCTTCGCCGCGGCGACCATGGCCGGGCGGGACGAGTTGTCCAGATCGGACGGGCAGTGAGCGCCCCGACCGGCCGCCGCCGCGCCATCGCCAAGGCACTGACAGCGCTCCTGCCGCTGGCGCCCTATGCCGACATGGAAAAGATCCGTGCCGATGCCGGGGCCGTGCACATGAAGACCTTGCCACCGAGCATTGCGGTGTGGCTGGCGACGATAGCGCATATCCGCCACGCCCATACCGACTACGAAAAGCTGCTGGCCGAAGGCTATGACCGCGATTCCGCGCGCTTCTTCGTCATCGAGCAAACCAACATCGTGCTAACCCGCTGGCGTGCCACCCGTCTGCTCGATGACGAGGACGAGGAATAGAGCGATGGCAGATACACGCGTCGAGTTCTACGGCGCCCCCCTCTGTCCTGCCGACGTCAGTCCGGCAACATCGGAACTTTCAAAGCCAGAAACAAAAAAACCGCCTCGGAGGGCGGATCGTTGGAGCCAATTAGCACCATGCCGAAATTAGTAGCATAGCTGCCGGCACAAAGCAAGAACAAAATACGCAGCGCGCGGCTTTGCCTGGCTTTGCCGCCTTGCCTAGAAAACAATCAGGCCCGGTAAATCCACTGCTCCGGCACGCGCACCGAAATCTCCTCGCCGGCAGTGATCGTGCCGGGCTTCTCGACCCAGGCGACGAGCCCGCGCAACCGCTTCGCTGCTTTCGGGAACAGCAGCGCGCCGGCCTCGACGTCGGCTATCCCGGCATGCTCGGCGACCGACCTGCCCGCGATCCGGCAAGGCCCGTTCTGCGCGTCGACCTTGACGGTTGCGCCGCCTTTGAAGAACAGCAGCGTGCCGGATGGCAACATCGAGAGGTGCGGCAGGCCTTCGATCACGAGATTGGCGCCGATCCATTCCGGCTTGATCTCGGCGATGCCCATCCGTTCGGCGACGATTGCCAGTTCGTCCGCCGCCACGATCGACAATTGCCGCTCGTTGCGCATCTCGGTGCCGCGCGGATACCAGGGCTCGCGCCCGCCGGAGCGCCGCGTCGTGCCGGCGTGGAAATCGCCATCGATGCCGTCGAAGCCGAGCTGCAACGTATCCACTGCCCGTGTCTCGAAATGATCGAACGGTGCGAGGTAAAGCGCTGCCACCCTGGCGGCGAGTTTTCGCGCGGGCACGATCTCGACCGGAGTTTCGGCTTCGGGAAAAAGATCCGGCATGGGTTCGTGCCTCGCGTGATACGCGCAATTAGCCGCGGTCAGCTCATCAGGTCCAGTCGAAAGCGCTGATGCTCCGATCAAGCGGACTGATGCGATTGCCAGGCGCGCTCCAATGCCTGTGCCGTCCGCGCCGAAATAGTCAGAGCATGCGCAACAGCGCACCGCCGATCGAGTAGCCGGCGCCGAACGCGCAGAGCAGGCCGTAGTCGCCGGCCTTCATGTCGGCATGGTTCTCCGACAGGGCGATGATGGCGCCGGCGGCGGCGGTGTTGCCGAGGCGCTCCAGCACCATCGGCGCGCGGTCATGGTCGACGTCATGGCCGAACGACAGTTTCAGGATCATGGCGTTCATCCGCGCATTGGCCTGATGCAGCCAGAAGCGCCGGATCGCTTGCGGCGTCAGCCCGTGCTCGGCCAGGAACTCGACGATGAATTTGTGGCCGGCAACGGTGACTTCCTTGAACACCTTGTTGCCGATCTGCTTGATCAGATTGCCTTCCAGATCGATCATATACGGATCGTCCTGGGTGGCGCGGGTATGATAACCGAGATTGGTGCGGATGCTGTTCGACATCTGCGTCCAGGTACGCGTATCCAGCACCTCGAATCGGCCCGGCCGCTTCTCGCCCTGGGCGAGCCCTTCGACGACCATCGACACGGAAGCGTCGCCAAAGATGAAATGCGTCTGCCGGTCGCGAAAATTGAGATGGCCGGTGATGATCTCCGGCGTCGTCACCAGCACGCGTTTGTGCGCCCCTGCCCGCACCAGGTTGACGGCGATGTGCAACGCGGCCGCCGCCGAAGAGCAGCCAAGCCCCATGTCGAAACCGGCGCCCTTCGTGCCCAGTGCCTGCTGCATTTCGATGGCGATCGCCGGATAGGGCCGCTGATGATGCGAGGCCGAGCAGATCACCAGGTCGATATCCCCTGGCTTTAGCCCGGCATGATCGAGCGCCTTGCTGGCCGAGGCGATGCCGAATTCGGCCTCCAGCGACAGCGCATCGTCGGGCCGCGCCGGGAAGCGCGGCGCCATGCGGGTCGGGTCGAGGATGCCCTCCCGTTCGATGACATGGCGGGTCTGGACGCCCGAGGCATGGACGATGAAGGCACTGTCCGATTTCTGCAGCAGCGGCTCGCCGGACACCTCGCGGCGGACGTTCTCCATGTCCACCCAGCTGTTGAAGCTGGCGACGAGTTCCTCATTGGTGATCGAAGCCTCGGGGATTTCAACGCCGATGCCGCTGATGATGACGCGATGCATTTTCAGTTCGTCCCGTGCGCAGGCGTTGCGGCTTCATGTCGCGCCGCAAAAAGCTCGGCGCAACCTCTTTTGCACCTAGCCAGTTTATGCCGGCTTAAATCAAGTCCCTGGAAAGGGTCTAAAAGATCCTAAGCAGCGCGCCGCGCCACGATGAAGAGACGGGGAAAGCGCAGCAACACCTTGCCGCTTGCCGTTTTCGGATAGGCTTCGCTGATCCCGGCCGTGTAGCGCTTCAGGAAAAGCTGCCGCTCGTCTTCGTCGAGCGGATCGAGGAACGGCTTCAGCCCCGTCGACTTCACCCATTCGACGATCGCCTCGGCATCGGCCAGCGGATGGTTGTAAATCGTGTGCCAGATATCGAGCCGATCCGAGAACGGCGACAGAAGGTCGTAATAGAACGAGACCGGCGGCAGCGGCGCGCGAGCCGCGCGCTCGAGCTTTTCGGTGAACGGCATCTCGGCCGCGGTCTCGCGCATCAGCCGGTGCGAGGGCTCAGCCATGTTGTCCGGCATCTGCACGGCAAGCGCGCCGCCGGGAGCCAAGAATCCCATCAGCCGCTGGAAGACTGCCGGATGCTCCGGCAGCCACTGGAACACCGCGTTAGCGAAGATCACGTCGACGGGTTCGGTCGGCTGCCACGCCGCCGCATCCGCCAGCGCAAAGCTGACGCCGGGCAGGCGCGCCTTGGCCTTCTCGATCATGTCGGGCGAGGTATCGAAGCCGCTGATTTGCGCCTGCGGCCAGCGCTCGACCAGCAATTCGGTCGAATTGCCCGGTCCGCAGCCAATATCGACCACCAGGCGCGGTTCTGGCACCGGCACCTGTGCAACGAGATCGCGCGCCGGCCGCGTGCGCTCATCCTCGAATTTCAGGTAGAGGGCGGCGGACCAGTCTTTTCCTGTTTTGAAAGTTAACTTTCCGCCCCGTGAATCTTTCTGTGCCGTCATAACGACTCGCCGCCATGCGTTGATTGACGTTCACGCATATTGCGTAGACCCTTTGACCATGAAAATGGGATTCCAAGAGACTCAAGCAGCATACGCAGCGGTTCGCAAAGCGCGAGAATCTGGACGGAG
This sequence comes from Mesorhizobium sp. M0340, assembly GCF_040321535.1. Classification (NCBI taxonomy): domain Bacteria; kingdom Pseudomonadati; phylum Pseudomonadota; class Alphaproteobacteria; order Hyphomicrobiales; family Phyllobacteriaceae; genus Mesorhizobium; species Mesorhizobium sp. M0340. Next base: position 271,972 of record NZ_JAMYRR010000001.1, on the reverse strand, counting down.
CGGTGGGCGTCAGAATGGCTATACTGCCCCAACTGCGGGAATTCGCGCCTGACGCAGTTTCCGGCAAATCTCCCTGTTGCCGATTTTTACTGCGATAAGTGCGATGATCAATACGAACTAAAAAGCGCAAAGAAACCGTTCGGCAGAAAACTCGCCAATGGTGCGTATAGCAGAAAAATCGAGCGGCTGAATTCGTCAACGAACCCCAACTTTTTTCTACTCAAATACGATTTTAACCAGCGACTGGTGGAGTCCGTCTGCGTTATCCCAAAACATTTTTTCACGCCAGCAATCGTAGAACGCAGGACGCCGCTCTCCCAAGCAGCACGCCGCGCCGGCTGGATTGGTTCGAATATCCTTCTTAGCCGGGTCCCTGAAGCGGGAAGAATCCACCTTGTCAGAAACGGTGTGATCACCTCGAAAGAAGAGGTTTTGGCAGCTTGGAAGCGAACTGTGTTCCTACGCGATGCGCCCCACGACACCAGGGGATGGCTCGTTGAGGTCATGCGATGTATCGAGTCGATCGGCACAGACGAATTTGACATCGACCAGGCCTACGCATTTGAGCCACAGTTGGCTCTCCTTTACCCGAACAACCAGAATATTAGACCTAAAATCCGTCAACAACTTCAGTTTCTTCGCGACAAGGGATATCTTAGGTTCCTGTCCCGTGGTCGATATCAGGTAGCGCGATAACGCAGGTGATCTACGTCAGATCGTTTTTGGTCAGGTCTAAGAATGGCTTGGTATCTCAACAACTACAGATGTTATAAATGTCACAGGTATTGGGCTACTGATTGGTCCTGCGCCTGTGACGACGAGTGTCCATATTGCCAAGCGCGCAATGCGACAGCCATCGATAGCGTCGATCTGACCAACATTGTGGTTCAAGAGAACGACGCGTTTATAGTCCTTAACTCGCCACCGACGGCAGAACACCACCCCGACTACCGGGAAGTTGCGCGGTTCTCTTCAGCCAAACTCGCCGAGGACTTCATAGAGACACTCGACAGAGAATTCTAAACGAGGCGCACGGACTATCTTGTCAGCCGCTTATACGTCATGCGGTGCGGGTTGACCGCGTCCGGCCCGAGTCTACGGATCTTGTCCTGCTCGTAATCCTCGAAATTGCCTTCGAACCATTCGACATGGCTGTCGCCCTCGAAGGCGAGGATGTGCGTCGCCAGACGATCGAGGAACATGCGGTCGTGCGAGATGATGACGGCGCAGCCGGCGAAGTTTTCTAGCGCGTCTTCGAGTGCGGCCAGCGTTTCGGTATCGAGATCGTTGGTCGGTTCGTCGAGCAGCAGCACATTGCCGCCGGTCTTCAGCATCTTGGCCAGATGCACACGGTTGCGCTGGCCGCCGGACAGGTTGCCGACCTTTTGCTGCTGATCGCCGCCGCGAAAGTTGAACGACGCGCAATAGGCGCGCGTGTTGGCCTCGAACTTGCCGAGCTTGACCACTTCGGCGCCGCCCGAGATTTCTTCCCAGACGGTCTTGGTCGGGTCGAGCGCGTCGCGGCTCTGGTCGACATAACCGAGCTTGACCGTCTCGCCGACGCGAATGGTGCCGGCGTCCGGCTTTTCCTGGCCGGTGATCATGCGGAACAGCGTCGTCTTGCCGGCGCCGTTCGGGCCGATGACGCCGACGATGCCGCCCGGCGGCAGCTTGAATTCGAGGTCGTCGATCAAAAGCGTGTCGCCAAAGCCCTTCGACAGGCCCTCGACCTCGATCACTACATTGCCGAGCCGCTCGCCATGCGGAATGACGATCTGCGTGTCGCTCGGACGCCGCTTGTCGGCTGCATCCAGCAGATCCTGGAAGGCCTGGATACGGGCCTTCGACTTGGTCTGCCGGGCTTTCGGGCTGGACTGTATCCACTCGCGCTCGCGGCCGATCGCCCGCTGGCGGGCATCGTCCTCGCGGCCTTCCTGCTTGAGCCGCTTGGCCTTGGCTTCGAGATATTTGGTGTAGTTGCCTTCGTACGGGATACCGCGGCCGCGATCGAGCTCGAGGATCCAGCCGGTGACATTGTCGAGGAAGTAGCGGTCGTGGGTGATGATCATCACCGCGCCTGGATAGGCACGCAGATGCTTTTCCAGCCACGCCGTCGTCTCGGCGTCGAGATGGTTGGTCGGCTCGTCGAGCAGCAGCAAATCGGGCTGGCGCAGCAAGAGCTGGCAGAGCGCGACACGGCGGCGCTCGCCGCCCGACAGCTTGGTGACATCGGCCTCCTTGGGCGGACAGCCGAGCGCTTCCATCGCCATCTCGACCTGCTGTTCGAGATCCCAGAGGTTGAGCCGGTCCATCTCGTCCTGCAGCTTGGCCGACTCGTCCGCCGTCTCGTCGGAATAGTTCATCATCAATTCGTTGTAGCGCTCGATGATGGCGGTCTTGGCCGCGACGCCTTCCATGACGTTTTCGAACACGTTCTTGTTCGGATCGAGCGCCGGCTCCTGCGCCAGGTAACCGACGGTAGCACCCTCGGCCAGCCAGGCCTCGCCGCTCCACTCCTTGTCGATGCCGGCCATGATCTTGAGGATCGTCGACTTGCCGGCGCCGTTGGGGCCGAGGATGCCGATCTTGGCGTCCGGGTAGAAGGACAGATGGATGTTCTCGAGCACCTTCTTGGTGCCGTAGGCCTTGTTGAGGCCGGCCATGTGATAGATGAACTGGCGTGCCACGCGCGCTTTCCCTGAAAAGTCGACTGATGTCGGATTGAATGGAAGTTGGGGGCTATGTAAGCGATGCGGCCCCGAACGGCAAACAGTTTTGGCCCCAAGCGGATTTGGTCGCACCCACAAACGCTTAGCCGCTTCATTTCGTGCCGGCACCCAGGCGAAAGCTCCGGTTAACCATTCCGCGTCAAACAATGTTGGATAGGAAATCGCTGGCAGCCGCGATTTCGGGGAGAGAGATCGGGCCGTGTTGAACAGTTTCCTGCTTTTTGCCGAAGCGGTTCTCTATTTCGGCATCATGGTCACGCTTTTCCGGTTCAGGGGCCGCATCGGCCTCGGCGTCTTTGTTTGCGCCCTTGGCGTCATGCATTTCCTGGAAACCTATCTCGCCAGCGTCTTCTACGTCGCGCTGCCGTTCGGCATGGTATCGCCGGGTTCGGCCGTGCTCTTTTCCGGCAAGCTGGTCATGCTGCTCCTGCTCTACATCAAGGAGGACGCGGCAACTGTCCGCCAGCCGATCTACGGCCTGCTGCTCGGCAATGCCCTGATGATCGGGCTCGTGCTGATCCTGCGCCTGCACGACATCGCACCGCTGCCCGACGGCAAGCTTCCCGACATCGGCTTCATCGACGAGATGGGCTGGCTGATGGTGTGGGGCACGACGCTGCTGTTCGTCGACGCCATCCTGGTCATTCTGCTCTATGAAAAGCTCGGCAAATATCTGCGCAAGGCGCTTTTCACCCGCATCCTGGTCTGCGTCGCCTGCGTGCTCACCTTCGACCAGGCAGGTTTTTTCACGGCGCTGCATTTCGTCACCGGTGCGCCGGTCGCCGTGTTTTTCGGCGGCTGGTTCGCCAAGATGGCAGCGGCCGTGGTCTACAGCACCATGCTGGTCACCTATATCAGGTGGTTCGAGGCGCGGCAGGTGCCGGCGCCGCGCGGGCTTTCCGACATTTTCGACACGCTGACCTATCGCGAGCGCTATGAGGCGCTGGTCGAGCATGTCGGTCGCGACGGCCTCACCGGCCTCCTGCACAGGGGGCGCTTCGACAGCGACGGCGAGGCCGCCGTGGCCACCAGCCTGCGGACCGCCAGGCCGCTCAGCCTGCTGATCATCGATGTCGACCATTTCAAATCGATCAACGACCGCTTCGGCCATGCCGAGGGCGACAGGGTGCTGAAAGCCCTGGCAATTTTGCTTGGCGAACTTGTCGGGACCGACGATCAATTGTTCAGGATCGGCGGCGAGGAATTCGCCATCCTCGGCTGGCGTCCGCAGCCGCTCGCCAGACTGCTGGGCGAGACCGTCAGGCAAGCGGTCAAGACGTCCGCGAGCACCAGCCGGTTCGACATTACCGTCAGCGCCGGCATCTCGACGGTCAGCGAGACGACCCGTTGCCTTGCCGATCTCTTCGCGCTGGCCGACCAGCGTCTCTACAAGGCCAAATCCACGGGACGCGATCGCGTTGTCGGCGAACCGGGCGGCAACGAAGCAGACGGGCGCAACACATGGACCAGGCCGGAGCGCAGCGCCGGCGCGTAACGCTACCCTGGCCTGCGATTGGCTCAATCAGGGTTGTTTGCGCCGCTGCCATGCGCCGATCGCAACCGAAACCGCCATCAGCGCGATCGCCAGCCATTTCAACGCGGTAATAATCGGGCCGGCTTCGATGTCGTAGGCAATGAACAGAAGAATGCCCGGTACCAGCAGGCCGCAGAGCACGAGCGTGATCCGGTTGATCTGCCATGACACTTTTGCCGCAAGCGCCTGATCGCCGGGCACGGCGACAAGTGCGGCCCGCATTGCCTTCGGCGCCACCAGCGCGGTCGAAAGACGCAGCGAGATAGGCAGGCCGATGCCGATGATCAGCAAGGCGCATGCCGCTAGGAGCAGCGAAAACTTCTGCGCACTGGTTTCGGCCGGTAGCGGGAACAGCAGCGCCGCCAGCGGCAGGAAGATACAGAATATCCCGAACGCGGCGATGGCGATGAAGATCGCCGCGTTGACCAGCGTGAACAATTGGTACGTGCCGCCGTCGACGGGTTTGGCGAGCGTGGCCATGCGCGCCCACTCCACTTCGGTGTAGGAAAAGCCCGGCCACTCCATATGGCCGTCGCGGGTCGCCGTCATGCCCTTGGCCCAGAACGCCAACCGCGCCAGCGCGCCGCTCGTCACGCCACTCATCGCCACCCCCTGCGAATGATACCCCCCGGGATCATACCATCCCCGGTGCAAAGCGACAGTCGCGTACGGCCTGTTTACTGGAACCCGACGGCATCGACCGCGCCCTTCGGGCAGCCGGCCTTGGCTGTCGGCGCCGAGGCAAGCAGCAGGGCACCGAGCGAGGCGTTCGACGCAATCGGGCCGGTCAGGCCGAGCGTCAGCTCGCCGATCAGCCGCCTGCCGTTCGAGGGATCGACCACGCAGGAAACGCGGACCCGGTCGCCCGCGCCTTTGCCGAAGGTAACGTCGAAGGTGCTGCGGATCTGATCGGATGTCAGTTGCTTGCCGATGTTCTTGATGAAGAGATCGCGCACCGGCGAAGCATTCATCGCGCGCATCAGGTTCAAGGCGTCGGAGAAATACTCCTGCTGGCTCTTGCCGTAGCAGGTGCCGTGCTTGATCCATTCATGCCTTTCGAGGGCGGACGCGGTGCCGGGCATCACCTGGTCGAGTTCCGATCGCGTTTTCGGGTCGAGGGTGACCGGCGGCAAATCCCGCCAGTGTGCCGGATCGTCGTTCGCCTTGTCGCTTGCCGCGACCTGGCAATAGAAATTTCCGTTCGGCTGCGGCCACAATCCATGCAAGGTGAAGTGGGTCGCATCGAAACCGGCGGCGGTCTGCGCCCGGCATTCGGTCTTGCTGGATTTGGTCTCACAGAAAGCAGGCTGCCAGCTCAGCGCGAAGACATATTCCGGCTTTCCGGACGCCGATGGCTTGTTCGGCTCGGCAGGCGCCGGTGCAGCAGGCATCGTCGACGCGCTGTCGCCCGAAACGTGACCGCAGCTGATCTTGACCCAGCGGCGCTCCGGATCGGCGCCCGGCACGCGAATGAGATAGTGAGTAGGCGCGTCCTTGTTGCCGGCCAGCAGATCATAACTCTGACCAGCCGCGGTCGAGACATTGCCGGGATTCTTGCCGCTCTTGATCGCCTGCGTTGCCGGACAGGCGGCGTCGGCGACGAAAGAGCCGGTCATCTTCACATCGGCCCGCGCCGCGCTTGCGCCGCCAAACGCAAGAAACACCGCCCCCCATATCGCCCAAATCCGCATTCCGGCACTCCTCGTGAATCACGCCGCAAGCTAGAAACTTGCGACATGTCAGAATTACGATTTCTTTCGCCGGCCGTAAAAACAATCGCCAGCGCATTGAGAGGCTCCCGCGTGGTCGATCAGGATCCGCCCGCCTCCACCCGTTCCGTCAGGGTGCGCAGCAGATCAAGCGAGGCTTTCAGCGCGTCGGCGTCCATACCCTCCGAAATGCGGTTCGCCCAAACATGCTGGCGTGTGCCGATATTCTTGACCGCTGCCCGACCGGCATCGGTTATCGACAACAGCTTGGCGCGGCGATGCGCCGGGTTGTCGGCGTAGGCGGCAAGCCCCTCCGCAGCCAGTATGTCGGCCAGCCGCTGTACACTCTGACGGGCGAGACCCATGTCGCGGGCGATGTCGGCCACAGATTTCGGCTCCTTCAAAACTGCACCCAAAACCTGCCAGCGCGCTGCCGTCAGCCCGGTTGGAGCGGCCAGCCGGTCGGCCGCGTCCAGAAAACGGCCGTTCATCCTGAACACGGCAAGCACCAGTTCGGTGAGCACATTTGCCGCTTCGGTCCTGGTCGTCATTTCTGGCCGGCCTCGATGGTCGCGACGAAACTATTAACGGCTTCGGCTACGACCTCGGGCTTGTCAAGCATCACCCAATGGCCGCTGCCTGCCACGATCTGGCGCGGAATGTCCGTGCGCAGCCGGTAGAGCGCGGCTGGAGTGTCACTGGCCTCGGTAGCCAATACGAACATAGGCCCGCGATACGCATCGAGTGCCGGCTCCGGGTTCCATTCGGCCAGCGCCTTGCCGACACCTGCCCTCGCCGCCGGATCGACCACTGCCGCATCGGCCAGAACACGCTGGCGAACAGCCGCGTTCGGGCCGGCAATCGACGTGTAATAGGCGTTCAGGACATCACGGCCTTGCGGACCGGCCAGATCGCGGACAAAGCCGTCACGAATCGCCTGCGGCAGCGCACGAGGATCGGTCGCCGGGTCGACGAGCAAGACACCGGCGACCCGGTCGGCATGGCTGGCGGCATAAGCGAGCGCCACGCCACCGCCGCCGCTGTGCGCGACAATGAGAAACCGCTTCAGGCCAAACGCGTCGGCCACGGCACCGACATCCATTGCACGACCGTCATAACCGTAGTCACCGTCCTGCGCCGGCGCGGAGGCGCCATGACCGCGAAAATCGAAGGCTACCGCCTCGCGGCCTTCGACGGAGAGCTGCATCACGCGGTCCCAGTGGGAAGCGCGGCTGCAATCTCCATGCAGGAACATGATCGGCAGGCCATTGCCGACGTCGATCCTATAAGTGGCAAGCTGGCCTTGCGGGCCTGGAACAGTGGACGTCATCATGGTCATCTCCCTGGTTTCCTGACTGAACGCAGCAATCCCTGACAACAGGGTGGCCGTCGTGAAGGCGAAGCCCGCCAGCAAGATTGCACGCCGCGAAATGGCCCCGGTGCTTTTCATAGTCATACCCCCAATCTGCCGCTGACAATTTGACAGTATGCTGTCATGTAATCACATTGACAGCATACTGTCAATTGCCGTCGAATGGGTACCTACGTCTCTTGACGTCGATCGCCGCGTCGCCCAACAGTCGCCGACGGGAGCGAGACATGCCATTTGACAAGCAGAGGATGCTGGCATCGCCGACCGGCGCCGAGCTCAACCTTTATGTGAAACACGCCACCGGCCAACCGCACGCCATTGTCCAGATCAATCACGGGCTGGCCGAGCACGCGGCGCGCTATGCCCGCTTCGCCGATTTCCTCGGCGAGCGCGGCTACCAGGTCTACGCGCACGACCACCGTGGCCACGGCGCCACCAAGGCGCCCGATGCGCCACCGGGCAGGTTCGCCGATGCGGATGGCGGTGCCAAGGTCATCGCCGATGTCGCCGCCGTCCATGATCTCATCGCCAGGGAACGGCCTGGCCTGCCGGTCATCGTCTTCGGTCACTCCTTGGGCGCGTCGGTCGCGCTGAACTTTGTCCTCCGCCACTCGCCACGCATCCATGCTGCCGCGATCTGGAACGGCAATTTCTCGGCCGGATTGCTCGGCCAAATCGCGCTGGGCATGCTTGCCTGGGAAAGGTTCCGGCTTGGCTCAGACGTCCCGTCGCGCATGCTGCCCCGGCTGACGTTCCGGGCCTGGGGCAAGGCAGTGCCCGATCGCCGGACGCCATTCGACTGGCTGTCGCGCGATGCCGCCGAAGTCGAGAAATACATCGCCGACCCGCTCTGCGGCTGGGACGCATCGGTGTCGATGTGGCAGGACATCGTCAAGATGACGCTGCATTGCGGCAGCGACCGCAATTTTTCCGGCGTGCGGCGCGACCTGTTCGTCAATCTGGTCGGAGGCGAGCAAGATCCGGCCTCCGACGGCGGCAAGGCGGTCAGCCATCTTGCCGGCCGGATGCACATGATGGGTTTTTCGAATCTCGTTTCAAAGGTTTACGCCAAAACCCGCCATGAAAGCCTGAACGAGATCAACCGAGACGTCATCATGGAGGATTTTGCCGCCTGGGCCGACCGCGTGCTGAGGGCACAGTGATACTGGCCCATTGCAAGGGCCGTGACAGCGGCGCGCGGGATTGATAGAGGCTGCGCTTTCGACCAACCATGGTGATCCATGACTGAGCCGCCGCTCAAAGGCATCCGCGTCATCGAACTCGCACGCATCCTTGCCGGGCCATGGGCCGGGCAGCTGCTTGCCGACCTCGGCGCCGACGTGATCAAGGTCGAGAGCCCGGACGGCGGCGACGACACCCGCAAATGGGGACCGCCCTTCGTCATCGGCCATGACGGCGAGAACCTTTCAGCCGCTTATTACCATTCCTGCAACCGCGGCAAGCGCTCCATCGCTATTGACTTCTCGACGCCCGAGGGTGCCGAGACGGTGCGCCGGCTGGTCGCGACATCGGATGTGCTGATCGAAAACTTCAAGGTCGGCGGACTGAAGAAATACGGCCTCGATTATGACAGCCTGAGGAAAATCAACCCACGGCTGATCTATTGCTCGATCACCGGTTTTGGCCAGTCGGGGCCGTACGCGCCGCGCGCCGGCTATGATTTCATCATCCAGGGCATGGCCGGCATGATGTCGATCACCGGCGAAGCCGGCCGCGAGCCGCAAAAGGCGGGTGTCGCCATCTCGGATGTTTTCACCGGGCTTTATTCGGTCATTGCCATCCAGGCGGCGCTTCGCCATGCCGAGAAGACCGGCGAAGGCCAGCATATCGACATGGCGCTCTACGACACCCAGATTTCGACGCTCGGCAACCAGAACCTCAACTATCTCGTCTCCGGACAGTCGCCGGTGCAGATGGGCAATGCGCATATGAACATCGCGCCCTACGAAGTGGTGCCGGTGAAAAATGGCCACATCATCCTGGCGGTCGGCAATGACGGCCAGTTCGCAAAATTCTGCGCTGCCGTCGGCCTCGACGAGCTGGCGTCGAACCCTGACTTCGCCACCAATCCCGCCCGCGTCGCCAACCGGGCAAAGCTGCGCGAGCACATGATAGAGGCGCTGAAGGCCTTCGATCGCGATCCGCTTCTGGCCAGGCTCGAAGCCGCCGGCGTGCCGGCCAGCCCGATCAACAACATAGGCCAGATGTTTGCCGACCCGCAGACCATAGCGCGCGGCATGCGGCTCGACCTCGATGACGGCCATGGCAATCTCTTGCCCTCGGTGCGGGCGCCGATGGTCATGTCCGGCACGCCGCTGGTCTATGAACGTCCGTCACCGCGTCTCGGCGAACACACCGAAGAAATCCTTGCCGAACTGGAGAGGTCAGGAAAATGAAGACCGGCGGACAACTCATCGTCGATGCGCTCGAAGCCAACGGAACGGACCGTATCTATTGCGTGCCCGGCGAATCCTATCTGGCGGTGCTCGACGCGCTGCACGACTCGCCGATCCGCACCATCGTCTGCCGCCAGGAGGGCGGTGCCGCGATGATGGCCGACTGCCACGGCCGCCTGACCGGCAAGCCCGGCATCTGCTTCGTCACCCGCGGCCCAGGCGCCACCAATGCCTCGGCCGGCATCCACATCGCGATGCAGGATTCGGTCCCCCTGATCCTGTTCATTGGCCAGGTCGCCAGCCACGCCAAGGGGCGCGAGGCTTTTCAGGAAGTCGACTACGTCAGGTTCTTCGGTGATATCGCCAAATGGGTGGTCGAGATCGACGACGCCGCACGCATCCCCGAATTCGTCACGCGGGCCTTTTCGGTGGCGACCTCCGGCCGGCCCGGCCCGGTCGTCATCTCGCTGCCCGAGGACATGCTGACCAGCCTCGCCGAGGCACCGCAAGCCCGGCATTACACCCCTGTCGAGACGCGGCCCGGCGAAGTCGAGCTCGACGCGCTGGAAGTGTTGCTCAACAAGGCAAAGCAGCCCTTCGTCATCCTTGGCGGTACGCGCTGGGATGCGCAGGCTGTTGCCCAGATGCGGACGATAGCCGAAGCCTGGTCGCTGCCGGTCGGCTGCTCCTTCCGCCGCCAGATGCTGTTCGACCATCTCCACCCGAACTATGCCGGCGATGTCGGCATCGGCATCAACCCCAAGGTAGCAACCGCCATCAAGCAGGCCGACCTCGTGCTGCTCATCGGCGGCCGTATGGGCGAGATGCCGTCATCCGACTACACGCTGCTGAAGAGCCCCTACCCCGACCAGACGCTGGTCCATGTCCATGCCGACGCCGGCGAGCTCGGCCGCGTCTACCGGCCGGCGCTGGCGATCAATGCCTCGCCTGCTGCTTTCGTCGAAGCCTTTGCCCGACGCAAGCCGGCTGCAACGCCGGTGTGGGCGGCTGAGGCAGCGAAGCTGCATTCCGCCTATCTCGACTGGTCAACGCCTCCGGAAAGCGGCCCCGGCGCCGTCCAGATGGGGCCGATCATGAATTATCTCGAAACGATACTGCCGGACGACGCCATCCTCACCAACGGCGCCGGCAACTACGCCACCTGGGTGCATCGTTACCATCGCTTCCGGCGTTTCGGCACGCAGGCAGCACCCACATCCGGCTCGATGGGCTACGGCACGCCGGCGGCGGTCGCCGCCAAGCAGCTCTATCCCGACCGCGACGTGATCGCCTTCGCCGGCGACGGTTGTTTCCTGATGAACGGCCAGGAATTCGCCACCGCCGTGCAATACGCACTGCCGATCATCGTCGTTGTCGTCAACAACGGCATCTACGGCACGATCCGCATGCACCAGGAGCGCGAATATCCCGGCCGTATCGTCGCCACGGATCTGAAAAATCCCGACTTCGCGGCGCTCGCGCGTGCCTATGGTGGTCATGGCGAAACAGTCGAGAAGACCGCCGACTTCGCGCCGGCCTTTGAACGCGCCCGCGCCAGCGGCAAACCGTCGATCGTCGAGATCAGGCTCGATCCCGAGGCAATCACGCCGACGCGGACCATGACCCAGATACGGGACGGGGCCTAAGCGCCAAAGGGATAGGTCGAATTCCCTTCCCAAACTTCAACAGGTTGATACAGCGCTATGATCGCTGCGCTACATCGTCGATGGCGCCTTTTCGATCTGCCCGCGGATCTCGCCATCCGCGTGGGCCGCGGTGTGGATGTTGACGTAGTACTTGCCCGCCTCCAAATCGGTCGCCTGGGCATCGGTCAACGTCGCCGAGCCCTTGATCGGGCTCCTCAGCTTGCCTTCGAACGGTATCACCGGGTCGGCGTTTTCGCCCTTTGCCGCCGGGCCGTGAATGTGTGCGGCCTTCGCCGGCCCGCTGAGGCCGGAATATCTCACTGTCCAGCTGAGTTTCTTGGTTGTGGTGTTGAACCTGAGCGTGGCGGTGCCCTTGCCCTTCGTTGTGACGGGCGGGCTCTGCTGAGCGCCATCGAGCGTCGCAGTCATCTTTATGGTTTCGGCCAGGGCCGGTGAAGCAGAGAAGATGGCTGCAGAAATGGCCAGCGCCGAAAGCATCGGCGTGAAGGACTGGATGCGCATGGAAACCTCCGTTGTGACACCCTTGAGGCGGATGCACCGGCACAACGATTTTGCGAGCGGATGTTTCCGCCGGTAACGTTCATTTTACATCCCACTAAAAAGGGGCGGTCGCCCGCCCCTTTTCCGCTACAAGCCAGTTTGACAGCCCTATTTGATGGCCTTGTCGGTGATCGCCGTCGTGTAGGCGCCGGTAGGCTCCTTGCTGATGATCTTCTGGTCGAGCAGCGCCTTGGCCGTGCGCTCGTAGGTCGCCGGATCGAGCTTGCCATCGGCATTGTCGATCAGCTTGGCGACTTCGCCCATCATGCGCTTCTGGTGATTCTCGTCCTGGCCGCCATTGTCCATGACGATGCCAGCCGCTTCGTCGGAATTGTCGACGGCGTATTTCCAACCCTTCATCGAAGCGCGCACGAAACGCACCATCTTGTCCTCGAAGGCCGGATCCTTGAGCTTGTCCTCCAGGGCATAGAGCCCGTCTTCGAGCAGATCGTTGCCCATGGCGGAATAGTTGAAGACGGTCAGCTCTTCCGGCTTGTAGCCGGCGTCGATGAGCTGCCAGTACTCGTTATAGGTCATCACCGAAATGCAATCCGCCTGCTTCTGGATCAGCGGCTGCACGTCAAAGCTCTGCTTGAGCACGGTGACGCCGTCCGGCCCGCCATCGGTCTTGAGGCCAAGCTTGTTCATCCAGGCATAGAACGGATACTCGTTGCCGAAGAACCAGACGCCGAGCGTGTGGCCCTTGAAGTCGGCTTCCGTCTTGACCGGCCCGTCCTTCGGGCAGACCAGCTCCATACCGGCTTTCTTGAACGGCTGGGCGATGTTGACCAGCGGCACGCCCTTTTCGCGGGCAGCCAGCGCGCCGCCCATCCAGTCGACGATGACGTCGGCGCCGCCGCCGGCGATGACCTGCTCCGGCGCAATATCGGGACCGCCGGGCTTGATCTCGACGTCGAGGCCTTCGGCCTCATAGAAACCTTTGTCCTTGGCGACATAATAACCGGCGAACTGTGCCTGGGTGACCCATTTCAGCTGCAGTGTCACCTTGTCTGCGGCCATCGCCTGGAACGCGGCAAGCGACATCGCGCCGGCCAGCATCGAAACAACAAGTCTTTTCATGTTTTTACCCTCTGAAGTTAGCGCCCTAAACCAACCGCCCCTATCCACCACGGACAGAGGGATGCCAAAACGTGATTGCTCTCTCGAAAAAAGCGACCACGCCATAAAAGACCGAACCCGCAAGTGCTGCAACTGCGATTTCGGCCCACACCATGTCGATGTTCATCCGCCCGACTTCCGTCGAAATGCGGAACCCCATGCCGACCACCGGGGTGCCGAAGAACTCGGCGACAATGGCGCCGATCAGCGCTAGCGTCGAATTGATCTTCAACGCATTGAAGATGAAGGGCGCGGCCGCCGGCAGCCGCAGCTTGAACAGCGTCTGCCAATAGCTCGAGGCATAGGTGCGCATCAGGTCGCGCTCCATATGGCCGGAGGCGGCAAGCCCGGCGACGGTGTTCACCAGCATCGGGAAGAAGGTCATGATGATGACCACCGCTGCCTTCGACTGCCAGTCGAAGCCGAACCACATGACCATGATCGGCGCGACGCCGATGATCGGCAGCGCCGATACCATATTGCCGATCGGCAAAAGCCCGCGCCGCAGGAACGGCACGCGGTCGGCGGCGATGGCAACGAGGAAGCCGGCGCTGCTCCCCACCACATAGCCGAAGATGACCGCCTTGAAGATGGTCTGCCTGACATCGGCCGCCAGCACCGGCAGCGAGCCGACGATGCGGGCACCGATGGCGCTTGGCGGCGGCAGCAGGATGAAGGGAATGCCGGCACCACGCGTCACCGCTTCCCAGATGATCAGGATCCAGGCGCCGAAGATGGCCGGAATGATCAGGCGCAGGGCGGTTGACGCCCAGCGCGACGTCGGGCGAAACGACGACAACACGGTTACGCAGCGCCAGGCCAAAAACCACGCGGCGGCGAGCAGCAGATAGAAGGATGCGCGAGCGCTGCCCTCATTGCCGGTTATGCCGGCGAGCAGCATCCACGCCGCGCCATGCGCGCCAAGGAACAGCAACACCACCCCGATCATCGGTGGAAAGTTGTCGGCCTCGATTGCCACGAGCAGCAGAATGAAAATCGAAACCGTAGTCGCTATGCCGTAACCGGGCGTAGCACTGACGAGCGGCAAAACAAGCAGCGCGCCGACAAACAGGACAAGCGCGGCATACCCCTGCCAGGATCGAGGCGTGATTGAGGAAAGGCTCAGGATGGAGCTCATGCCGGCCTCCCGCCCATGGCGCGGTCGACAAGGCGCCCGGCAATGCCGACCAGCATAACCAGCAGCGCCGCCACCACCGACCCGGCAACCAGCGCCGACCAGATGTCGATGGTCTGGCTGTAATAGGCGCCGGCGAGCAGTTTGGCGCCGATGCCGGCGACGGCGCCGGTCGGCAGCTCGCCGACGATGGCGCCGACCAGGCTGGCGGCCACCGCCACCTTCATCGAGGTGAACAGGAACGGCACCGAGGCCGGCACCCGCAATTTCCAGAAGGTCTGCGAAGGACTGGCATTATAGGTGTGCATCAGGTCGAGATGGGTAAGCTCGGGCGAGCGAAGCCCCTTCACTATGCCGACCGCCACCGGGAAGAACGACAGATAGGTCGAGATCAGTGCCTTCGGGATCAGCCCGGTGATGCCGACAGCGGCCAGCACAACGATGATCATCGGTGCCACCGCCAGGATCGGAATGGTCTGCGACGCGATGATCCACGGCATCAGGCTGCGGTCGAGCGTCGCCACATGCACGATGCCGACGGCGATGACGATGCCGAGCGCCGTGCCGAAGGCAAAGCCGAGCAGCGTCGACGACAGCGTCACCCAGGCATTGTAGACAAGGCTGCGGTTCGAGGTGATGCTGCGCAGAAAGGTGTTTTCGAAAAAATTCACTGCCACCTGATGCGGCGCCGGCAGCGTCGGCTTCGGCTGCGCCAGCGTCTTGCCGATGAACTCGACGACGCCGGGTGTCTGATTGGCGCGGCGGTCGAGATCGCGCTGGAAGGGCGTGTTGAGGATGACAGCCATGACGTACCAGACGACGACGACGCCCAGGAGGATCGAGGTCACCGGAACGATCTTGTCGCGAAACGAGTCCATTCTAGCAGGCCTCGCCGGGTAAGCGCCCTCCTCTCCCCAACGGGGAGAGGGTGGCTGGAGCGAAGCGGAGGCCGGGCATTTTCGCCCCGGCAATCGTTTCTTTCGTCATCCTAGGGCGGAGCAGCCGCGAAGCGGCGTGCGTAAAGGGAGCGCCCAACCGCGCCTTCGTCATCCTAGGGCGCAGCAAGGAGCGAAGCGACGCGGCGCAGACCCTAGGATCCATGCCGTTACCTTCCCGCTCCGAAGCGGTGCTGAAAATGGCTCCCTCTCTGGAAGGAACGGCGCTTGCGGTGGCTTGCCCGGCGCTTATTCTCGACCGCTTGCGCGTTTCGGCCGACGTCACGGCATGGATCCCAGGGTCTGCGCACGCCGCTTCGCGGTGGCTCCGCCCTAGGATGACGAAAGCACGGTTAGCGCCTCCCTCGCGAGGGCGATGCACCTCCTGGGTCGAACGCGCAAGCCCGTTCCGCGCCGCCTCAATCATCATAGCTGTGCCCCGCCCTCAGCCCGTCCCGCACCCGCGCGGCGATGGCCAGGAACTCCGGCGTCTCGCGGATATCGAGCGGCCGCTTTTTCGGCAGCGTCGATTCTATGACGTCGCTGACACGCCCTGGGCGCGGCGACATGACGACGATGCGCGTCGACAGATACACCGCCTCGGGGATCGAATGCGTGACGAAGCAGATGGTCTTGTTGGTTCGTTCCCAAAGCTCCAGCAACTGTTCGTTGAGGTGATCGCGCACGATCTCGTCGAGCGCGCCGAACGGCTCGTCCATCAACAAAAGGTCGGCGTCGAAGGCGAGCGCCCGCGCGATCGAGGCGCGCTGCTGCATGCCGCCCGAGAGCTGCCAGGGGTATTTCTTCTCGAAGCCGCTGAGATTGACGAGGTCGAGGGTTCGCTTGATACGCGCCGCCTGCTCCGCCCTGGACAGGCCCATGATCTCCAGCGGCAGCGCCACATTGCGCTCGATCGTGCGCCACGGATAAAGTGCGGCCGCCTGAAAGACATAGCCATAGGCGCGGCTCTGGCGCGCCTGCTCGGGCGTCATGCCGTTGACGGAGATGGCTCCCGATGTCGGCTTCTCCAGATCGGCGATCACGCGCAGCAAAGTTGTCTTGCCGCAGCCGGAGGGCCCGATGAAGGACACGAATTCGCCCTTGCCGATGGTCAGGTCGACATTAGACAGCGCCTGCACCGGACCATCGTTGGTCTGGAAGGTCAGGCCAAGCTTGCTTGCCGAAACAACGGCTGGCGATACTCCCGTCATCGGCCGTAGCCTGTCGCTTCCGGCCACTGCGGCGCCGGCCGGAATCCCATTGATTTTACCCCGATGTTGCTTTCCACTCGCCCAGTCCTACTCGCCCCAGTTTTACTCGCCCCAGTTCGACGCGCCCTTGTCCCATCAGATAGACGCCCGGAGTTGCCCCGATGTCGCCCAAACCGACGTGCCATCTTATCCGCCCTGAAAGCTCTTATGAAGGCAAACAGGGCCTGAGTTATTTCGCCGGCATCGCCGCCGAAACAGTCGGCTCGTCCGGCATCTGCATGCATCTGCTGACCATGCCGCCGGGTGCCCGCGCCAAGGCGCATTTGCACGAAAACCATGAAACCGCGATCTATGTGCTCTCCGGCGAAGTCCATACCTGGTATGGCGACCGGCTTGAACAGCATATCGTGGTCAAGGCCGGCGATCTTTTCTACATTCCGGCCGGCGTGCCGCATCTGCCGGCCAATCTGAACGACAGCCCCGCCTCGGCGGTCATTGCCCGCACCGATCCCAACGAACAGGAAAGCGTCGTCCTGCTGCCGGAACTGGACGGGTTGGTCGCCTGAAGCCGGCATCGAGGCGGCGGCCGTCATCGGCACCGTCACGAACATGATTTCAGCGGCCCTATCTCCTCGAGGCCGGGGATGGTCACGAAGAAACCGTCCTCTCCTTTGTTGACGACCGTGACGACATCCGTGGTCGTCCCCGCCTCGCCCTCGGCCAAACAGGTGGAGTTCAACAACTGGGTGCCAGGCATCGTCGTCAATCGCTGTGCGAACTCGCAGCCGCTGCCATAGGTTTCGACGCCGTCGGCGGTCAGCACGACATAATCGTCGCTGTCCTGATAACCGAGCCGTACGCCGGCGCAACCGACCTCATTGCCATAGGAACCGGCAAGGACGTCAGCCGCCGCCGGCCGGGCGGCAAGGATCACCGCGGCCAGTGAGATAATCGCACCGTGGCTCGCCAAGCTCAAACGCCCGTCGCCGGGATGCCTGTACGTTCCACCTTGCGCGGCGCGGAAATCTCCTTCCAGGTCGACAGTGCCCGGTTGACCGCCGCGTTGGGCTCGCGAGCGACGAACTCGCCATGGCCGGGCTTTGCCTTGACTTCGTTTTCCTCGATCGACAGTTCGCCGCGCGAGAAGACGAAGCGCGGCAGGCCGGTCACCTCGAAACCTTCGAAGACGTTGTAGTCGATCACCGACTGCTGCTTCTTGGCCGTGATCTTCTTCTTGCGCTTCGGGTCCCAGACGAGGATGTCGGCGTCCGCGCCTTCGACGATGGCGCCCTTCTTCGGGTACATGTTGAGTATCTTGGCGATGTTGGTCGAGGTCACCGCGACGAACTCGTTCATCGTCAGCCGGCCGGTGTTGACGCCGGTCGTCCACAACACCGGCAAACGATCCTCGAGCCCGCCGGTGCCATTCGGAATCTTGGTGAAGTCGCCGACGCCGTTGCGCTTCTGTTTGGTGGTGAAGGCACAATGGTCGGTCGCCACCACTTGCAGCGACCCGGCCTGCAGGCCGGCCCACAGCGAATCCTGGTGCCATTTGTTGCGGAAGGGCGGGCTCATCACGCGGCGTGCCGCATGGTCCCAGTCCTTGTTGAAATACTCGCTCTCGTCCAGCGTCAGATGCTGGATCAGCGGCTCGCCGAACACCCGCATGCCTTTCTGCCGCGCGCGGCGGATGGCCTCGTGCGCCTGCTCGCAGGAGACATGCACGACATACAGC
Organism: Mesorhizobium sp. M0340; assembly: GCF_040321535.1. NCBI lineage: Bacteria > Pseudomonadati > Pseudomonadota > Alphaproteobacteria > Hyphomicrobiales > Phyllobacteriaceae > Mesorhizobium > Mesorhizobium sp. M0340. The sequence continues at coordinate 253,869 of NZ_JAMYRR010000001.1, read as the reverse complement.
GGCACGCCAGCCATGTCGGCGATCATGATGGCGCGGTTGGTCGCCTCGCCTTCCACTTCCGGCGGGCGCGAATAGGCGTGCCCCTCCGGGCCATTGTTGCCCGCCGCCAGCAGCTTCTGCGACAGGGCGGCCACCACGTCGCCATTCTCGGCATGGACCAGCGGCAGCGCGCCAAGATCGGCGCAGCGCTGGAACGACGAATAGAGCTCGTCGTCGTCGACCATCAGCGCGCCCTTGTAGGCCATGAAATGCTTGAACGAGGTAATGCCCCTGTCGACGACGGTGGCCATTTCGTCGAACACCTGCTTGCCCCACCAGGTGATCGCCATGTGGAAGGAATAATCGCAGGACGCCTTCGAGGTCTTGTTGTCCCACATCTGCAGGGCCTCAAGCAGTGATTGCTGCGGCGACGGCAGGCAGAAATCGACGACCATCGTCGTGCCGCCGGCAAGGGCCGCGCGGGTGCCGGATTCGAAGTCATCGGCCGAATAGGTGCCCATGAATGGCATTTCGAGATGGGTGTGCGGGTCGATGCCGCCCGGCATCACATAGCAGCCGCTGGCGTCGAACTCATGGTCGCCGTGAAGATTGGAACCGATGGCGACGATCTTGCCGTGCCGCATCAGCACATCGGCCTTCCAGGTGCGGTCGGCTGTGACGATGGTGCCGTTTCGGATGACTTTGGTCATTTTCTTGTTCCCTTGTTCTCTCGCGCTTCTTGTGAGCGTCTTGTCGGTGTTACAGGCGGGGTCAGGACCAACGGGGCTGTAAATGGCCTCTACATGACTCCAACTTCCCGCAGTATCTCTTCGATACACCCGTCGAAAGATTCCGCCAGATCTCCGGTCGAAAACCGCAGCACACGATAGCCCTGCCGGCCAAACCATGCATCGCGTATCCGATCCTTGTCCATTTGCTCCGGCGTGAAGTGATGCTCTCCGTCTACTTCGATGACGAGGTTCTTCTCATGCAGAACGAAGTCCGCAATGTAAGGCCCGATCGGCGCCTGCTTCCTGGCATGCAGGCCGTAGAGATGACGGAACTCTTTCAATTCCGACCAGAGCTTGCGTTCGCCATCCGTCATGTTTCGGCGTAATGCCCTGGCACGTTTGATGGCGGCGGGGTCGATACCGGTCGGTGCCAAAACGAGTACCCCCACCCTCAATCTCTTCCCGCAAAGGCAGAGAAATCGCGTACTAATTTTTTGCGAAGAGGGACCCCCACCCTAACCCTCCCCACAAGGGGGAGGGAATGCTGCCGCGCAATCCGACTTACGACCTTGGCGTTGGAAACGTTGGTAATTTGCCGCAAATCGGCGCTGACAGGAGTTCCCTCCCCCTTGTGGGGAGGGTTAGGGTGGGGGTCCCTCTTCGCAAGAATCCGTCTGGTCCAGCCCAAACCTCTCACCCTACGATCTCCGCCGTGTCCACCACCGCATGGAACAGCACGTCGGCGCCGGCCGCTGCCCATTCCTTGGTGATTTCCTCGGCCTCGTTGTGGCTGAGACCGTCGACGCAAGGGCACATCACCATTGCGGTGGGCGCAACGCGGTTGATCCAGCAAGCGTCATGGCCGGCGCCCGAGACGATATTGCGATGCGTATATCCCAAGCGCTCCGCCGCATCCCGCACAGCCTTGACGCAGCCCGCGTCGAAGGTGACCGGGTCGAAATGGCCGACCTGCTCGATTTGATATTTGATATCGAGCGCGTCGCAGATCGTGTCGATGCCTTCGCGGATGCGCCCGTCCATGGCGTCCAGCACCTCCTTTTCCGGCGAGCGGATGTCGATGGTGAAGACGGTGCGCCCGGCGATGATGTTGCGCGAGTTCGGATAGACCTCCATATGGCCGACCGCGCCGACGGCGTCGGGTTGGTAGTCCATGGCGATCTCGTGCACCAATTCGATCACCCGCGCCATGCCGAGCCCGGCATTGCGCCGCTTCGGCATCGGCGTCGAGCCGGTGTGCGCCTCCTTGCCGGTCAGCGTCACCTGCAGCCATTTCAACCCTTGCCCATGGGTGACGACACCGATGTCGATGCCCTCGTCCTCGAGGATCGGGCCCTGCTCGATATGCAATTCGAAGAAGGCGTGGATCTTTCGGTCACCGACTTTCTCGGTGCCCTTCCAGCCGATCCGTTCGAGTTCCTCGCCGAATTTCTTGCCGTCCTTGTCGACATGTGAATAGACGTCGGCCTGGTCGAGCACGCCGGCGAATACCCCGGACGCCATCATTGCCGGCGCAAAGCGGGCGCCTTCCTCGTTGGTCCAGTTGGTGACGACGATCGGGTGCTTGGTCTTGATGCCGAGATCGTTGAGCGAGCGCACGACCTCCAGGCCGCCGAGCACGCCGAGCACGCCGTCATACTTGCCGCCGGTCGGCTGGGTGTCGAGATGGCTGCCGACATAGACCGGCGGCAGGCTGGGGTCGGTGCCTTCGCGGCGGGCAAACATCGTGCCCATCTCGTCGACGCCCATTTCGAGCCCCGCCTCATCGCACCAGCGCTTGAACAGGTGCCGCCCTTCGCCGTCCTCGTCGGTAACGGTCTGGCGATTATTGCCGCCGGCAATGCCGGGGCCGATCTTCGCCATCTCCATTATCGAATCCCACAAACGGTCTGAATTGATTCGCAGATTCTCGCCGGGGGCGGCCATGGATAGTCCTTTACGCTTTCAGTTCATTGAGGAACATTTGTGCCAGGCGCGGTTCTCCTGGACGATTGGACCCTTGCTCCGCCCTCAATTCAACCAGCCGCTGCATAGGAGCAAAGAGGTCGGCAAAACCCATCTTTTCTCGAACCAAGACAAGCTCGTCTCCTATTGCGTCCAGCCGCTTTACACTTTCCGGCAAATGACGATCTTCGAGATGTGCCGGAAGGGTTCCTTCGTTCTGGCCGAACAGACCCCATCGACCGTCGGCGCAATCGCGAAGCGCAACAAGTAAAGCATCGAAATAGGCCGTCTCGAGAGACTGCCTTTCCTTCTCCAATGCCGCTTCGCGCTTTGCAGAGGCCATTCACACCCTTCCTAGTCTATCGATCGCAACACATCACGGACGTGGTCGATCAATTCGTTGATCTGGCCTTTGGTGATGATCAGCGGCGGCGACAGCGCGATGATGTCGCCGGTGGTTCGGATCAATGCACCGCGCTCGAACGCTTTCACAAAAGCCGAGAAGGCCCGCTTCGTCGGCTGCCCGGCGATCGGCGCCAGTTCGATCGCGCCGATCAGGCCGATGTTGCGGATGTCGATGACGTTCGGCTCGCCCTTCAGCGAATGCAGCGCGTCCTCCCAGTACGGCGCCAGTTCCTCGCCGCGCGTCAGCAGCCCCTCTTCCTTGTAGGTGTCGAGCGTGCCCAGCGCCGCGGCGCAGGCGATCGGATTGCCCGAATAGGTGTAGCCGTGGAAGAACTCGATCATGTGCTCGGGCCCGGTCATGAAGGCGTCGTGGATTTCCTTCTTCACGAACACCGCGCCCATCGGGATGACGCCGTTGGAGACGCCTTTGGCGGTGGTCATGATATCGGGCGTGACGCCGAAATAGTCGGCGGCAAACGGCGTGCCGAGACGGCCGAAGCCGGTGATGACCTCATCGAAAATCAGCAAGATGCCGTGCTTGGTGCAGATCTCGCGAAGCTTCTGCAAATAGCCCTTCGGCGGCAGGATGACGCCGGTGGAACCGGCAACCGGCTCAACGATGACGGCGGCGATTGTCGAGGCGTCGTGCAGGGCAACGATACGCTCTAATTCGTTCGCCAGTTCGGCGCCATGCTCGGGCACGCCCTTGGTGAAGGAGTTCTTTTCCGGCAGATGGGTGTGTGGCATGTGATCGACCCCGCCGAGCAGCGTGCCGAACATCTTGCGGTTTGTAACGATGCCGCCAACCGAAATGCCGCCGAAATTGACGCCGTGATAGCCGCGTTCGCGGCCGATCAGGCGGGTGCGCGAGCCCTCGCCTTTTGCGCGGTGATAGGCGATGGCCATCTTCAGCGCGGTCTCGACCGATTCCGATCCGGAATTGGTGAAGAACACATGGTCCATGCCCTTCGGCGCGATATCGACCAGCCGATTTGCAAGCTCGAACACGATCGGGTGACCCATCTGGAACGCCGGCGCATAATCGAGCTCTGCCGCCTGGCTCTGGATCGCCTCGGTGATTTTCGGACGGCAGTGGCCGGCATTGACGCACCACAGGCCGGCGGTGCCGTCGAGAACCTTGCGCCCGTCGCTGGTCGTGTAATGCATGTCCTTGGCGGACACGAACATGCGCGGCGCCTGCTTGAACTGCCGGTTTGCCGTGAACGGCATCCAGAATGCGCTGAGATCGTTCGGCGTGACTTTCAGCCGGTTGGACATGACCAAGACTTCCCCTTGTAACCCGTTTCGGTGCGGCTAACGCCTGGTCTTTCCAACACTTGGTCTTTGCTGCGTTTTCGTGCTACGCAAATTTTTGACCGGTTGGACAAACGTTAGCACCGCCTTATCAGCGGTCAAGGGATTACTAGCGGAAATGCGGCTTTCGAAGTGCGCTCCACAGGGCGGAGAAAAACTGGTCCAGAGAATTGGTCCAGACACGCCTCGCGGCGAAGGTTTTTCGAGGTGACGGGGGCGGTCGAAAGCTCCGCTCCTCGCCGCACCCGCATCCAGCTGGAAAAGCGCGAGCTCATTTTAGAGGCGGCGCTCGAAGTCTTCTCCACCAACGGTTTTCGCGGCTCGACCATCGACCAGATCGCCGAAGCCGCCGGCATGTCGAAGCCGAACCTGCTCTATTACTTCCGCCGCAAGGAGGACATCCACGAGACGCTGATGCAGCGGCTTCTCGACACCTGGCTCGCGCCGCTGCGCGAACTCGACGACATTGGCGATCCCTTGACCGAACTGCGCAGCTATATCAGGCGCAAGCTCGAAATGGCGCGCGATTTCCCGCGCGAGAGCCGGCTGTTCGCCAACGAGATCCTGCAGGGCGCGCCGCGCATCATGCCGATGCTGGAGGGCGAATTGAAGACACTGGTCGACGAGAAGGCCAACGTCATTAAGGGCTGGATGCGCGCCGGCAAGATTGCCCGCACCGACCCCTGGCACCTGATCTTCTCGATCTGGGCGACGACGCAGCATTATGCCGATTTCGACGTCCAGGTCCGCGCCGTGCTCGGCCCCGATCGCGGCGGCGACGGCCGCTTCGAGGATGCCGCAAGGTTTCTCGAGCAACTGTTCATTGACGGGCTGAAGCCGAAGGGCTGAGGCTTCAGCGAAGCGATGGGCATCACGCGCTGCGCCGCTCGGCCGGAAGCGTCTCCAGCAGTTGTTCGAGCTTGGCGATCGAGTTTTGCTCGGCGAGCGGCGTGTAGACGATCAGCTTCATGTCCGAGCCGTCGTCGATCGACAGGCTCATATGCTCGAACGCCATGGCGCCCGCTATCGGGTGCCGGACATGCTTCACACCCGATAGGTTGCGGGCCACGTCGCGTAGCGGCCACCAGGCGCGAAACTCCGGGCTCGAGCGCGTCATCAGCGCGATCAGCCGCTCGAAATCCGGATCGCCGACATATCTGGCGCTTTCTGCCCGGAATGACGCCAGCACGGCACGCGCCAGTTCCTCCCAGTCGACGAGCAGGCGCCGGTGCTGCGGGCTGGTGAAAACCATATGGACGATGTTGCGGGCATCGCCCTCCAGCAGACCATAGTCGCCGAACACGGCTGCCGCGGCAGAGTTCCAGGCCAGCACGTCCCAGCGCCGCCCAAGGACATAGGCCGGCTGCAGGACCAGGCTCTGCAGCATGTGCAGTAACGGGCTATCGACTTTTTCCGGCGCGTCGACGCGACGCTCCGGCTGCGGTCGGCCGGCAAGGATGAACAGATGCCGTTGCTCGGCCGTGTCCAGGCGCAGCGCCCGGCTGAGCGCCGTCAGCACCTCTGCCGATGGCCGAACGTCGCGGCCCTGCTCCAGCCAGGTGTACCAGGTCGTGCCGACGCCGGCGATCATCGCCACTTCCTCACGCCGCAGCCCGGGCGTGCGCCGGCGCAATCCGGTCGATATGCCGGTGGCCGAAGGCGTCAGCCTTTCGCGCCGCGAGCGCAGGAAGGCGCCAAGCTCGCGGCGGCGGCTGTCTTCGGCGGAATGCGTGGTGGAATCCATCGGCGCTATTATAGCAGTACCGATACCAGGATAAAGTTTGAACTGTTTGGCAAGTGGCTGGTGCCCCATCTTTCCGCTCAGAGCTACGAGATGGAGGCTCCGAACATGGAACTGAAAGACAAGACAATCCTCATCACAGGGTCTACCGACGGCGTCGGCCGCGTCGTCGCGCAAAGGCTCGGCGCCGGCGGCGCGCGCATCCTTGTGCATGGCCGCGACGCGACAAGGGGCAAGGCGATCGCGGCCGAAATCGAAGCCGCCGGCGGCAAGGCCGAGCTGCTGGTCGCCGACCTCTCCTCCCTGGCGGAAGTCCGCCGCCTCGCCGAGGCCGTGCGCGCAAGGACCAAGCGGCTCGATGTCCTCATCAACAATGCCGGCGTCGGCACCGCCGGCCCAAACGCGAAACGGCAGGTCAGCGCCGACGGCTATGAGTTGCGCTTTGCCGTCAACTATCTCGCCGGCTTCCTGCTCACCACGGAGCTGCTGCCGCTGCTCAAGTCCAGCGCGCCGGCGCGCATCGTCAACGTCGCCTCGGCCGGCCAGCAGGCGATCGACTTCGACGACGTCATGCTGACCCGCTCCTATGACGGCGTCCGTGCCTACTGCCAGAGCAAGCTGGCGCAGATCATGTTCACCATCGATCTGGCGGAGCAGCTGAACGGCACCGGCGTCACGGTCAACAGCCTGCATCCGGCAAGCTACATGAACACTACGATGGTGCGGCAGGCGGGCATCACACCCAGGAGCTCCGTCGAAACAGGCGCAGAGGCCATCATCAACCTCGCCACATCGCCGGCGCTAGAGGGGCGAAGCGGCCTCTATTTCGACGGCCAAAGAGAATCCCGCGCCGATGCACAAGCCTATGAGGCGAAGGCGAGGCAGCAGCTGCGCGAATTGAGTCTCGGCCTTGTCGGGCTCGCACGCTCCTCCGCAACATCGAAGAAAGAAAATTCATGATCGAGAAAACCAATCACACCGTGGTCGTCGGCGGCTCCTCCGGCATCGGCCTCGCCACCGCGAAAAAGCTGCTCGGCCCGGGCATGAAGGTGACGATCACCGGGCGCAACCAGGAAAGGCTCGACAACGCATGGCAAAGCCTTGGTGGCGCGGTCGAAAAAGCTGCCTTCGACGCCGCGAAGCCGGACGAGGTTCGCCGGTTCTTTAGCGATCTCGGCCCTTTCGATCACCTGGTGCTGGCCGCTAGCGGCGGCAAGGGGCTCGGCCCGTTTGAAACACTTGACCTGACCGACATCGGCGGTGGCGTCGACGAGAAGGTCCGGCCACAACTCTCCTGCCTGCAGGCCGCCTTGCCGACGCTGAACAAGAGCGGTTCGGTGACTTTCATCTCGGCGGTGTCGGCGCAGTTGTCGGCGCCCGGCGTCGCCGGCATCGCCGCCGTCAACGGCATGCTACTGACCGTGGTGCCGATCCTGGCGATGGAGCTGAAGCCGTTACGCGTCAATGTCGTGGCACCGGGTGTCATCGACACGCCATGGTGGGATTTTTTGCCCGACGATCATCGGCAGGCGGTGTTTGCCGAATATGCCGGCAAGACGCCGGTCGGCCGCATCGGCCGCGCCGAGGACGTCGCCGAGGCAATTGCGTTCCTGGTTTCGAACAGCTTCGTCACCGGCCAGGTCCTGACCTGCGACGGAGGTTTGCGGTATGCGGCGTAAAGCGGCTGCCCCAGGCGACGGTCGTTGTCAAAGCGGTTGCGCGATCAGCGCCAGAAATCCTCCGGTCAACGCCACGTTGCCGACAAAGCCATTGATGCGGGACGCGCGCTCCGGGCCCTGATGATCCCAGAAGTTATGGAACATCGGCGTAGCGACAATCAGGAACAGGATCAGGCATGCCGCCGCCAGAGCGGTCCAGATGCCTGCGATCACCAGCGCTCCGGCGATGATTTGCAGGACGATCCCCAGCCACAGCACCAGCCGCGCCTGCGGCACGCCGCGCGTCGTCATCAATTGGCTCACCAACGCCGCGTTCTGAATGTTGCGTAGGCCGGCAAAGACAAAGGCGCCGCCAAGCAGCAGGCGGGCGGCGAATAGGATCTCATTATTAAAGCTTGAAAACATGCTGTCGGTCCTTGGAAAAGAGGCGCGGGGCCGACGGCCGCGCGCCTGGTTCTCAAGCGGCCATGACCGCCGGCATCGGATGGATTGCATGGAACGGAACGCAAAGCCGGTTCCAGGTGTTGATCATGCCGAGCGCAACCGACAGCTTGACCAGCTCCTCTTCCGAGAAATGCTCGAGCGTCCTTGCATAGAGTTCGTCCGAAATATCGTTGTCGGCGATCCTGGTCAGCGCGTCGGTCCAGGCGAAGGCAGCGCGTTCGCGCTCGGAAAACAGCGGCGATTCCTTCCAGGCGGAGACCAGATAGAGCCGCTGCTCGCTTTCGCCGTCGCGGCGCGCTTCGCGGCTATGCATCTCGACGCAATACGAGCAGCCATTGATCTGCGACGCCCTGAGCTTGATCAGATGCAACAGGCTTTTTTCGAGCCCGCATTCGTCGACTGCCTTGTTGAGCGCCGACACCGCCTTCATGATCTCCGGCGCCGCGCCGAAAAATTGCAGCCTCTGTTTCATCGTCTGTAGCCTTTCATGCTTGCTTGGTTGAACTTGATTTCTGCGGCCGCTGATGGCGCTCGACGAAGGCGCAGTTCGCGGCGATCGAACGGGGATCGGCATCGGCCGTGTATTCTGCAACGATGTCGGACAGCCGGGCGTCGGCGAGCGCGGCGCGATAGGCGCGCTCGGCCTTCAGCATGGCTACGTTGATGCCGCAAGGTTTGACATAGACCGAGGCATCGAGCTTCGCTGGGCCGCGCTGGCGGATTTCGGCGCAGCGGAAGGCCGGTTCGCGCCCCTCGACGGCCAGCACGATATCGAGCAGCGTTATGCGTTCCGCCGGCCGCGCCAGCCGGTAGCCGCCGTATGGCCCCGGCACCGATTCCAGAATGCCCGACGTTGTCAGCATGTTGAGATGCTTAAGCAGATAGCTCGGCGACAGCCCGAACGCTTCCGCCATGGCAGCACCCGGCATAGTCGCCGCGCCTTCCATGCCGGCTAGCATGGCGGCGCAGTGGATGGCCGCTTCGACGCCCTCGCCCAGCTTCATTTCGCTCTCCTATTCATGGATACATGTTATCCTGGATAAGAAGCATCCGCAATATCTATTTGAAAAAGCGGCGCCCGCAGGTGCCGCTTTCCCACAACGCGCTGTTCGCTACTCCGCCGCCACCTTGGCCATCGGATTGTTCGGATGCGTCGTCCAGTTGGCATAGATCGGCGACACCGGCCTGCCGGTGCGCTGGTCGATCACGCCGGCCGCCAGCGGCTCCATGGTGATGCAATTCTCGACCGGACAGACATTGACACAGAGATTGCAGCCGACACATTCGGCCTCGATCACCTCGAAATGCCTGACGCCGTCGACCATGCTGGTGATCGCCTGGTGCGAGGTGTCCTCGCAGGCGATGTGGCAGCGGCCGCATTTGATGCAGGCGTCCTGGTCGATATGCGCCTTGGCGACGTAGTTGAGGTTGAGATACTGCCAGTCGGTGACGTTGGGGGTGGCGCGGCCGACGAAGTCGTCCAGCGAGGCATGGCCCTTCTCGTCCATCCAGTTTTCCAAGCCGGCGATCATCTCCTGCACGATCTTGAAGCCATAGGTCATCGCCGCCGTGCACACCTGCACATTGCCGGCGCCGAGCGCCATGAATTCGGCGGCGTCACGCCAGGTGGTGATGCCGCCGATGCCGGAGATCGGCAGGCCCATCGTTTCCGGATCGCGCGCGATCTCGGCCACCATGTTCATGGCGATCGGCTTCACCGCCGGGCCGCAATAGCCGCCATGCGAACCCTTGCCGTCGATCGTCGGCTCCGGCGCGAAACTATCAAGATTGACGCCGGTGATCGAGTTGATGGTGTTGATCAGCGACACCGCGTCGGTGCCGCCGGCAAGGGCAGCGCGTGCCGGCTTGCGTATGTCGGTGATGTTGGGCGTCAGCTTGGTGATGACAGGCATGCGGGTGTTGGCCTTGCACCAGCGCACCACCATTTCGATGTATTCCGGCACCTGGCCGACCGCCGCACCCATGCCGCGTTCCGACATGCCATGCGGGCAGCCGAAATTGAGTTCGATGCCGTCGGCGCCGGTCTCCTCGACCACCGGCAGGATCGCCTTCCAGGCATGCTCCTCGCACGGCACCATCAGCGAGACGACTATTGCCCGGTCGGGCCAGTCCATCTTGACCTGCTTGATCTCGCGCAGATTGACCTGCAGGTCGCGATCGGTGATCAGCTCGATGTTGTTGAGGCCGAGCAGACGACGGTCGGCGCCCCAGATCGCGCCATAGCGTGGCCCGTTGACGTTGACCACCGGTGGGCCCTCTTCCCCGAGCGTCTTCCACACCACGCCTCCCCAGCCCGCCTTGAAGGCGCGGATGACGTTGTAAGCCTTGTCGGTCGGCGGCGCCGAGGCCAGCCAGAACGGGTTCGGCGACTTGATGCCGACGAAATTGTTGCGGATGTCTGCCATGCTCATGCCCTCCCGTTCGAGGTCAGTGCCCGATGAATGCTCTCCGCCGCATCGCGGCCTTGCGCGACGGCTGAAACAGTCAGGTCGTCGCCGCCGAAAATGCAGTCGCCGCCAGCCCAGACATTGGCCAGCGAGGTGCGCCCTTCCGCGTCGACCTTGATGCGGCCGGCTTCCAGGGCAAGCAAGGCTCCGCTGCCGTTGAGCGCAGCCGGGACAAAGCTCTGGCCGATCGCCTTGAACACCTGATCGGCAGTCAGTGTCAGCCGCTCGCCGGTGCCGACGAGCCGGTCGCCGTCCATCGCGGTGTATTCGAGCTCGATCGCCGACACCTTGCCGGCATCGGCAATGACCCGCTTCGGCTGCAACCAGTGCCGGATGATGACGCCATTGGCGGCAGCCAGATCCTGCTCGAATTCGGAGGCATTCATGTGCTCCGGGCCGCGCCGATAGCAGATCGTCACCTCTTCGGCACCGAGCAGCTTCGATTGCACCGCCGCGTCGATCGCCGTCATGCCGCCGCCGATGACAACAACACGCCGTCCGACCGGCAGGCTGGCCAGATCACTGGCCTGACGAAGCTCGGCAATGAACTCGACGGCGTTGGTGACGCCTTGCGCCTCCTCGCCGTCCGCCCGCAAGGCATTGACGCCGCCAAGCCCCATGCCGAGGAACACCGCATCGTAATTCCTGGTCAGGTCCGACAGCTGGTAATCGCGGCCGAGCGCCTTGCCGTTCTGGATGTCGATGCCGCCGATCGACGTGACATAGTCGACTTCGGCCTGAGCGAAATTGTCGACGCTCTTATAGGCCGCGATACCGTACTCATTGAGCCCGCCGGGCTTTGGCCGGGCTTCCAGGATGGTCACGTCGTGGCCGTGGCGGGCAAGCCGATGCGCGGCCGCAAGCCCGGCCGGTCCGGCGCCGACCACGGCGACCGTCTTGCCGGTCGGTTCGGCGCGCTTGTAGAACTGCTTGTTTTCGGCCATCGCGACATCGGTGGCGTAGCGCTGGAGGCGACCAATCTGCACCGGCTTGCCTTCTGCCACCTCGCGCACGCAGACCTCTTCGCACAGCGTCTCGGTCGGGCAGACGCGGGCGCACATGCCGCCCAAAATATTCTGGTCGAAGATCGTCTTGGCCGAGCCGATCGGATTGCCGGTCGCGATCTGGCGGATGAACAGCGGGATGTCGATCGAGGTCGGGCACGCATTCATGCACGGCGCGTCGTAGCAGAAATAGCAGCGGTCGGATTCGACCAGCGCCTCGTGATGATCGAGCGGCGGATGCAGATCGGAAAAATTGTCGGCATATTGTTCCGGCGAAAGTCGCCCGCCGGCAATGCCTTGCTTGAACTGGCCTTCTGGCATCGTCAGTTCCCCATGTTCTTGTTTTGGGGAAGGCTAGCACGTTTTATTTTTTTATCAATTGGTCAATTTTCGGCGCAAGCCGCTGGAACGGTTCAACAAACATGATAATCAAACTCATATTTTGAGCTGCCTGATGGCTCTGTCGAAAGGCCGAAATGCCGCTTCGTCGGCGCTAGGCGCTTGCATAAGCTTGAGCACTTGATGCCATCCCCCGCGAACGAGGAAGAAACGCATAACAACCATGCGGATGCACGTCTCGCCGGCTAAGCCGCCACGAGCGATATAGGCCGCCGGCGTTCCAGCCGGGTGGTATAGACCGAAGATCCTCCGCTGTAGGAAAATCCAAACACAAAGCGCGCAGGCCACGGGCTGTGCGCCATAACTTTTTTGGCCGCTGTCTGATTTTCGTCGCGAAGATCGTCCTAGAATGGATCGCGCATGATCGATGTACAAACCGCAAGGAGCACGACAATGCCACAGTCCCCGATGCCCTTCTTCTGGTACGAGTTGATGACCACCGATCTCGACGCCGCCGAGGCGTTTTACACCTCGGTAGTGGGCTGGAGGGGGCAGCCTTTCGAAGGCGCCCCGGGCATGCCGCGCTATATCGTCATGAATGTCGGCGAGCGCGGCGTCGGCGGGCTGATGACGCTGCCCGAGGACGCGCGCAAGATGGGCATGCCGCCGGCCTGGATCGGTTATATCCTCACCGGGGACGTCAATGCCGCAACGGCGTCCCTCAAGAAGGCTGGTGGCGCGGTTCACCGCGAGCCCGACGACATTCCTGGCGTCGGCCGCTTCGCCGTCGTTGCCGACCCGCAAGGCGCGATATTCAACTTCCTGCAGCCCAGCGGCCCCGACCAGCCGCCTCTACCGTTGACGACACCCGGCAACATCGGCTGGCATGAGCTCTACACGTCAGACTCGAAGGCGGCGTTCGATTTCTATTCCAGCCAGTTCGGCTGGGAGAAGGGCGACGCCATGGATATGGGTCCGATGGGCGTCTACCAGCTTTTCGCCTTCGGCGGCGAGCCCGTTGGCGGCATAATGAACAAACCCGAGCAGATCCCGGCGCCGGTCTGGCAGTTCTATTTCAACGTGCCCGGCATCGACGCGGCAGCCAAGCGTGTCACCGACGATGGCGGCAAGATCCTCATGGGTCCGATGGAGGTTCCCGGCGGCAGCTGGATCGTGCAGTGCACGGACCCGCAAGGCGCCCATTTCGCGCTAATGGCACCGACGCGGTAACAGGCCGCGCCAATTGCGGGGCCGCCTTGGTGCGGCCCCAAGGCTGCAGCACTTCTCACGACTCACTCACCGACAGTTGATGGCAGGCCGGATCATGTGAATGGTCCGGCCTTTGGCGATGACCTATGGCCGGGCGAGGTGAAAATGGAGTCGTAGATGAAGCTTTTCGAAGGCCTGGCCGGATATCAACCGTTCGCTCTTGCCGCCTTGCGCATCATGACGGCGCTGCAGTTCATCGAGCACGGCACTCAGAAACTTTTCAATTTCCCTGTCGGCGACCCTGCCGGCACCCTGAGCGGGCTGTCGCTGACTGCGGCCATCCTGGAATTCGCCGGCGGCATCCTGCTGGTATTGGGGCTTTTCACCAGGCCGGTGGCATTCCTTCTCAGCGGCGAGATGGCGATCGCCTATTTCATGGCGCACATGCCGCGCGACTTCTTCCCGGTCAACAACGGCGGCGATGCGGCAATATCGTTCTGCTTCATCTTCCTCTATCTGGTGTTCGCCGGCGCCGGCGCCCTGGCGCTGGACAACCGCCGGGCTTCGTAATTCACCGTCTCCCGGCCGTGGGCCCGCTGCCTCCGACAGCTCCCCGGCATTCGGAACCTTTCGCCGTGCCACCGGCACGGCGAATTCGCTGTGCGAACCGGTTCCTCACCCTCTCATCCGTTCGAAATTCGCGTCGAACAGCGGGGTCGGCTGCATGCGCGCGGCGTGGCGTTTGCCCAGAAGCTCAATCTCGAAACCGTAGGCCTCATCGGCGATCTCTTTCGGCACATAGCCGATGGCGACGGACTTTTTTGAATGATGCGCGTAGCCACCCGACGTGACCCAGCCGCGCACGGCGCCGCCATACCAGATTGGCTCGTCGCCGATGACGTCGACATCGGCAGCATCGACGACAAAGGCCCGCAGCCGCAGTCTGCCGCCTTGCTTGCGCTCGGCCAGCGCCGCCTGCTTGCCGATGAAATCGGCCTGCTTGCCGTAGGCGACGAAGCGGTCGAGGCCGGCCTCCAGCGGCCCGTAGATCGGCCGGTATTCGCGCGCCCATGAGCCGTAATTCTTCTCGAGCCGCAGCGCATTGAGCGCGCGCGAGCCGAACAGGCCGATGCCGAATTCCTCGCCCGCCGCCATCAGCGCCTGATAAGCGGCACGCTGATATTCCGGCGCCACCCAGATTTCGTAGCCGAGGTCGCCGGTGTAGCTGACGCGCCCGACTAGGCACGGCGCCATGCCGATATCCATCCTGCTGATGGCCATGAATGGAAAGGCCGCATTCGACACGTCAGATCGTGTGACCTTTTCAAGAAGCTTCCGCGCGCTCGGCCCGGCGATCGACAGGCCGGTGAGTTTTGCTCCCAGCGCCTCGATGCTGACAGAGCCGTCCTTCGGCAGATGCGCTTCGAACCAGCGCATGTGGTACTGCTCGGCGACACCGCTGCCGGCCAGGAACCAATCCTTACTTGCACAATTTGGACCGCCGAGATTGGCCAGCGTGAAATCGCCGATCAGCCTGCCGTCTGCCTTCAGCATCGGCGCTAACGTCATGCGTCCGGGCCTTGGCAGCTTGCAGGCCAGCAAGCGGTCGAGCCAGGCTGCAGCGCCCTCGCCAGTTACTTTGTATTTGGCGAATGACGAGATTTCCGACAGACCAACGCGTTGCCGAACCGTCTCCACCTCTTTCGCGACATGCTCGAAATCACTCGAGCGGCGCCAGGAGAATTCGTCTTTGACGCCTTCGGGCGCGTACCACAGCGGCACCTCCAGCCCATAGGCGACCCCCCACTGCGAGCCCTTCGCCGACAACAGATCGTAGATCGGTGTCGTCTTGAGCGGCCGGCCGGCCGGTAATTCCTCGTTTGGGAAGCGGATCGAAAACCGCCGCGAATAGTTTTCGCGCACCTTGGCGTTGGTGTAGGCCATCGTGGCCCAGTCACCGTAGCGCGACACATCCATCGCCCAGATATCGGCGCCGGGATCGCCTTCGATCATCCAGTTCGACAGCGCCAGCCCGACGCCGCCGCCCTGCGAGAACCCCGCCATGACACCACAGGCCACCCAGAACCCCGGCAGGCCGCGCACCGGCCCGACCAGCGGATTGCCGTCCGGCGCGAAGGTGAAGGGTCCGTTGATGATCTGCTTGATGCCGGTGTTCTGGAACGCCGGGAAATGCCGGAAGCCAACCTCCAGCGACGGTGCGATGCGGTCGATGTCGGGTTCGAGCAGTTCGTGGCCGAAATTCCATGGCGTCTGGAACTCGGACCATGGCTTGTTGGCCTTTTCGTAAGTGCCCATGAGCATGCCGCCGCGCTCCTGGCGCAGATACAGCTCGCCATCGAAATCGACTGCATGGATGATCTCCGTACCGGTCTTCTGGTTCCAGGCGGCGACTTCCGGCATGTCCTCGGTGATCAGGTACATGTGCTCCATCGCCAGCACCGGCAGCTCCAGCCCGACCATGCGGCCGACCTCGCGCGCCCACAGGCCGCCCGCGTTGACCACATGTTCGGCCACCACCTCGCCCTTGTTGGTAATGACGCGCCACAGCCCGTCAGCGCGCCGCACGATGTCCTCGACCTTGGTGAAACGCTCGACCTCGGCACCGAGCTTGCGCGCGGCCTTGGCATACGCGTGGGTCACGCCCGACGGATCGAGATGGCCGTCCTCCTTGTTGCGCACCGCGCCGACGAACTGCCTGGGATCGATGAGCGGCATCAATTCGGCCGCCTCATCAGGCGAGATCTCCTCCAGCTCGATGCCGAGATAGCGGCCCTTGGCGACGACGCCACGCAACCAGTCGAGCCGTCCCTCGGTGGCGGCCAGCAGCACGCCGCCCGTCAGATGCACGCCGGTCGCCTGCCCCGACAGTTCCTCGATCTCCTTGTAGAGCGAGATCGTGTATTTCTGCAGTTTGGCGACGTTGGGATCGCCATTGATCGTGTGCATTCCGCCGGCCGCGTGCCAGGTCGAGCCGGAGGTCAGCTCGTCGCGCTCCAATAGAACGACATCGGTCCAGCCATGGCGGGCGAGATGGAACAGTACGGAGCACCCGACAACGCCACCGCCGATAACCACAACCTTTGCATGTGATTTCATGGGATTCTCGTCATTTCAAAGAGTTGGACGGGTTTTATGATTCTGAAGGAGAAGAAAAGGAATCCGATAAGAGTGGCGCTTAAGGCTCGCCTGCCCCGATCGCTTCCTTGCGCTTGACCAGGTAAGCCTCCAGCGCCTCGCGCCTGGAGATTTCCATCACCGGCTCGACATAGTCCTCCAGCGCCTTCTTCCACAGCCTTGTCGCTCGCGCCGTGGCGTCTAGCCCACCAGCTTCCTGCCAAGCCTCGAAATTCTGCCAGTTGGACAGCATAGGCTGGTAGAAGGCCGTGGCGTAGCGTTCCAACGTGTGCGGCTCGCCGAAGAAGTGGCCGCCGGTCGGCACCGCACCCAGAGCTTCGACGGCGAGCTCGGCCTCGTTGACTTCGATTGGGCGCAAAAACTCCATCATGTGCTGGATCATCTCGACGTCGATGATGAACTTTTCGAACGATGCAGTCAGCCCGCCCTCCTGCCAGCCGGCGGCATGGTAGACGAGGTTGCCATGGCCGAGCACCGCGCCCCACAGCGCCATTAGCGTCTCATAAGCGCCTTGCGCGTCGGCGGCATTGGAAGCCGAGCCCGGTGTCGTGCGGTAAGGCAGCTTGTAACGCCGCGCCAATTGTCCGGATGCGATGTTCGCCTTGGTGTTTTCAGGCGTACCGAAGGCCGGTGCACCCGACTTCATGTCGACATTGGAGGTGAAGGCGCCATACATCACCGGCGCGCCGGGGCGGACGAGCTGCGTCAGCACCACCCCGAACAGCGCCTCGGCATTCTGCTGGGCGAGCGCCCCGGCAAGCGTCACCGGGCTCATCGCTCCCATCAGCGTGAACGGCGTCACCGCCACCGACTGGCCGAATTCGGCCATGGTCATCAGTCCCTCGGCCATCATCTCGTCGAAGCGACGCGGCGAGTTGACCGAAATGATCGTGGTGACGCCGGGATCGTCGCGCATCTCGTCAACCGTCAGTCCGCGCGCGATTGCCATCATTTCGATGCCGTCGAGCGCCCTGCCGCGGCCGATGGCCGAGACGTGAAAGCTTTTGTCGGTCAGTGTCAGATTGGCGAAATAGGTGTCGAGGTGACGGGAATTCGCCGGCAGCTCCACCGGCGCGCAGACCTGGTTGCCGAGCATGTGGATGCAGTTGAAATGCTGCGCCAGCCGGACGAGATCGGAATAATCGCGCAGATTGCCGGCACGGCGGCCGCGCTCCATGTCGTGTACATTCGGCGGCCCGGCGACAAGCGTGAAGTTGATGGTATTGCCGCCGAGGTGGACGGCATGGGCGGGATTGCGCGGCGTAAGCGCATAGCTGGACTGTGTCGTCTTCAGCGCTTCCTCGATCAAGCCGCGATCGATGCGGACGTTCATCGAGGCATGATCGACCTTGGCCCCGGCCTTCTCGAATAGCCACAGGGCCCGCTGGCTCATCACCTCGATGCCGAAATTCTCCAAAATATGCATAGAGGCTTCATGGATTGCCTCGATCTGGTCGGCCGACAGCATCGCCATCGGCGGATAAGGGTTTGTCACCCGCCTGAGCGGCAGTTGGGGGATGGCGGTCGGTCCCCTGTTGCTGGTTCGCTCGGCGCCGCGCTTGCGTCTTGGTTCGCTCATGCGGCGCATCAAAGCGCCGGGATGAGCGTCGGGCTGTCAAGAATCCGCCACCTGCGGGCGTGATTTTAGCCAAGGCGCCATTGTGGGAATTTCACGTCGGTAAAAGCGACAGCAAACGTCGGAATGTTTATACCTGCTCAGTGTCGGCCAAAGCGGCCGATGAGCCGTTAAGGAAGACAGCAAGATTCCTTTTATGTTTTCGGCCTAATGCTTTTCCAATGCGTAGGTCGAGTTTTAGTAAAATTGTAGCGATTGCCGTGCCGCTGACGCTTTCGGCCTGCGCGACGCCGCCGAACCACATCAACGATGTGTGCGCCGTTTTCGACCAGAATGACGGCTGGTTCGACAATTGGCAGGCGGCGGCACAACGCACCGAGCAGAAGTACGGTGTGCCGGTCCCCGTGCTGATGGCGACGGTGCGCAAGGAGTCCGGCTTCAAGAGCAATGCCAGGCCGCCGCGCACCAAGCTGCTGGGCTTCATTCCCTGGAAACATATCTCCAGCGCCACCGGCTTCTCGCAGGCGCTCGACGGGACCTGGGCGCAATACCAGAACGAGACCGGCAGCTGGGCGGCGCGCCGCACCCGGTTTGCCGATGCCGTCGATTTTGTCGGCTGGTATCATTCCAAGACCGCCGACACGCTCGGCGTCGCCCGCAACGACACATACAATCTGTATCTCGCCTACTATCTCGGCTGGAATGCCTACAAGCGCGGCAGTCGCGGCGACGCCGACGTGCAGCGCTATGCGCACGCCACGGAGCAGATGGCGCAGGACTACGCCGCTCAGCTACGGCAATGCGCGCCCTAGCCTACTAACGGCTCTCAGCCGCCCTTGGGTTTGCGTGGCTTGCGCGTGGCGTCGTCCGCCTGGCGGCCGTCGCCGACTGTCGGCGGCATGATTGGTGCCGACGCGCTATCGGCAGAGCTTGAGGTGCCGCCGGTCTCTGAAACCTCGTCGCGAACCTCATGACGGCGGGCTTTGGCGACCGCTTCTCCATTCTCCGCTACCTCGCCCTCGGCATCGGCTTCCGCGCTGCCGGTCTTGCCGTGTGGACGCTTGGGCGGATCACCGGCAAAGCCCGGACCAGTACCGTGCGGCGCATCGTCCGGCACGCCCTCATTCGCGGCGTGCTCCTTGTCGAATTTGATCACCGGCTCCATTTTCGCCAGCACGTCGTCGGCCAACCAGCACAGGCTCATATGGCCGGCGCCGAGGTGCTTGACCGGCGGCACCTTGGTTTCGCAAAGATTGTCCGGCACCAGCTTCTTATAGCCGCAGCGCGTCTGGAACGGACAGCCCGAGGGCGGGTTCATCGCCGACGGAATGTCGCCTTCAAGCACGATGTGCCTTTTCACCACGCTGGTGTCGGCGATCGGGATCGCCGACAGCAGCGCCTCGGTGTAGGGGTGATAGGGCGGCGAAAAGATCTGGTCGGTCGTGCCTTGCTCGACGATATAGCCGAGATACATGACGACGACGCGGTCGGCGATGTAGCGCACCACCGACAGATCGTGGCTGATGAACAGCATCGTCGTCTTGTTCTTGCGCTGGATATCCATCAGCAGCTCGGTCACCGCCGCTTGCACTGACACATCCAATGCCGAGACCGGCTCGTCGGCCACCACCACCTTGGCGTCGCCTGCAAAAGCCCGCGCCACGCCGATGCGCTGTTTCTGACCACCTGAAAGCTGGCGCGGCTTGCGCGACTCGAACGCCCTCGGCAGCTTCACCAGGTCGAGCAACTCCAGCATCCGCTTGCGGCGGTCGGCCACCGTGTTGCCGACATTGAACTTTTCCAGCGTACGGATGATCTGCGAACCGACCGAATGGCTGGGATTGAGCGTGTCGAACGGATTTTGGAACACCATCTGGATCGATGACACCGTGTCGACGCTGCGCTTCTCGATCCCGGTCGACTGGATCTCCTTGTTGCCGAGCTTAACGCGGCCGGAGCTCGCCGTTTCGAGGCCGAGCAGCACCTTGGCCAGGGTCGATTTTCCGCAGCCGGATTCGCCGACGATAGCGACGGTCTCGGATTCGCGGGCCATGAAGGAGATCGTCTCGTTGGCCTTGACGACGCGGCCCTCGCTCGAGCCGAACACTTCGCTGCCGCCGACCTTGTAATACTTCCTGAGGTCTTCGATCTGGAGCACCGGCGCACCGGGCACCACGCGCTCGTTGACCTTCTTGGCGCCGGGCGGCAGCGCCTCCCAGTCGATCTCGTTGAAGCGCACGCAGCGCGAGAAATGCCCGTCATGGCCTTCGACCGCGATCATCGGAATTTCGGCGGCGTTGCAGACGCCCTCGACGAAATGGTGGCAGCGCGGGCCGAAATTGCAGCCCTTCGGCCGCTCGTGCGGCAGCGGCAACTGCCCCGGGATCGAGATCAGCGGCCGCGAATTCTTGTCGGCGCCGGGCAGCGGGATCGAGCGGAACAGGCCTTGCGTGTAGGGATGGCGCATCCGGTCGAAGACGTCCTTGATCTTGCCGGTCTCCACCGCTTCGCCCGAATACATCACCGTAATGCGGTCGCAGGTCTCCAGGATCAGCCCGAGATTGTGCGACACGAAGATCATCGAGGTGCCGAACTTCTCGCCCAGCCCCTTGACCAGGTCGACGATGCCGGCTTCCACCGTCACGTCGAGCGCTGTCGTCGGCTCGTCGAGCAGGAGCAGCGCCGGCTTCGACAGCAGCGCCATGGCAATAACGATGCGCTGCTGCTGGCCGCCCGAAAGCTGGTGCGGATAGGAACGCATCATGCGTTCGGGATCCGGCAGCTTCACCGCGCGCACCATTTCCAAGGCGCGTTTATAAGCTTCGTCCTTCGACACCTTGTCGTGGATCAGTGGCACTTCCATCAGCTGCTGGCCGACCTTCATTGCCGGGTTCAGACTGGCCATCGGCTCCTGGTAGATCATGGCGATCTTGTTGCCGCGGATGGCGCGCAGTTCCTCGTCGGACAGTTCTCCCATGTCCTTGCCCTGGAACTTGATCTTTCCGCCGACGATCTTTCCGATGTTGGAGAGGTCGCGCATGATGCCGAGCGACACGGTCGACTTGCCGCAACCGGATTCGCCGACGATGCCCATTGCCTCGCCGGGCATGACGGTGCACGAAAAATCCATGACCGCCGGGATCTCGCCCTTACGGGTGAAGAAGGAGATCGACAGGTTCTCGATCTCGATGATCGGCTCATTGGTCGGCCCATTGGTCGGCTTGGCGGGATTTCGAACTGCCTCATTCATGGGTCGCTCCAATCCTTGTTCTTCAGGCACGTCGGGCCGAACCCGGCCTCGGTCTTCCCGCCGTCAATCTTTCCCGGCATCAATCTTTCCCGGCATCAATCTTTCATAGACTGTTCGCGCAGCGAATCCGCCAGGAGGTTGAGGCCGAGCACGAACGACATCAACGCGATCGTCGGCGGCAGCGCCGGGTGGATGAAGGAGCGCAGCAGCCGGCTTGCATCCTTGATCGCCGTGCCCCAGTCCGGGCTTTCCGGCGCCAGTCCCAGCCCGAAATAGCCGAGCGTGCCGAGCAGGATCGTAGTGTAGCCGATGCGCAGGCAGGCGTCGACGATCAGCGGCCCGCGCGCATTGGGCAATATCTCCCACAGCATGATGTACCAGGGCGATTCACCGCGCGTCTGCGCCGCCGCAACATAGTCACGCGTTTTGATGTCCATGACCAGGCCGCGCACGATGCGGAACACGCCCGGGCTGGAGGCGAACACCACCGCCACGAAGATGTTGAGCTGGTTGGGATCGATGTGGATGATCTTGAACGGATCGGCATCGAAGACAAGGCCGGCATAGATCCAGCCGCCAAGTACCAACGTCAGGCCAAGCAGGATATAGAGGCGGTCGGGACGGTTCTTGTAGCGCGTCCAGAACAGCACACTGAAGAAGATGATCGGAAACAGGAAGAACAGCCCTGCCATCGCGTAGGGGATCGGCGTGTCCATGATGCCCGGCGTCACCAGTAGGTAGAACAGCAAGATCACCGGGAAGGCCAGCACAAGGTTTGCGAGGAAGGACAGCACCGTATCGATCCTGCCGCCATAATAGCCGGCCGGCAGGCCGAGCGTAATACCGACCATCAGCGCAAAACCGGTCGCCGCCGGCGCGATGATCAGCACGATCTGGCTGCCATAGACCATGCGGGAGAACACGTCGCGGGCGAGCTTGTCGCCGCCGAAATAGTATATAAGTTTCGACGCCGGCTCGATCGCGCCCGGCAGCGCGTCCTTCATGATCGGCACCTGGGCAAGCGGATCGAAGGGCGAGATGGTCGACGCGAAGATCGCCGTAAACAGCCAGAACAGGCAGATGCCGACGCCGACAATGCCGACGCCGCTGTCGAAAAGCTGGCCGTAAAGGCCTAGTTTCTTCTTGTAGCCGAAGCTCGCTCCCATCACCAGGGCAAGAGCGATCCAGACCGGCCAGAAGCGGGCAAGCACGCCGAGTACGACGTTGAGGGCGCTGAGATATTCGACCTGCATCCGCCCGGTCTCCTATTGAACTCTGATGCGCGGATTGAGGAACGCGTAGCCGACATCGGAGATGAGCTGTGTGATCAGGACGATAAACACCGAGACCAATGAGCAGCCGAGCAGAAGATCGATGTCGTTGTTGCCGGCGGCCTCGACCAGCGTGTAGCCGAAACCCTGGTAGCGGAACATCACCTCGACGATAACGACACCGGTGAGCAGCCAGGGAAACTGCAGCATGATGACTGTGAACGGTGCGATCAGCGCGTTGCGCAGAGCGTGCTTTATCACCACGCTGCCGAAGGAGAGGCCCTTCAGCCGAGCGGTTCGGATATATTGCTGTGTCATCACCTCCACCATCGAGGCGCGGGTCATGCGGGCGATGTAGCCGATGCCGTAGATCGCCAGCGTCATCACCGGCAAGGTGAAATTGTAGAAGGTGATGCCCTGGCTGGCCGAGGCCGCCGAACCGTTCAGCACGCCGAGCCAGGAGGCGAAGATCACGGTGAAGATGACGCCCGAAACGTATTCGGGCGTCGCCGTCGAGGCGATCGAAGCCACCGACAATGTACGGTCGGTGCGTGAGCCCTCGCGCATGCCGGCGAGAATGCCGATCAAAAGCGAGACCGGCACCATCACGGCCAGCACGCAGAGCATCAGGATGCCGGTGGCGCTGAGCGCCGGGAAGAGTTTCGAAGCGACCGTCGTCTTGAACTTCGTCGAGCAACCGAAATCGCCTTGCAGGATGCCGGAGAATGTCGGCACGACCGGATCGTTGCAGAAGGAGAAACGCTGTGCGGGCTTGCCGGTCGCCGGGTCGGTCACCGGCTGCTTTGGCATGATGCCCAGCCATTGGCCGTAGCGGACAAAGAAATTCTGCCGATAGCCATGGTTGACCAGCCAGGCCTCAAGCTGCTCGGCGGATGTGTGCATTTCGGTCTGGCTGATCGCCAGCTTCTTCAGATTGGGCCCGAGATTGACCAGGAAGAAGACGATCATCGTCAGGCACAGCATCGTCAATGCCATGGTGCCGAGACGCCTGATAACGAAAGAAAGCATGGCGGTCCCCTGCCGGTCGGGTTGGGGGTTGGAACCGGTTTGCAAGCCGCCCTGCCGCCAGCGGCAGAACAAGCCTTCAGACCAGTCCCAGATGCAATACCCTTTTTATTGCAGACCCCGGCCGAAGAGTCCGCAACTTTTTGCTGCGCCGACTTCCGGTCCATGGATCATGCAAAGAGCGACGGAAAGGGGCGAGACGCCCCTTTCCGGATCGTCCGGTCAGGCCTGCTCGAGCCAGACCTTGCCATAGTCGCGCTCGAAGGTCGGGTGCATCTTGTAGTTCTGCACCGCCTTGACCGAATGGCTGTAGAGCTTGCGCCAATAAGGCTGGATGATAATGCCGGAATCCTGCAGGATCTGCTCGATGTCCTTCATCATTTCCTTGCGCTTGGCGGCGTCGGCGACTGCGAGCGCAGCATTGAGCTTGGCATCCCACTCCGGATTCGACCAGGCCGTCTCGTTCCAGGCTTCACCTGTGCGATAGCCGATCGCCAGAACCTGGACGCCGAGCGGCCGCATGTTCCAGTTGGTCATCGACAGCGGATACTTCGTCCAGTCGTTCCAGAAGGTCGAACCCGGCAGCACGGTACGCTTCACCTTGATGCCGGCGTCGCGCATCTGCGCGGCGATCGCATCGCCTGTATTCTTGTGCCAGTCCTCGTCGACCGTGATCAGCTCGTGCTCGAAATCGGCCTGGCCGGCTTCCGCCATCAGCGCCTTCGCCTTTGCCGGGTCGCGAGCAATCTTCGGCAGTTCGTAGTATTCCGGATGGATCGGGGCGACATGGTGGTTTTCGGCAACCGTGCCGGCATTGCCGTAGCCGAGCTGGAGGACGACATTGTTGTCGACCGCGAGCTGCAGGGCGTTGCGAACCTTCTGGTCGCCGTAAGGCTTGTTGGTCACATTGGTGCGGCAGACGATCGTCGAGGCGGTGACAATCTCCGACTTCACCAGGTCCATGCCGTCGAGGATTGACACATAGTCGGCCGACGTCTCGAAGTTGGTGTGCACCTCGCCTGCTTCGAAGGCGCTGACCATGGCCGCCGGATCGGTGCCGTAGTCGATGAACTCGATGCCGTCGAGGAAGACGTCACCATCCCACCATTTGTTATCTTCGCGGCGCTTGTAAACCACTTTCTGGCCGACATCGTAGGAGACCAGCTCGAACGGCCCAGTGCCGATCGGGCAGGACTTGAAGTCGCCGCCTTTTTCATCGAACGTCTTGTGGACGATGAGCCCGGGATAGTCGCACACGTTGGGAATGAGGGCGATATCCGGCTTGCTGAGCGTCAGCTTGATCGTGTGGTCGTCGACCTTGGTCACCGCGCTCTCATCCAGCTTGTCGTCCTTGACCAGCGAACCGAGGCGACCCGGCATGGAATTGCCTTCGGCCTTCTTGTCGGCCCAACGCTTGAGGTTGAAGATGACGTCGTCTGCGGTGAACGGATCGCCGTTGTTCCAGGTGACGCCTTTGCGCACATGCAGCGTGTATTCGGTAGCGTCGTCATTCACGTCCCAGCTCTCCAGCAGATAGGGGCGGAATGTGTATTCGGTGGTATATTTGACCAGCGGCTCGAGCGCCTGGCGCTCGGCATTGGCGATTTCCGACCAGTCGGACTTGCGCGGATCCTTCGGATCCTTGATCCATTGCGCGACCTTCAACACGCCGCCTTTCTTGCCCTGGACCTCTTCCGCCTTGGCCGGCGTCGGGTCTGCAAGGCCAAGCATGCCATAGGCCATCGCCGTCGAGGCTCCGAAGACGCTGGCGAGAGCCAGAAATTCGCGACGATCCATCTTGCCTGCCTTGGCGTCTTCGGCCATGGCCAGGATGTGATCGGGAACGCGGTCGCCGTTACTCTTGTAGATCGTCATGACTAACTCCCATTGTTGGCTTTCTGCCTTTTAACATTCCGCATCCGCGCCATGATGTCAAAGACGGCACGGATTGGGAACATGCCAAGGAATGTGCAACTTTGAAAGCAGGGCGGTTCGCGCGATAGCGACAGTCTTGGCGCAAATTTGCTACTGCGCCAGGGATTTCGCCCGAAATCTCCACGGACAATTAAACCGGGACATTCGCTGCTGCGCCGCTCGTTCTTCGGGCAATCAGTTGTTCTGCGCGAACGCCCGGTTTCAATATTCGCGTTCGTAGAAAACACCGCCTTTGGCTTCGCCGGCGTCGGTTGCCTCGCCACGCAGCTTGACGCCGCGCCCAAGGTCGAGATCGACGGTTGCCTTGCCCGAGCCCGGCCTGTCGCCCTTCTGGATCGTCACGTAGGTGCGGTCGTTGAGATACTTGCCCGCCGAGACGGCGGTGCCGCCCTCTTCGTCGGTGATCACGTCGAGATCGTCGACGCCGATCGCGCTGCGCAGGTTCTGCAGCAGGGAGGTCGAGCCGCCGACGCCGGCCAGTTGTCCGGCAGCTTCGGCAAGCTGAGCGATCTGCAGCGGCGACAGGTTCGACATCGAACGGCCGAAGATCAGCTGCGCCAGCACCTCGTCCTCCGGCAGCGCCGGTACCGAGGAGAAGGTGAATTTCGGGTTGGTCGCCTCGCCCGACACCACGATGGTCACGGTGGCGCTGGTCGTCTTCGATTGCGCCGTGAGGTTGAGGTAGGGCACCAGAGAGCCGGAAAAGCCGACCGTGCCTTCGGTGAAGGTCAGCCGCTTGGCAAGGATCGTCAGCCGCCCTCGCCGCAAGGTGAAGGTGCCGACCGCCTGGGGTGACGATGCCGGGCCTGTCAGCCGCAGCGAACCGCCGAGCTCGGCGTCGACGCCCCTGCCCTGGATGAAGATCTGGCTCGGCGCATTGACCGTGACGTCGAGATTGAGGCCGCTGCCGCCGCCACCGCTGCTTGCAGCGGCCGGGCGCAACGCCTTGTCCTGCGCACGCACGGCGGCCGGCGCATTCTTGTGCTTTACGTTGAGCTCGGCCAGCGAGCCGGGCAGCTTTTCGGGTACGGTGATGACGGTCTTGGCCAGGTTGATGGTACCGGAAATCACCGGCGCGGAGGTGAGTGGTCCCTTGACGGTCAGGTTGCCGCCAAGATTGGCGGTGACCACCTTGCCGTCGGTATAGCGGCCGTCGACGAGCTTGATCGACAGATCGGCCGGAAAACCCTTAGCCGGATCGATGCCGACGGTGCCGCTGGCCGAAAGGCTGCCGCGCGTCGACAGCGTGCCGGTCAGGCGATTGATCCTTGCCACGCCGCCACCGACGGCGACATCGGCAGTGATGTCGTTGATCGCAAGCCCCGAACGCGCGTCGAGCAGGCGGGCGCCTGACGTGCGGACTGTGCCTGAGATCACCGGCGACGTCGCCGGGCCGCGCACCTGTATATCGACGTCGGCCGTGCCGCTCAGGGACAAGCCTTGTGCGGCGAGTGTCCTGGTGAGGAAGGCGAACGGCACCTTGCCGGAAAAGTTGAGATCAAGGGTGGGCGCGCCTGATGTCGTCATCGTGCCGCCGCCCTTGAGGCCGAGGCCGGCGGCATCGCTCATGTTGGCGTCGAAGGTCAGTCTGTTGCCCGAATACGTACCTGAGGATGAAACGCCCATGGCGCCGAAGCCTGCACCACGGGTCTGCGACGTCTGAACGCCTGCTGCATCGATCTTGAAGGCCACGGCCGGATTGGCCGGCGCACCCGTCACCTTCACCGTGCCCGAGATGGAACCGGCGGCATCGAGGCCCGGCGAAAAACTGTTGGCTATCGAGATCGGGACGCGGGCCAGCGTCGCGTTGAGGTCGAGCGCCTGCCCAGCTTTGCCCGTGACCGTCGCCGTGCCGCCGCCGAGGTTGAGCACCAGCCTGTCGAGGCTGGGCACTCCATTGGCGATGTTGATGGTCGAGGCCTGGGCGATAGCCGCCTTGATACCGCGGATGGTCGCCTCGCCGGAGGCAAGTTCGACCGTCGTCGTGCCCTTGACCGCCTTGACCCGCCCACCGGCTTTCAGCGGAATATCCTTGACGGTGGCGCCACCGGAAAAACCGGTCCATTCGCCGTCGCGCTTCAGATCGACGTCGACGCCACGGATGACCGTGCCGCCGGAGGTGACGCTGTCGGCACGAATTTTTCCCGAGATCACCGGTGCCGCCAGATAGTTGGCGATCAGCGCATCGATGGTCACGGCCTTGGCCGAGACATCGCCGCGCGAGATCGAGCCCGTCATCGCCTTGACGGCGACCTGCGGCACGGCGCCCGCCTTGGAGAAGGCGATCGTGCCGCGCACATCGCCGTCGGCCTTTTCCAGTGCCAGGGCAGCAAGCGGACCGATATCGGGCAGGTCGAGCGCTACCGTGCCGACCGGGACGAAGGCATCGTCGAGCGCCAGGTCGCCGGAAATACGGTTCTTGCCCAGCGACAGCAAAAGCCCGTTGATGGCGCGTTTGCCGTCGGATGTCGCCAGCACGGCGCTGCCCTGCAGCGGTTGACCCGCGACGTTTCCGGTGAGTTGCACATTCGCAGCCGGGTTGGCGGCATCAGCCTTGCCGGTGGCAGTGAGCTTCAGGCCAGTGATCTCGCGCGCCGCGACCGAAAGCCTGTCGCTGTTGACAGTCAGGGACAGATCCGGCGCAGTGCTGGCGCCTTGCGCATTCAGCGCGAAAGAGATGGCGCCTTTGGCGTCCTTGGATACCAGCGAGACGTCGCCCAGCGCGCCTTTGACGTCGGCGCTGAGCTTGTTGGCGGCAAGGCTCGCCTGCCCGTCTGCCGTCAGCGAACCGGACGACAGCCTGACGGCGTTGGCGGTGACATTGCCGTTGGCGTCTCGCTTCAGCGCGGCACTGAGTTGTGTTCGCGCGGCGAGCACGCCACGTACCGCCGCCGGCAGCGCCGCCGACGCGGCATCCGCCTTGAGATTTAGATCGATGGCGCCGTCGGCCAGCGAGACCCGCCCGTTGAAGCCGCTGTTCAACGCGTCGCTGGTCACGGTGCCGCTATCGATGATGACAGCGTCGGCGGCAAGGCTGCCGGCGAGTTTGGCAGTGACCTTGCCGGCGATCAGCGGTGCGACTGTCGGATTGTCGATGCCGATTTTTTCAGCGGTCACGGTGCCGGAGATCGGCCCGCTCCGGGCTTTCACGTCGAAGCGATCGGAGTGCAGCGCAAGCGTGATGCCCTCGACCTTAGCCAGATTGGTGGCGGCCGATGGCAGCGTCGCGGAGATGTCGAGCTTCGGCTGCGTGCCCTGCCCGGCCGCCTTTAGCGATATCGCCTGCAGCTCGAGCTTGATCGGACTTGCCTTGCTGCCGAACGACAGCGGCAGGCTCGGACCGGTCGAGGCGAGGTCGAGCGAGAAATCGCTGGCGCCGTTCGGATTGATGGTGCCGGCTGCCTTGCCGGAGATTTTCTCGCCGGCAAGCGTCGCCTGCTCGATGGCCAGGCCGCTGACCGAGGAGAAGCGGCCTGCCGCATCGAGATCGAGCGGCCCGAGCCCGGCCCGCCGGGTCTGGTTGGTTTCGGCGCCGCTGAGCCGGGCGTTGAAACGGACGTCGGGGGCAGCCGACGATCCCGTGACCTGCGCGGTGCCGCTGAGCGCGCCCACGGCATCGAGACCCGGTGAGAAATCATTGGCAAGCGCTGCCGGCACCGCCGACAAGGTGGCAGCGAGATCGAGCGTCTGGCCAGCCGTACCCGACACGGCAACCGAACCGCCGCCGACACCGAGCGCCAGGTTCTCAATGCTCACGATGCCATTGGCGATTGTCAGCGCCGACGGCTGTGCGATCGCTGCCTTGATGCCGCGGATGATTGCCTCGCCCGAGGCAAGCTCGATGCTGGTGATGCCGTTCGCGATCCTGACCCGCCCGGCCGCGCTGGCCGGAATGCCGGCGACCGTGGCGGCGCCGCTAAAGCCGGTCCAGTCGCCGTCGCGCTTCAAGTCGACATCGATGCCGCTGATCACCGTGGATCCCGAGGTGATCGTGTCGGCCTTGACCTTGCCGGCGATCGCCGGGGCTTTGAGATAATTGGCGACCAGCGCGTTGACGGCGATTGTCTTGGCCGCCAGTTCGCCGCGCGAAATCGCGGTGCTCGTCGCATCGATCGCGACCGTCGGTGCTCCATTGTCGTTGGCGAAGCGGATCGTGCCACGCACGTCGCCGGCTAGCGTTTGGCCGGCAAGTCTGGCCAGCGGGGCAATATCGGCGGCATCGAGGGCCAACGTGCCGAGCGGCAGCAGGCCGTCGTCGAGCCCGAGGTCGCCGGAGACCTTGTTGTCGGCCAGCGAGACGGCAAGTCCATTGATGGAGCGCTTGCCGTCGGTTGTGACCAGCGATGCCTTGAGGTCGAGCGGCTGGTCGTCGACCGAGCCGGTCAGCGAGACATCGGCGGCGGGACTGGCGATATCGGCCTTGCCGCGCGCGCTCAGCTTGATCTGCTTCACCGCATGGCCGGACGCCGTCAGGCTGTCGCTGCTGGCCGAAACCGAGAAGTCCGGCGCGGTGCGCGCACCGCTTGCGGTCAGCGCGAAATCGACTGCGCCGCCGACCTTCGCGCCAACCAGCGGCGACAGCACCGACACGTCGCCGAGCGTTCCCTTGATATCGGCTCGGATATCGGTGCCCTGCGCGCTGGCGGTGCCGCTGGCGTTGAGCGTGCCGGAGGTGAGCTGCAATGCATTGGCGGCAAACGCACCGTCCGGGTCGCGGGTCGCGGTTGCGGAAAACTGCACGCGCTGGCCGAGAACCGAACTGATCTGCGGCGGCAGCGCCGTCGAAGCCGCGTCGGCATTCATCTTGAGCGTCATCGACAGATCGGCTAGCACCACGGTGGCCGTTACGGACGCATTGAGCGCGTCGCTGCGCAGCGTGCCTTGGTCGACGATAATCTGTTCCTTGCTGACGGAGCCGGCGAGACCAGCGCTGACCCTGCCCGTTATCAGCGGCGCCAACGTCGCAACGTCGGTGTTCAGGCCGGCCGCCGTCAGCTTGATGGTGACAGGCCCACTACGGTTCTGGATGTCGAAACCCTCGGAATGCACTTGCCCGATCAGGTCGTCCACCCGCGTGCCGCCCGCCACCACCGAGACCAGCGACGCGCCGATATCCACCATCGGCGCCTTGCCATCGCCGAAAGCGCGGGCCGTGGCGTCCTTGATCGCCACGGTTATCGGCTGCGCCTCGCTGCCGAGGCTGAGCACGATCGGCGGCCCCTTTGCGGTGAGCCTAACGGAAAGATCGCTGGCACCGTTCGGATCGACAGTGCCGGCGGCCGTCGCGTGCACGGCATCGCTGTCGATATTGGCGCGCTCCACGTCGACGCCGCCGGCCGCGGTCGCTGTGCCGGCGAGGTCGAAGCTGGTCTTGCCGGCAAACAGCGGCTTCAGATTTTCGGGCAGGAAGCGCTCGAATTCGCCGTCACCGTTGGCCTCGACATAATGACCCTTGTCCGTGAGCTGATGACGGCCGGTGAGTTGAGTGACGATCCGGCGATCGACGACAAAGGTCCCGATGCCATTCCAGTTGGCGAGCGGTCCGGTGCCGGAAACGACAATCTCGACCGGCGGCGCGCCCGGCAGCTTGAGCAGGTTGGCGATGATGCCGCCGGCCGGCTCGGATGCCCTCAAGTCGAGGTCGAGCTTGTTGTCGGCCGGCGCGAAATGGGCTTTGGCGTCGACCGTGCCTTGCTTGCCGTCGTGGCGAACGATGTTGAGGTTGGTCTCGATCGCCAATGGCGAGGCGTCCGCCTTGAGCGCTCCCTTGGCTGCCAGCTCGGCGACACCGCTGCCGGCCAGAGCCTGCCCGAGTGCGATTTCGGGAAGGTCGAGCTGCTTGACGTCGATGGAAACCGGCAGCGTGGTCGCCCCGCTTTGGCGCGGCTGTGTATTGGCCACCGGCAGCCTTGCCAGCTCGATACGCTCGGCCCCAATGCGATCGGCGCTGAAGCTCTTCGACAGAAGTGCCAGCGGCGACCAATCGACGGCCACCTTGCGCGCCACCATCCAGGCGCCTTCGCGATCCTCCAGAACGACATGATCGACCCTCAGCGCGCCCGACCAGATACCGTCGATGCCGACGACAGTGACCTTGCGATCACTGGTCGAGGCCATGGTCGAGATGATGCCGGCAAGGTTTTCACGGCCGCGCTCGGTTTTGGTCAGCACGACGAGTGCCCCCACCGCCGCTGCCACGACGATGAGCAGCGTGTAGAAAAGGATACGGAGGATGCGCCTGAATATTGCCATCAGAATGCCTGGCCGATGCCGGCATAAATGCCGAAATGAGGATCGTCGGGGCCGCGGTTGAGCGGCACTGCCGCGTCGATGCGCAGCGGCCCGAACGCCGTCAGATAGCGCAAGCCTACACCCGCGCCGACCTTCATGTCCGAAAAATCGGGGACCTGCCTGGTCGACACCGTGCCGGCATCGACGAACGGCACGACGCCGATCTTGTCGGTGACGGCGATGCGCATCTCGACCGAGGTCTCGAAGAAGGAAAGCCCGCCGATCGGCTCTCCGTTGCTGTCCTTCGGGCCGATGCCTTGATAGGCATAGCCGCGCACCGAACCGCCGCCGCCTGAGTAGAAGCGGCGATCTGCCGGAACATCTTGAAGACTGGCGCCGATGATCGAGCCGATGGCGACACGTTCGGCGAAAACGAATTTCGAGGCCGAATCGAGCGACTGGTAGGCCGACCCCTCGCCCTTCAGCTTGACGAAGGCAGCCCCGCTCAAAATGTCGTAGCTCGGCTCGGCATAGGCCAGCACCCTGAAGCCCCGGGTCGGATTGAGCTTGCTGTCGCGATTGTCGTAGACATATTGCAGTGGAATGCTGGCGATCAGATAGGTGTGCTTGCCGAAAGCGTCGTGGATCCTCGAATAATCCAGCGCGACTTGCGCGGAAACCGTCTGCTTCTTGTCGAGTTCGTAGGATAGGCCGGTACTGCCCTTGACCGAGAAATGGTCATAGGCGTCGGGGTGCTCCAGCACAGCATTGACGCTGGCAATGAATTTCGACGCCGGCCCGACCACGCCCGGCTTTTCGAACATGACGCCGGCATTGTAATTGAGCTGGGTCAAGTCGTTGCTGCCGATGCCGCTGATCTTGCCGTCGATGCGCAGCTTTTCGGCGCGGCCAAACAGATTGCGATGCCCCCAATAGCCTTCGAGGCCCAGCCCTTCGGTGTTTGAGAAGCTGCCGCCAATGCCGAAATAGCGCGGCTTGCGTTCGCTGACCTGGACACCGATCGGGACATTGCCCTCGGCGTCGAGGGCGTCGGCTTCCTTCACCGTCACGCTGTTGAAGACCTCGAGGCCGAGCAGCCGGTCGCGTGCATCGTCGATCTCATCGGGCGAATACTGGCGGCCACGCTTCAGGCCGGTCATATATTCGGTGAAGTCGCGGTCGACCTTTTCGGTACCCTCGACAGTGGTGTCGCCATAGCCGGCGACCGGGCCGGCCGCGACGGTGAGCGTCACGTCGAGCGTCGAACCGGCGTGCTCGGCGACGATCTCGCGGCCCGTCACCTTGGCCAGCGGCCTGCCTTCTTGCTTGAGTGCCCGCACGATCGCCGCCTCGGCCTTGAGCACGGCGCCCGAACTGGCGTCACCGCCGGCGATCAGACCGAAATCGGCACTTGCCAGCCCCGCTGCATCGCCTTTCAGTCTGATGTTGCCAAGCGTGAATTTCGGCCCGGCCGCTATGCTTATCACCACCGGAATCGGCTGCGGGCCGGAAAACTCGGCATCGGGCGGCAGATCGTCGAGCGGCTTGCCTTGAATGGTGATGGTGACGACACCCTCGTAGCGCGCGTCCGCGTAGAGCGCGGCGACAAGTTGCTCACGGTCGCTGCGCGCCTTGGCCAAAAGACCCAGCGAACCTGATACCGGGTGTTCCTCGTCGGCTTTCAGCGCCGAGGCGTTTTCGAGCTTCTCGGCGAGATCCTTGTCGGCGTCGGGCGTCTCGATCGTCACGGCATAGCGCAGCGGGTCGACGATCTCGGCATCTTCGTCCTTCGACGATCCCCACAGCTTGATGCCGAAAATCTCGAAGGCTGCCGCATTTCCGGTCTCGACAATAAGTGCCGCCGAGCACAGCAAGGCGAAAAGCAGGGCGCGCGAAAGCGCGCGCCGTGGCGCGGTTCCTCCCGACATCTGCCTTTCATACGCCGGCATTACGCTCCTAGCCTAGCTCGCAAACCTAAAATTGGAATGAAGTTCTGAAGCACTCGTAAAGGGGCCACAATCCAATTGCTGAAATAGACAGGGCTTGGAACTCACACCTTCTGCGTCGCCGCAAGAAAGCGTGATCCCCTGTCCTATGGAGCTACTACCGGTCATCGGCCGGAAAGCAAACCGTTGGCAGGCGGATCCTGCCGCGTCCTGATGTTGACAAGCGCGACTGAAGCTTGAAGATTTCTGGACGTCAGCACTTGTCTGGAGGGGTTTATGGCAATGCGCGCGGCTCGTGGTCTATCGATTCTTTTCCTTCTCTTTTTTGCCTGGAGCGGTGTCGCGCAAGCGGCCGAAGCCCGGCGGGTGGTGACATCGGATAATTCCGACTATTTTGGTTTCGATCTCAGATCCGACCAGAATGTCAGCCTCGACCAGTGCAAGACCACCTGCCTCGGCGACCCGGCCTGCCGCGCCTTCACCTACAATCTCAAGGCCAAATGGTGCTTCCTTAAATCCGATTACAACTCGTTGAAACCCTTCAGCGGCGCCGTCGCCGGCAAGGTCGTCAACATCGATGGCGATCCCGACATCGGCGCGCCACCCGAACTCGCCTTCTTCCCCAACTGGATGGCAGACCAGGCCCAGCAATACCGCAACAAGCTCACTGGCCCGACCTACACCAAGCCGACCGAGGGGCTGACGGCGCTGAGCGCCGCCGCCGAACAGTCGGCGCTGACGGGCGATCATCGCTCGGCCATGCACAAATACGAGGCGGCGGTTTCGGTGTTGCCTGACAATGGCCAGCTTTGGCTCGAGCTGGCGCGCGAAACGCTTGCCGTTCATCCGACCGCCAACAGTTCGGAGCCGTCGACGCTGCCGGCGAACGCCACTTCCGCCGCCTTCAATGCCTACAAATTGCTGCGCACCACCAGGACGCGCGCCGACGTCCTGGCGCTGCTCGGGGACGGCCTTGATCGCCGCGATCTCTACAGGCCGGCCCTGCAGGCCTACGAGGCGAGCCTCGCTCTCGTCAATTCGCCGGCAGTCAGGGCCGCCTACCAGGATCTCAAGGCCCGCAAGGGTTTCCGCGTCATCGATCATACCGTCGATGCCGACACCAGCGCGCCACGCATCTGCGCGCAGTTCTCCGAGGAGCTGGTCAAGACCGGCGTCGACTACTCGCAGTTTGTTACTGTCGACAACGCCGCCCCCAAAGGCGTCGAAGCCAAGGACAAGCAGATCTGCGTCGAGGGGCTCGAGCACGGCCAACATTATGACGTGACCTTCCGCGCCGGCCTGCCGGCCGCCATTGGCGAGGTCACCGCGGCACCGGTGGTTCTGTCGATCTACGTGCAGGACCGCGCGCCTTCGGCCCGCTTCACCGGCGACAGCTTCGTGCTGCCCGCCGGCGCACGCCGCGGCATACCGGTCGTCACGGTCAACATGAATGCCGCCGAAATGAAGCTCTTCCGCATCGGCGACCGCTCGCTGGCCCAGCTTCTGTCGGGATATCAGTTCCTGCGCCAGCTTGACGGCTACGACATTTCGAACATCTCCGAACAGATGGGCGAGCCCGTCTGGCAAGGCCAGCTCGACATCGCCAACGACCTCAACAAGGAAGTCACCACCTCCTTCCCAATCGACGAGGCGTTGCCGAAGCGCAAGCCCGGCGTCTATGTGCTGACCGCACAAGCCGTCGACGATCGCAGCGACGACTATGATTCGCACGCCACGCAATGGTTCGTCGTCTCCGATATCGGCCTGTCGACCTATACCGGACAGGATGGACTGAACGTCTTTGCGCGTTCGCTCGCAACCGCCAAGCCGATTGCCGGCGCCGAGCTGACGCTGCTGGCCAGGAACAATGAAATCCTCGGCACCGCGACCACCGACGCGGAAGGGCGGGCGGTGTTCAATCCCGGCCTGACGCGCGGCGACAGCGGCATGGCGCCGGCCGTGCTGATGGCCAAACAGGGCGACGACGATTTCGTCTTCCTCGATATGGGCCGCGCCGGCTTCGACCTGTCCGACCGTGGCGTCGCCGGACGGCCGGCACCTGGCGCGCTCGACGTCTATGCCTGGACCGAGCGCGGCATCTACCGCGCCGGCGAAGATGTCCATGTCGCGGCCCTTGCCCGCGACAGTGCCGCCGAGGCGGTCGAGAACCTGCCGCTGACCTTCATCTTCTCGCGGCCCGACGGCGTCGAGGACCGCCGCATCGTCAGCGACGGCGCGTCGGCCGGCGGTCACGCGGTCGACCTGCCGCTCGAACCCAACGCCATGCGCGGCACCTGGACGGTGGCGATCCATACCGATCCCAAGCAGGCGGCGGTCGCCAGCCAGATGTTCCTGGTCGAGGACTTCGTACCGGACCGCATCGAGTTCGACCTGTCCTCCGACAAGCAGGAGATCGCCCAGGGCGAGACCGCCAACATTACCGTCGACGGCCGCTTTCTCTACGGCGCGCCGGCCGCAGGCCTCGCGCTCGAAGGCGAATTGACGCTGTCGACCGCCCGCGACTGGGACCGCTTCAAAGGCTATTCCTTCGGTCTCGCCGACGAACAGTCGGCTGAACCGACAGTGACGCCCTTCATCGGCCTGCCGGTGGTCGGCGAGGACGGCAAGGCGACCTTCCCGGTCTCCGTCGATCAATTGCCATCCACCACCAAGCTGGTCGATGCCAAGATCACGGTCAGGATGCGTGAAACCGGCGGCCGTGCCGTCGAGCGCTCGCTGAATATCGGCATCCGCCCGCAGGGCCACATGATCGGCATCCGCCCGGATTTCGACGGAGACGAGGTGCCGCAAGGCGGCACGGCCAAGTTCAGCCTGATCGCCGTCGACCCAGACGGCAAGCGTGAGGCGCTGAAGGGCGCACGGTGGTCGCTGGTCAAGGTCGAGCGCAGCTACCAGTGGTACCGCTCGAGCAACTCCTGGAACTATGAGCCGGTCACCTTCACCAAGGCGGTGGCCAACGGCCAGGTCGACCTGAGCGCCGATGGCGAGGCTACGGTGTCGCTGCCGGTCGACTGGGGCCGCTACCGGCTCGAGATCGAGACAGCGGATCCGGAAGGCCCGGCCACCAGCTACGAGTTCGACGCCGGCTGGTATGTCAGTTCCACCACCACCGAAACGCCCGACGGCCTCGAGATCGCCCTCGACAAGGATACCTATGCGGCGGGTGAAGTGGCCAAGCTCAAAGTGTCGCCGCACTTTGCCGGCGAGCTGCTCGTCACCATCGGCGCCGACAAGCTCCTGAAGAGCGTCACCGCCAGCGTGCCGGCCGGCGGCAGCACTGTCGACATCCCGGTCGGCGACGACTGGGGTGCCGGCGCCTACATCACGGCAACGCTGTTCAGGCCGGGCGATGCGCAAGAGACACGCATGCCGGCGCGCGCCATCGGCGTCAAATGGCTGAAGCTCGATCCCGGCTCGCGGAAGCTTGCCGTCAGCTTGGCGACGCCGGACAAGACCATGCCGCGCCAGCAGCTGTCGATCCCGGTCGCCGTTGCCGGCGTGCGGCCCGGCACCAACGCCTATGTCATGGTCGCGGCCGTCGACGTCGGCATCCTCAACCTGACCAACTATAAGGTACCGGATCCGGAGAACTGGTTCTTCGGGCAGCGCATGCTCGGTCTCGAGGTTCGCGACATCTATGGCCGGCTGATCGACGGCTCGCTGGGCACAACGGGTAAGCTGCGCACCGGCGGCGACGGCGCCAACATGCAATCGCAAGGCAGTCCGCCGACCGAAAAGCTGGTCGCCTTCTTCTCCGGCCCGGTCCAGCTCGACGCCGACGGCAAGGCGCGGATCGACTTCGACATTCCGCAGTTCAACGGCACCGTCCGCGTCATGGTCGTCGCCTGGACCAAGGAAGCGGTCGGCCATGTCCAGTCCGACGTCATCGTGCGTGATCCGGTGGTAATCACCGCCGGCCTGCCGCGCTTCCTGGCGCCCGGCGATTCCGCCGTCATGCGGCTCGACGTCGCCGACACCGACGGCCCCGCGGGCGACTACAAGCTGACCGTCAACACGACAGGCGACCTGTCAACCGGCAATGCCGCCTTGCCTGAAAAGCTGACGCTCGCCAAAGGCAAGCGGCAGACACTGACCGTGCCGTTGATTGCGCAGACCGCAGGCAACGCCTCGATCACCATCAGGCTTGCGCATGCCGACGGCACCGCCGTCGAGCAGACGCTCTATGTGCCGGTGCGCCCGGCGCAACTGCCGGTGACCACCCGCATGGTCGTCGACCTCAAGGGCAATGGCGGCGCGCTGCGCGTCGACAAGGAACTGCTGGCGGCAAGCCTGCTCGATGGCGCTTCGGTCAGCGTCGGCGTTTCGCAGGCGGCTGCCTTCGACGTGCCGTCGCTGCTGATGACGCTCGACCGCTATCCCTATGGTTGCGCCGAACAGACCACCAGCCGCGCCATGCCGCTTCTCTACGTCAACGACATGGCTTCCGGCATCGGCATGGCCAGCGACCCCGATCTGCATGGCCGCGTCCAGGACGCCATCTACAAGGTGCTGAGCTACCAAGCCTCGGCCGGCAGCTTCGGCCTGTGGGGTCCGGGTTCCGGCGATCTGTGGCTCGACGCCTATGTCACCGATTTCCTGACCCGGGCGCGCGAGCAGAAATACGACGTGCCGGCCTTGGCGATGAACCAGGCGCTGAGCAATCTGCAGAACGCGATCGGCTACGATCAGGACGTCCAGGATCGCGGCAGCGAGATCGCCTACGCGCTCTATGTGCTTGCCCGCAACAAGAAGGCCTCGGTCGGCGATCTGCGTTATTATGCCGACACCCAGCTCGAAGCCTTTACCAGCCCGATGGCCGTCGCCCAGCTGGCGGCGTCTCTCGCGCTCTACGGTGACACGCAGCGCTCGGAGGCAACCTTCCAGGCCGCGCTGCAACTGGCCAAGTCGACACCCGAATATGACTATTACCGATCCGACTATGGCTCGCCGCTGCGTGACGGCGCGGCAATCCTGGCGCTTGCCGCGGAAAGCAAGCCGGTGCCGACCATCGTGCCGGCGCTGATCCAGTTGGTGACCAGGGAACGCGCCGAGGCCAGGTGGACCAGCACACAGGACGAGTCCTGGATGCTGCTGGCGGCCCGGGCGCTGAGGGCCGGCAATGATTCGATCGCGCTGACCGTCAACGGCGCACCGCATGCCGGCGGCTATTCGGACCAGATCGCCGGTGGCGACCTGGCCGACAGTCCGCTGACCATCGTTAATACCGGCAGAAATCCGCTGCAGGCGGTCGTCACCACTGTGGCCTCGCCGATCCAACCTCTGCCGGCCGGCGGCAACGGCTTTACCATCAGCCGTACCTACTACAAGCTCGACGGCACAGAGGCCAACGTGACGGAGGTCAAACAGAACGAACGCTATGTCGTCGTGCTCAAGGTTTACGAGCAGAACACCTGGCCTTCGCGGCTGCTGATCACCGACCTGTTGCCGGCCGGCTTCGAGATCGACAATCCGGGCCTGGTCTCCAGCGCCCAATTGACGAACTTCTCCTGGCTGGCGCAGACCGATGCCGCCCATCTCGAATTCCGCGACGACCGTTTCGTCGCGGCGTTCAATCCCAACGACGGCGACGGCGACCGCAACATCACGCTCGCCTACGTCGTGCGCGCGGTGACGCCGGGCACCTATGCCCACCCGGCGGCAACGATCGAGGACATGTACCGGCCGCAATATTCGGCCCGCACCGCCACCGGCATGATGGAGGTCAAGGCGCCGTAAGGCAAAAAAGGCGGATAGGAATATGGCGATGGCGCTGCCCCTCATTGCCCTGCCGGGCATTTCTTCCCGTATGGAGACGGGGAGAAAGAGCCATGCGCCGAAGTTTTCGCCGAACTTTAACGCAGCAGAAAAGGCGCCAAGGGTCGCGACAGCCCCCTTCTCCCCGTCACTAAACGGGGAGAAGGCGCCGGCAGGCGGATGAGGGGCGGCGCCATGCTCTCCAGAAAATTCCTGCGCCGAGCGGCCATCACGGGCATTGCCTTGGGCGGTCTCGCTGCAATCACCGCCGTCGCCCTCTGGCAGCTCGACCGCGCATTTCCGCCGCTGCCGGCTGCTTTGACGGTCTCGACCGAGGTGCAGGACCGAGACGGCCAACTGCTGCGCGCCTTCGCCACGCCGGACGGCTACTGGCGGCTCGCTACCAGCCTGGACCAGGTCGACAAGCAGTTCGTCGACATGCTCGTCACC
Organism: Mesorhizobium sp. M0340; assembly: GCF_040321535.1. NCBI lineage: Bacteria > Pseudomonadati > Pseudomonadota > Alphaproteobacteria > Hyphomicrobiales > Phyllobacteriaceae > Mesorhizobium > Mesorhizobium sp. M0340. The sequence continues at coordinate 213,978 of NZ_JAMYRR010000001.1, read as the reverse complement.
TATGAGGACAAGCGTTTCTGGGGTCACCAAGGCATAGACGTGCTGGCACTGGCGCGTGCCGCCGGCCAGTTCGCGACCAGCGGCCATATCGTCTCCGGCGGTTCGACGCTCTCGATGCAGCTCGCCCGCCTGATCGAACCACGCGACAGCCGCAGCCTCGGCTCGAAGATCAAGCAGATGCTGCGCGCCCTGCAAATCGAACGGCGGCTTTCCAAGCGCGAGATCCTCGAACGCTATCTGACGCTGGCGCCCTATGGCGGCAATCTCGAAGGTGTGCGCGCCGCTTCGCTCGCCTATTTCGGCAAGGAGCCGAAGCGGCTGACGGTTTCGGAGGCCGCCCTGCTCGTCGCCTTGCCGCAATTGCCGGAAAAGCGACGCCCTGATCGCAATCTCGAGATTGCCCACGCTGCCCGCGACCGGGTGCTGACCCGCATGGTCTCGGCAGGCCTGCTCGGCGAACGTGAGGCCGCGCGTGCCGCCCTCGACGATGTGTCGGGGCTGCGGCGCACCTTGCCGGCGCTCGCTGCCCATGCGGCCTATGCAATGCTGCCCAAGGCCATCCCCGGCCAGAAGCTGCAACTGACGATCCGCAAGAGTGTCCAGGAAGGGCTGGAGCAGGTGGCGAAAGATGCAGCCGCCAGGCTCGGCCCTCACCTCTCGGTGGCCATGGTGCTGGCCGATGCCCGCACCGGCGATATCCTTGGCGAGGTCGGCTCTGCCGATTTCTTCGATGCCACCCGTTCGGGCTGGATCGACATGACCAAAGTCGTCCGCTCGCCTGGCTCGACGCTGAAGCCGTTCATCTACGGCCTCGCCTTCGAACAAGGCCTGGTGGCGCAGGAGATGCTGATCGAGGACAGCCCAGCCGATTTCTCCGGCTACCGGCCGAAGAACTTCGACATGGGCTATCAGGGCGATGTCAGCATCAGGCAGGCGCTGCAATTGTCGCTCAACGTTCCGGCGATCCGCGTGCTCGACGCGGTCGGCCCGGCCCGGCTGATGGCGCGCTTTCGCCAGGCCGATGTGACCCCTGTACTGCCCGTCAACGAGGTGCCTGGCCTGGCAATCGGCCTCGGTGGCGTCGGGATGACACTGCGCGACGTGGTTCAGCTCTATGCCGGCCTTGCCAATGGCGGCAAGGCACACACGCTGCGTGACGGCACCGAGCCGGAGAATGCCGGACGCTCGACCACCACCATCCTCGACGGACAGGCGACCTGGCAGATCACCGACATCCTGTCAGGCGTCAAGCCGCCTCAGGGTGCCGCCCAACGCGGCATCGCTTACAAGACCGGCACCTCCTACGGCTATCGCGACGCCTGGTCGGTCGGCTTTGACGGCCGCTATGTGCTCGGCGTATGGGTCGGCCGCCCCGACGCCGGCGCGGTGCCCGGCCTGTCCGGCTACATCTCGGCGGCGCCCATCCTGTTCGAAGGCTTTGTCCGTTCCGGCCTGGCCGCCGTACCACTGCCAAGCCAGCCGTCCGGCGTCCGGCGTCCCAAACGCGAGGAGCTGCCGGTGACGCTGACGCGCTTCGGCGCCGGCACCGATGGGCTGGTGCAGGCGACGCCGACCGAGCCTGCGCCAACCATCATCTTTCCGCCAGACGGCGCCCGCGTCGATCTCGGCACTTCCTCGGCCGATGCCTCGCCGCTGGTTCTCAAGCTGCAGGGCGGCCGCGCACCATTCCGCTGGCTGGCCAACGGCAAGCCGCTGGTCGGCATCGACCGGCGGCGCACCGCGACCTGGCAGCCGGACGGCGCCGGCTATTCGACCCTGACCGTGATCGACGCGGCGGGACGCGCGGCCAGCGTGAAGGTTTTTGTCGAGTGAAATTTCCCTTGAATAGATTCCGGCAGGTGATTCAAGGGAGTGGGGTTTACGCCTTGCTTTCGGCCGCCGGTATTTCCTCGGCCTTTGCTGACACCCTCCCCGCCGGCTTTGTTCGGCTGGCCGACATCGATCCCAGTATCCGGCAGGATATCCGCTATGCCGGCCTCGAAAATTTCCTGCATCGCAAGGTAAGCGGCTACGATGCGCCGGTATGCGTCCTCACCAGGCAAGCGGCGCAAGCGCTTTCGGCAGTGCAGAAAGCGATTGCTGCCGAAGGGCTGACGCTGGTCGTGTTCGACTGCTACCGCCCTGCGCGGGCTGTCTCCGACATGAGTGAATGGACAAGAACGGGCGGGCCACCGGACCCGCAATGGTATCCAAAGGTCAAGCGCAAGGATCTCATCGCCAAGGGTTATATCGGCGAACTGTCCACCCATTCGCGCGGATCGACGGTCGATGTCGCGATCGCCCGGGTCAACCATAAAAAACAGGCCGGCCGCACGAGCGCTCCGAAACCGGCCTGCGGCGCGACCGATGCCGACACGCTCGATTTCGGCACCGGTTTCGACTGTTTCGATCCGGCGAGCGAAACGGCTCACCGAGCGATAGACGATGAAGCCGCGGCTAACCGCAAAAGACTTGTCGAGGCGATGCGCGCCGGCGGCTTCAAGAATTACCCACGCGAATGGTGGCACTTCACGCTGGAAAACGAGCCGTTTCCAAGAGAGCGCTTCAACTTTCCCGTTACCGGCGAATAAGCTGCCGAAACCTCGTTCGGACGAGACGCAGCCATTGCCGAAGAGCTGGCCGTCTCTAGTTAACCGCGTCGGGAGCGCGATCATGGTCCATGCGGGAAAATAGTTCCTCGCATCGCCGAAACCAGGCGAAAAATTGCTTCAATGAGCCAAAAAAGGCAACATTGATTGCATCTAAATTCTATCAATTCGGTAGATTTGGCGCGAGTTCAACGGAGGCGGAAATGACCAAACCTCATTTCAGGAAACTGCTCGGCGCACTGGTCGCCACATCCGTCCAGTTCGGCACGCTCGGTTTCGCGTTTGCCGACACCACCATTCTCAACGTGTCCTATGATCCGACGCGTGAGCTCTATAAGCAATTCGATGAGGCCTTCATTGCCCACTGGAAGGCAGAGACAGGCGAGACGGTCACCGTCCAGCAGTCACATGGCGGATCCGGCGCGCAGGCTCGCGCCGTGATCGACGGCCTCGACGCCGACGTGGTGACGCTGGCGCTCGAAGGCGATATCAACGCCATCGTTTCGAAAGCGAAGAAGATCAATCCAGACTGGCGGACGAAATTCGAAAACAATTCGGCGCCCTACACCTCGACCATCATCTTTCTGGTCCGCAAGGGAAACCCCAAGGGCATCCATGACTGGGGCGATCTGGTCAAGGACGACGTCCAAGTGATCACGCCGAATCCGAAGACCTCCGGTGGCGCGCGCTGGAACTACCTCGCCGCCTGGGCCTATGCCAGCGCCAAGGATGGCGGCGACGAGGCCAAGACCAAGGAATTCGTCGGCAATCTCTATGCGCATGTCCCGGTTCTCGACACCGGTGCGCGCGGCGCCACCGTGACCTTCGCGCAAAAAGGGCTGGGCGACGTGCTGCTCGCCTGGGAAAACGAGGCCTATCTGGCGCTCGATGAGTTCGGCGCCGACAATTTCGATATCGTCTACCCGCCGACCTCGATCCTGGCCGAGCCGCCGGTCGCCGTGGTCGACGCCAATGTCGACGCCAAAGGCACACGCAAAGTTGCCGAAGCCTATCTGAGCTATCTCTATTCCAAGGAAGGCCAGACGCTCATCGCCAAGAACCATTATCGCCCTTCGAAGCCCGACCTGGTGCCGGCGGAGGACTTGGCCAAGCTGCCTGAGATCAAGCTGATCACCATCGACGACCCGCTTTTTGGCGGCTGGAAGAAGGCACAGCCTTATCATTTCGGCGATGGTGGTATATTCGACCAGATCTACAAGCCGGCCCAGTAGCATTTAGATCAGGACGACATGACCACAGCACCCGCCAAGGCGGGGTGGCGATTCAGGCAGCCGAGCGTCATTCCGGGTTTCGGGTTGACGCTCGGCTTCTCGCTTGCCTACCTCACCCTCATCATCCTCATTCCCCTGTCCGGGCTGATCTGGCGCTCGGCGGCGCTCGGCTGGACCGACTTCTGGGCGATCGTCACCGACCGCCGCACCATTAACGCGCTTGAGATCAGCTTCGGCACCGCCTTCATTGCCGCCGCTGTCAACGTCGTCTTCGGCACGATCGTCGCGTGGGTACTGGTGCGCTACAGCTTTCCCGGCCGCCGCATCGTCGATGCCATGGTCGACCTGCCCTTCGCGCTGCCGACAGCGGTCGCCGGCATTGCGCTGACCACGCTCTACGCACCGAACGGCTGGATCGGAAGCCTTCTGACGCCGCTCGGCATCAAGGTCGCCTACACGCCGCTTGGCATCGTAATTGCGCTGATCTTCATCGGCCTGCCCTTCGTCGTCCGCACCGTGCAGCCGATCATGGAGGAGATCGACAAGGAGGTAGAGGAAGTGGCCGCCACGCTCGGCGCCAATCGCTTCCAGATCATCAGCCGCGTTCTGCTTCCCGGACTGGCGCCGGCCATCGTCACCGGTTTCGCGCTGGCCTTCGCGCGCGGCGTCGGCGAGTACGGTTCCGTCATCTTCATCGCCGGCAATCTGCCCTATAAATCCGAAATCGCACCGCTTCTGATCGTCATCCGGCTGGAGGAATATAATTACGCGGCGGCGACCGCGATCGCGGCGATCATGCTGGCACTGTCCTTCGTCATGCTGCTGGTCATCAACCTGGTGCAGACCTGGAGCCGCAAGCGCTATGGCTGACCCGGAGATCAAATCCTACGCGCCGCACCATGAAAGCCAGTCGCCGGCGGTGACCGAAAGCCGCACGGCGAGAACCGTGCTGATGGCCGTAACGTTTGCGTTCCTTGCCATCTTCCTGCTCTTGCCGCTGATCATCGTCTTCAAGGAAGCTTTCGCCAAGGGCATCGAGGCCTACACACAGGCGCTAGGCGAACCGGATACGCGCTCGGCGATCCGCCTGACGCTTCTGGTCGCGGCGATCTCGGTGCCGCTCAACATCGTCTTCGGCATTTCCGCCGCCTGGGCCATCGCCAAGTTCGAATTCAAGGGCAAGGCGTTCCTGACCACGCTGATCGACCTGCCCTTTTCCGTCTCGCCGGTCATTTCGGGGCTTGTCTACGTGCTCTTGTTCGGCGCGCAAGGCCTGCTCGGCGCCTGGCTCAAGGCGCATGGCATCGTCATCCTGTTTGCGGTGCCGGGCATCGTGCTGGCCACGATCTTCGTCACCTTCCCCTTCGTCGCCCGCGAGTTGATCCCGCTGATGCAGGAGCAGGGCAATGGCGACGAGGAGGCGGCCCTGTCGCTCGGGGCCAATGGCTGGCAGGCGTTCTGGTACGTGACGTTGCCCAACGTCAAATGGGGATTGCTCTACGGCGTGTTGCTGTGCAATGCCCGCGCCATGGGTGAGTTCGGCGCGGTCTCGGTCGTTTCGGGCCACATACGCGGATTGACCAACACCATGCCGCTGCATGTCGAAATCCTTTATAACGAGTACAATGCCGCCGCCGCCTTTGCCGTCGCTTCGCTGCTTGCCGGCCTGGCGCTCGTCACGCTGGTCTTGAAAACACTTCTCGAGATGCGCTACGGCGCCGAGATCGCCGCGACGCGCGGACACTGACAAAATGCATGTCGCCCAAAAGTGGGAACCGGTTTTGGGATAACGACATGCATCAACTACAAAAGGGATTTGCATGGAAGTTCGCGTTGCCAACGTGCGCAAGGAGTTTGAGCGGTTTCCGGCCCTCCGCGACGTTTCGCTCGACATCAAGTCGGGAGAACTGATCGCTCTGCTGGGACCGTCCGGTTCCGGCAAGACGACGCTGCTCAGGCTGATTGCCGGATTGGAGCGGCCGACCCGCGGAAAGATCTTCTTCGGCGAAGAGGATGCCTCGCAAAAGTCGATCCAGGAGCGCAATGTCGGCTTCGTCTTCCAGCACTACGCGCTGTTTCGCCATATGACGGTCGCCGACAATATCGGCTTCGGACTCAAGGTCCGGCACGGGCCGTCGCGCCCGTCGGCGAAGGAAATCCGCCGCCGCGCCTCGGAACTCCTCAACCTCGTTCAGCTCTCCGGTCTGGAAAAACGCTATCCGGCACAGCTTTCGGGCGGCCAGCGCCAGCGCGTGGCGCTGGCCCGCGCCATGGCGATCGAACCGGCCGTGCTTTTGCTCGACGAGCCGTTCGGCGCGCTCGATGCCCAGGTGCGCCGCGAACTGCGCCGCTGGCTGCGCGACATCCACGACGCCACCGGCCACACGACCGTCTTCGTCACCCATGACCAGGAAGAGGCGCTGGAGCTTGCCGACCGCGTCGTGGTGATGAGCCAGGGCCGCATCGAGCAGGTCGGCACCGCCGACGAGATCTACGACACGCCGAACTCGCCCTTCGTCTACGGCTTCATCGGCGAATCGAGCTCGATTCCGGTCAAGGTCGAGGACGGCCAGGTCTGGATCGCCGACCGGCCGATCGGGCTTTCCGCGCCGCACGCACCGCAAGGCGAAGCGACGCTGTTCTTCCGCCCGCACGACGTCGATCTGGTGGAAGAATGCAACGGATGCATCGCCGGCACGGTCGCCGCCAGCCGCCGCGTCGCCGGCACCCGAAGGGTAGAACTCGAAATCGGCGGCGAGCGCCAGCGGGTCGAGATCGAATTGCCCGTCGACCATCCGGCGGCGCAGAAAAGCCGGGTAGCTTTCAGGCCGCGGCGCTGGAAGCTTTTTCCGGCTGCTTGATCTTCTATCAGGCGCTACACCAGCCAGTTCTCGACCTTCAGGCCTTTGATCCGGTTGAACTCCCCGGTGTTGGCCGTCACCAGGGTAGTTCCCAGCGCACGGGCGTGAGCAGCAATAAAAAGGTCGTTTTGGCCGATGGTCTGGCCCCTGCCTTCCAGTTCTGCGCGAATCGCGCCGTACTCGGCATCCACCGGCACATCGAGCGGCAAGACGGGAATCTCAGCCAGCAATTCCTCGACCTTCTTGTGCAGTTTGGCCGATCTTTTCTTGACGCAGCCATATCGCAGTTCCGACGCGACCACGACGCTGGTACACACGGCGGCGTCTCCCACGCGCAGGACAGCGCTTGCGGCTTTCCCGGCCGGATTTCGGATCATGTCGCTGACAATGTTCGTGTCCAGCATGAACCGCATCAAAAAAATTCCTCGGATTTGACAGGCATATCCTCGACATCGGGAAAGTCTTCCTCGGCACCGAGCGGCGGCTCTTTCGCCCATTGCGCGAGCAGTGCGGTGAGGCCAGGCTTGCGGACCGGCTCGATGATCAGGCGGTCGCCTTCACGGCTGATCAAGACCTTTTCGCCGGGAAGTTCGAACTCGACAGGAATGCGCACCGCCTGACTGCGATTGTTACGAAACAGCTTTGCCTCTTTCGGCGGGGTTGTTGAATGGCGGTGTTGAGGCATGACAACAGCTCCTTGTATATACTATTTGTATATGCCAGACAGCGGGGCGATGCAATCGCATTGCACAGCGTTGGCCGGCCGGGAACCATCGTACACGCCGACGGCATCGGCACCCTGCCAAGCTGTCCTGAGACTCTGCTTGAAAGAAAAAACTAGAAATCGCCCACAGCGGGACTACTTTTTCTCGCGATAACGTCGAGGAGCCGCTCTGCGTGCCTCGTCGCGCACGAGGCCTTGCCGCTATGGTCCGGCAATAAGCGTACCGCATTGGAGCCCTGTTTTCATGAAGCGATTTTTGCTTGGCGTCGCCACATTGGCCGGCCTGGTCCTCGCATCCTCCCAAGCCTGGTCGGCCGACAGATTGCTGAACGCCTCTTACGATGTCGGTCGCGAACTGTTTGCGCAGGTCAACAAAGCGTTCGTCGCCGGCCACCCCGGTGTGACCGTCGATCAGTCGCATGCTGGAACATCGGCACAAGCACGCGCCATCGCCGAAGGCCTCGGCGCCGACGTGGTCACGTTCAACCAGGTCATCGACATCGACTTCCTGGTCAAGAAGGGCCTCATCTCCGCCGACTGGCAGAAGGACTTTCCGGACAACGCCTCGCCTTTCTATTCGCTGCCCTCCTTCCTGGTGCGCGCCGGCAATCCGAAGCACATCAAGGATTGGAACGATCTCGTGCGCGACGACGTCCAGGTGATCTTTCCCAATCCGAAAACCTCCGGCAATGCGCGCTACACCTATCTCGCGGCCACCGCCTACGCCAAGGAAGCCTTCAAGGGCGACGACGCCAAGGTGAAGGAGTTCATCACCAAGCTGTTCAACAATGTGCCGGTCTTCGACAGCGGCGGACGCGCCGCGACCACCACCTTCGTGCAGCGTGAGATCGGCGACGTGCTGATCACCTTCGAGTCGGAAACGCGCGGCGTCCGCAGGGAGTATGGCGAGGACAAGTTCGAGCAGGTGACGCCTTCGGTCAGCCTGTTGGCGGAATTTCCGGTGGCGATCGTCGACACGGTCGCAGACGCGCATGGCACGCGCGATCTTGCCAAGACTTATCTCGACTTCCTCTATACGCCGGAGGGCCAGGACATCGCCGCCCGCAACGGCCTGCGGGCCCGCGACCCGGCGGTCGCCGCCAAATACAAGGCTGAGTTTCCCGACGTCCGGCTGCTGACGGTGGAGGAGGTCTTCGGCGGCTGGGCCAAGGTCCAGGCCGAGCATTTTGCAGCGGGCGGCCTGCTCGACCAGACCTACGGCAGCCGCTGAGGTCGCCAAGTCGTTGAAAGCTGGCGCTTGCCGGCTTTTCCTTCATTTTGCCCGCCGAAATTGCAGCTTCCGCACCGCCCGCCCGCCAAAACGTTACGAAGAATCAACGCGTTTGCGCGCAATATGTCGTCGGGCGGCCTGTCTGCGCGAACGGCATCGCACGGCCAAACCGTCATTATTTGCACACAAACAGCCGCCAGATGCGGGTGGTTGGGGCTTTGTGGGTTGGTTCGGGCATGCTTACCAAAAAAGGCAAATATGGCCTCAAGGCCCTCGTGCATCTGTCGGGCCTCCCGGTCGGCCAGCTCGCATTCGTCAATGACATCGCGGTCGCCAACAACATCCCGAAGAAATTCCTCGATGCCATCCTGGGCGAGTTGCGCAACGCCGGCTTCGTCCAGAGCCGCAAGGGCAAGGAAGGCGGTTACCGCCTCGCCCGGCCGGCTTCCGAGATCAAGATCGGCCATGTCGTGCGCGTCCTCGACGGGCCGCTGGCGCCGATCCCCTGCGCCAGCCGCACGCAATACCAGCGTTGCGAGGATTGCGACGAGGCGACCTGCCAGGTCCGGCACATGATGCTGGAGGTGCGTCAGGCGATCGCCGAGGTGCTCGACAACCGCAGCCTTGCCGCCATGCGCGACGCCGACAATGACGATTTCCCGGTCGAACTGACGTCGCAGATCTAGCGCGCGAGCAGGCTCAAGGCGGTCGCGACGGTGTCGGCAACCGGACGCGTGCCATCTAAGGTCATTGCCGCTTCGTCCGCCGCTGGCGCCTCAAGCGTGGCGAACTGGCTGTCGACCAGGCTTGCCGGCATGAAATGACCCTTGCGACTGCCTACGCGCTGTTTCGCCGTTGCCGGGTCGATCTCCAGGTAAACGAAAACGATATCCGCGCAAAAGCCGCGCAGGCGATCACGATAACTGCGCTTCAGCGCCGAGCAGGCGGCGACCACACCTCGCCCGCTTGCGACCGACGCTGCCATACGCTGGCCGATCGCGTCGAGCCAGCCCTCGCGCAGCGCGTCGGTAAGCGGCTGCCCGCTCGCCATGCGCGCGACGTTTTCGGGCGGATGCAGCCTGTCGCCTTCGATAAAGAGCGCGCCCAATGCCGCTGCAAGCGCTTCGCCGATGACCGACTTGCCGCAGCCGGCAACGCCCATCACCACGACGGCAGGCAACGTTCGAACAGTGCTCGCCGGTCTATATGCCACGTCTTTCCCGGTCATGCAGGTCAGCGGCTTGCCGGCGCGCGGCCATAGAGCAGCAGCATGGCGACGATGACTACGCCATAGATGATCTGCCGTCCCGCCTCGGGCATCTGCATGACGGAAAGAATGGATTGCAAAAGCGTGATCAGGATCACGCCGGCGACGGTGCCGAGATAGGAACCGCGCCCACCGAGGATCGAGGTGCCGCCGAGCACCACCGCTGCTATCGACGGCAGAAGATAGGCGTCGCCCATCGACTGTGCCGCCTTGGAGGCATAGCCGGCCAAAAGCACGCCGCCGAAGGCGGAGAGCCCGCCCGAAATCGCAAAGGCGATCATCACCACGCGCCTTGTGTCGATGCCGGAAAGATAGGCGGCACGCTCGCGGTTGCCGATGCCGTAGACGGTGCGGCCGAAGCCGGTGCGGGTCAGCACGAACACCATTGCGGCGCCGATCAGTGCCCAGATGAGCACGGCGTTGGGCACGCCAGGAACGGCAAAGCCGGTCGCCAGATAGCGCATCGCACCGGTCGCCGAATCCTGCGGCGAGAAACCGCCCGTGTAGACCACCATCAGCCCCTGCGCGACGGCGTTGGTGGCAAGCGTGATGATCATCGAGGGAATGCGCAGATAGGCGACGCCGATGCCGTTGACGATGCCGATCAGCACACCGCAGAAGATGCCGAACGGAATGGCAAGCGCCACACCGACCGGCCCATAAGCGGCCGCGGCGCAGGCCATCATCGCGCCGGCCGCCACCGACCAGGGTACCGACAGGTCGATCTGGCCGAGCAGGATGACCAGCATCATGCCGGTGGCGATGACGCCGAGAAACGACGCCACCTTGAGCTGCTGCAAAAGGTATTCAGGCGACAGGAAGCTGCGCGAATAGAGGCTGCCGAGGAACAGCAGCAGCACGATACAGGCGAACGCCGTCAGCACCGCAGGGTCGGCGCGGCGGAGGATTTTCGGCATGCGGCCGGCGAGACCACTCACAGTCGTTTCGCTCACAGGAACCACTCCAGCCGGTTGCGGACGCGAAACAGGGCGAAGGCGCCGAGGCTGACCGCGATCAGCAGGATGACGCCCTGGAATAGAGGCTGCCAGAGCGGATCGAAATCGAAGACGAACAGCAGGTCGCCGATGGTGCGGAAGGCAAGAGCGCCGAAGATCGCGCCGATGGCGCTGCCCTTGCCGCCGAACAGCGACACGCCGCCAAGCACGACCGCGGCAATCGAAAACAGCGTATAGGCATTGCCGCTGGCATAGGCCGCATCGCCGGTATAGGTGAAGAACGTCAGGAACAGCCCGCCGATCGCGGCCAGCAGCCCGGCAAGCGTATAGGCGGCGAACTTTCCACGCCGGATCGGCACGCCGGACATGTAGGCCGCCATCTCCGAGGAGCCGGCCGCATAAGCGGCGCGGCCGAGCACCGACCGGCTGAACGGCACCCAGACAACGAGCACGACCGCCAGCAGCGTCACCAGGCTCGCCGGCACAATACCAAATAGGCGCCCGGTCAGCGCATCGGCGAGCCCTTCATTGACCGAGCCGCCCGGAAACGGCCGAAGCAGCAGGGCGATGCCGAAATAGACCGCACCGGTGGCAATGGTGGCGACGATCGGCTGCAGGCGTCCATAGATGACGATGGCGCCGTTGATTGCCCCGCACAGCAGCCCGGTGCCGAGCACGGCGATGACGCCGAAGGCGGTCTCGAGGCCGGTGCCGACGACCAGCCACGAGGCCAGGCAATTGGTCAGGGTGAAGATCATGCCGACGGAGAGGTCGATGCCGGCGGTGATCACCACCAGCGTCTGCGCCATCGCAACGAAGGCGAGCAGCACACCCTTGTTCGACGCCGTCTGCACGACATTGGCGGTGAAGCCCGCCGGATGGTTCGAGGTGTAAATGATGAACATGACAACGAAGATGCCGAACGCCAGCAGCGTTCCGCGCTGTTCGGCGAGCCAATAGCGCCAATCCTTCACGCGTCCGCTCCTTGCCTTGGCATCTCTTCGTGAATGTTGAGCGCGCTGGCAATCAGCGCCCTCTCGGTGATTTCGGCGCCGACCAGTTCGCGCTTGACCGCGCCGTCATAGAGCACCAGCACTCGGTCGCAGCAGCCGATCAGCTCGTCATAGTCGGTCGAATAGAACAGGATCGCCGCACCCTGGTCGGCAAGCTTGCGCATCAACTGGTACAGCTCCTGCTTGGTGCCGACATCGATGCCGCGCGTCGGGTCGTTGAGCAGGATGATGCGCGGCTGCCGCATCAGCCATTTGGCGATGACGACCTTCTGCTGGTTGCCGCCGGATAGCGCGCCGACCGGAATATCGAGGCCGGCCGTCTTGATCGCCAGGAGACCGACCATGTCGTCGATCAGCCGCTGCTCGGCGGCGCGGTCGATGATGCCGGCCCTGGACAGCCGGTCGAGGGCGGCGAAGGAGAGATTTTCGCGCACCGTCATCGGCAGCATCAACCCTTCCGTCTTGCGATCCTCCGGGATCAGCGCCATGCCGATCCGGTCGTCACGCGCCGCGGCCGGACTGGCGATCGCCACCGGCGTGCCGTCGATCAGGATCTGGCCCGACAGGCCACGCAGCACACCGAAGAAGGCGAGCAGCAATTCGCGCTGGCCCTGGCCGTCGAGGCCGCCGAGCCCGACCACCTCGCCCGCCCCGACCGATAGCGAGACATCGTGCAGCCGATCCGTCCAGGACAGGCTGCGCGCCTCTAGAACCGGCGTGGCTGCGGCAGCCGCCCGCGCGGGTTTGGGCGGAAAGATGTGGCTGTATTCGCGCCCGATCATCAGTTCGACGACCTCGTTGTCGCTCTTGGTGCCGGCCGCGTAGCTGGCGACATTGCGGCCATTGCGGAACACCGTGCACTGGTCGGCCAGCTCGGCGATCTCGTTCATGCGGTGCGAGATGTAGAGCAGCGCCAGCCCTTCCGAACGCAGCCGCTTCAACACGGCGAAAACCCTGGCGACGTCGGCCGCGGTCAGCGCCGAGGTCGCCTCGTCAAGGATCAGGATACGCGGCTTGCGCGCCAGTGCCTTGGCGATCTCGACCATCTGCCTTCTTGAAAGAGGAAGATCCTTGACCAGCGCCAGCGGATGGATATCGGAAGCGCCGGCGCGAGCGAGCGCTTCTTCGGCGATGCGGCGCTGCGCCTTGCGGTCGATCATGCCGAAACGCTTCGGCGGATCGGAAATGACGACGTTGTCGGCAACGCTGAGTTCGGGGACGAGCGACAGTTCCTGGAAGATGCAGACGATGCCGGCCTGGTTGGCAGCGGCCGGCGAAGCGAAGCTCACTTCGTTCCCGTCCAGCATCATGCGGCCCTCGTCGGGCGCGACGACACCCGCCATGACCTTGATCAGCGTCGATTTGCCGGCGCCGTTCTCGCCGAGGATGGCGTGGATGCTGCCTGGAGTGACCGACAGTTCGGCCTTCTCCAGCGCGCGCACGCCGCCATAGCGCTTGGATATGCCTTCCATGCGGAAGAGCGGAACCGCACCGTCCATCGGCCCTCCCCAGGCGCTTGGCAATCAGGATGTCGAGCGCCGACGCCGCGGGATCTCCCGCGGCGTCGGGCTATTGGAGCTTACTGGTTTTCCTTGCTCTGGCCCATGATTTCCTGCGCCGTGAAATTGATGCCGCAGGTCGGGAAGGAATTGCCGACGAAGAAATTGTCGGACTGGTCGGGGAAGTAGTCCTGGCCTTCCTTGAAGTTCGGATCCTCGACGATCGCCAGCGGCAGCTTGATCGCTTGCGGCACGACCTGCCCTTCAAGTGCTGCAATCGCCGTCTTGATGGCAACCGCCACCTGAGCCGGGCCAGTGCCGGCCGACGAGCATTTCAGGCCATCAGCGGCGAACTTGGCGCAGAATTTGCGGAAGCCATTCTCCGTCTCGCCGCCGAACGGCACGAACGGATGCTTGGCATCGATCATCGCCTGCACGATGCCGGTATCGCCGCCCTGTCCGGTAATGCCGTCGAAGGGGCCGTTGGTGGCAATGGCATCGGCCGTAGCCTTTTGCGCAACGCCGTCATCCCACTTGCCGACGACCTCGGTGACATCCCATTTCTTGCCGGAGGCGTCGAGAACCTCGTGGATGCCGTTATGGCGGTCGGTATCGACGGATGTGCCGGCTACGCCACGCACTTCCAGCACCTTGCCGCCGTTCGGCACGTGCTTGACCAGCCAGTTGCCCCACAATTCGCCAAGGCCCTTCTGGTCCACATTGACGTTGATGGCATCCTTGGTGTCGAGGATGTTGTCGAAAGCAACCAGCACCACGCCGGCTTCCTTGGCCCGCTTGATGACAGGGCCGAATGCGGTCGGGTTCTGGGCGTTGACGACGATCGCATCATAGCCGGAATCGATGAAATTATTGATTGCCGAAATCTGGGCCGGCACGTCTTCGCCGGTCGAGACTACCTTGAATTCCTTGAGCTTGGCCGCGACCTCCGGCTGCGCTGCATAGGCTTTTGCCGTCTGCACCATCTGGATGCGCCACGTGTTGGCGATATAGCCGTTGGCCAGAGCGATGCGGTACGGGCCGTCTTTCTTGGGGAACTTGAAGAACTGCGTATCGGCCGACCAGGGCGCGAAGCAGTCAGGCTCGGCCGATGGCCCCTTGACGATTTCAGGCTCGGCGATCGCCGACGAGCTCAGCATGACAAAAGCAGTGGCGGCAACGATACCGCCAACGAGTGACTTGATCATCGATATTCCTCCCATTTGCAGTTTTGTTTGTTCTTACGTCGATGAAATTGCGCTTTTCCGGTCCGGCACCTCCCGCCGTATCCGCTGTGCGTTCAGGTGGCCGAATGCCGACCCGATCCCCTCCTTTGTTGCCCGGCTAGTCCCGCAAAAACTATCATATTATACATAATAAACAAGCATGAGCTGTCGCTTATGTATAATAAACAGCTTCCGCTCTTCTGAGCGATGTACTACCCGGGGACAATTGGTAGCGCTACCATGACGTAGTGTAAAGCGCCATTGCGTTGAAGCTCGCTTCAGCGCGCCGTGCTTTCACGTCGCTTGAGTTCGAAGCCGAGATCGACAACGCGCGACTCCGGCCTGTTGCCCTCGATCGCCGCAAGCGCCATGGCGACAGCCCGCCGGCCGATCTCGTAACGATATGTCCGAACGCTGGTGACCGACGGAAACGCCACTTCCATCATGTCGAGATCGTTGAAGCCGACGATGCCGATCGTCTTCGGCACGGCGATCGAAGCGCGATGGCATTCGAACAGCACCCCGAGGGCTATGTCGTCATTGTTGCAGAACACGCCGTCCAGGCTCGGCACCTTGGCCAGCGCGTCGCGGAACAATTCTCGGCCGAGGGTGACGCTGGAGGGCACCGGCGTGGTGGTGGTAAGCCGCGCATCGAACAGGCCGGCCGCCTCCATCGCCGCGCGATAGCCGGCCAAGCGCCGCTGCGAACGCGGATCCATGCGCGCCCCGATGAAGCCAATCCGCCGATAGCCTGCCTCGATCAGATGTTCGGCTGCCGCCTTGCCGCCCTCGAAATGTGAGAAACCGACCATCATGTCTACCGGATCGGGCCCGGTCTCCATCACCTGCACCACCGGACAGCCTGCCGTTTCCAGCAGTTTTCGCGACGCCGGCGTCTGGTCGATGCCGGCCACGATCAGCGCCGCCGGGCGTTGCGGGCCAAACACCTGCAGCAGCCGCTCTTCCTCGAGGCCGGAATAGTGAGTGTTGCCAAGCTGGATCCGGAAAGGGCCGTCCGACAGGCTGTCGTAGATGCCGCGCACCACTTCGGCAAAGACGTTGTTGGTAAGCGACGGCACCAGAACGCCAAAGACCTCGGCGCGCGCCGAAGCCAGCGCCCGCGCATTCGGGTCGGGTACATAGCCGAGCTCATTCACGGCGGCCTCGATCTGGCGGCGCAGATCTTCCGAGACACGCCCCGGCTCACGCAAGGCGCGCGATACGGTAATGGCGCCGACCCCGGCCTTGCGCGCGACGTCGGCGATGGTCGGGCGGCCGCCGCCACGGCGCGAGCGCGGCTTGATCACCGCATTGGTCCCGAGGCCGGGCAACCGCCCGGATGCGACCGTGAGACGATGTTCAGCGTCTTCGCCACTGCTGCCTGCCAACCTGGCCGTTGCCACACCTGTCTGGCGTCGCGCAGCCTTCGGCTATTGTCAAGCGACGGACGGAGAGGCTGTACCCGTACCGCCGTGCTTCAGGCCATCACAGCAGCGCTGCGCCGGGCCTTCCACAGCAGCAGCACCATCGCCAAAATGTTCAGCAGGTTCCAGGCGATGCCGTTGAGGAACGCGGCGGCATAGGAACCGGTCAAATCATAGATCCAGCCCGACATCCAGCCGCCGATCGCCATGCCGAAAATGGTCGCCATCATGACGATGCCGACGCGCTGGCCAGCCTCTTTGGCTGGCATATATTCGCGCACAATGATCGCATAACAGGGCACGATGCCGCCCTGCGACAGGCCGAAGACCAGCGAGACGACATAGAGCGAGGCAAGCCCGTCGAACGGGATATAGAACAACAGCGAAAGGCATTGCAGGACCGAGCCGATCAGCAGGGTTTTCACGCCACCGATGCGATCGGCAAGGAAGCCCGAGCCTAGCCGGCTGACGACGCCCGCCGCCAGCATGATCGACAGCATATCGGCGCCATGTGCCACCCCGTAGCCGAGATCCATGCAATAGGCGACGATATGGACTTGCGGCATCGACATCGCCACGCAGCAGCCGAGCCCGGCGACGATGAGCAGCGCCTGCAAGGCCGCCGGCGACAGGGAGATCGGCTGCACCACGCGGCTGCCCGGCGATCCCGGAGCCGCCTGGGGCGGGGCGCCGCGCCGGAGCAGTAGGATCAGCGGCACCATGGTGACCAGGCAGACGACACCGATCGCGGCATAGGTGAAGCGCCAGCCTTGCGCCTGCATGACATAGGGCATCGCTGTCGGCCAGATCGCTCCGGCGAGATAGTTGCCGGACGCGGCAGCCGTCACCGCAACGCCGCGGCGCCGGTTGAACCAGTGCGAGATGTCGGCAATCAGCGGCCCGAAGATTGCCGACGAGCCGACGCCGATCAACAGGCCCTGGACGAGGGTGAACTGCAGGATCGAACTGGTCAGCGACGCCAGCAGGAAACCGGCGCCAAGTGTAATCGCGGCAATCAGCGCCGGCACCCAATACCCCATGCGGTCGATGGCGCGGCCGACCAGCACATTGCCGGCGGCAAAGCCTACCATCGTCGCCGTATAGGGCATCGAGGCAGCGGCGCGATCGACACCGAATTCTGCCTGCACGGCGGGCAGCACCACGACCACCGCCCACATGCCGACCCCGCCGATCGTTGCCAGCAGCATCGAGATGCCGAGACGTATCCAGGCATAGGCACTGTCGATGCCGGAACTTCCTGCCTGGCTTGAGACGATTGGGGGCAAGAGCGTTTCCTGTCCGCAGTTCTTGAATCGGCGGTTCAGACCACTATCGGCGCATTCGCGTCGCCGAGCAGCGCCACGATGGGCAAATCCGTGGCTCCAGGGATTTCGGGCCGAAGTGGAACAGCGGCCCACCATGGGGCGTTTTCCCGGCAACGACCTAGTTGAAGGAGTTTGCCATGACCGCGCAACGGAAATGGTCCGCCGACGTCACCGAGCATAGCGACGCGCTGGACCTCGAGGAACACATCTTCGAATCGCACGATCCAAGGAAGATCGCCGCCTCGCTGAAGCGGTCGGCCGAGCGCAGCGACCGACGCAAGGCAGGGCCGTTTCAATCGGCCATGTCGATGCTGAATTTTTACATCAACCGCGCCGGCAAGAACCTGCCGGCGGCGCAGAAGAAGGTGCTGGAGGACGCTAAAGATGAACTGCGCGTCCTTTTTGGCCGCCCAAAGGAAGACTAGAATCGCTCACATCGATTGGTTCTGCCAAATTCCGCTGAACTGGACCTAGTGACGGGTCCTCTTTGCCGCCAGTCTGCAGGCTCGGCTTGTATTCCCAAGCCCGCAAAGGTCTGGCGCCATGACGGTCAAGATCGGCATCAATCCCATCACCTGGAGCAATGACGACGTTCCGGCGCTTGGCGGGAATACGCCCCTGGAGACCTGCCTGTCGGAAACGGCGCAGGCCGGCTACCGCGGCACCGAGCTCGGCGGCAAATTTCCGCGCCAGGCCGAAGTGCTTGGGCCGCTCCTGTGTTCCTATGGCCTGGAACTCGTCTCCGGCTGGTATGATGGCCGCATTCTCGACCGCACGGTCGACGAGGAATTCGCGGCGATCACTCCGCATCTGAAGCTGCTGCGCGATCTCGGCGCCAGGATCGTCGTCTATGCCGACACCTCGCGTGGTCGCCATGACGGTATTTTCGCACCGATCTCCGAGCGTCCGCGCCTCGCCGACAGCGACTGGCCGTCCTATGGCGAGAAACTTACCGCCCTCGCCGACCGCATGGCCGCATTCGGGGTCGGCATGGCCTTCCACCACCACATGGGCACCATTGTCGAGACGGACGATGAAGTCGACAGGCTGATGGCGGCGACGGGCCGATGCGTTGGCCTGTTGTTCGATACCGGCCACTGCCTGTTTTCGGGCGGCGACCCGCAATCGCTGCTGCAACGGCATCTCGACCGTATCGCGCATTTCCATTGCAAGGATGTTCGCAGGGCGGTGCTGGAACGGGCACGCCGCGAGGACATGAGCTTCATGGCGGCGGTAATGGACGGCATTTTTACCGTGCCCGGCGACGGCTCGGTCGATTTCCTGTCGTTGCTTAAACCCCTCGCCGCGCGCGGCTATGAAGGTTGGATCGTTGTCGAAGCCGAGCAGGATCCGGCCAAGGCGCATCCGCTGACCTATGCCAGCAAAGGCTATGTCTCGCTGCTCGCCACCGCCCGCGAAGCCGGCTTCGAAGTGGCGACGCGGCAGGCAGACTGACCGGACCGCATTGCGAGCCGGAGGAACATAATGGGCGCGCGCCTCGATGGGGTTAGCGACGCGAAAGCGCCCGGCGATCCGCGCCGCCTTGCTCCCTGTGCGGCGCGGATCGCAGAAATCCCCGCTCTGGATTTCAAACCCCGACTTTCAAGCTTGAGGCCGGCCGGAGGCCGTGTCTTGATGCAACCGAGGAGGAGCGACATGGCTTTCGAAGCTGCGCTTGGCATGGAACGGCTTTGCACCATCCGGGAGATTGCCGAGAAGGCGGAACTTGGCACCGCCACCGTGCATCGCGCGCTGAAGAACAGCCGCGAGGTCCACCCCGAAACCAGGCGACTGGTGCTTGATACCGTCTGTCGGCTCAACGAGGAAAAGATCGCCCGCGCTGCCCGGTTCGTCGGGGGATAGTGCCGTGGCCGACCACATGCGCCTTTCCCTCGACATCATGTCGGTCGACCGCGCTTCGGAAGAACCGATGCATCGTCAGATCTACGGCGCGTTGCGACGGTTCATCCTTGACGGTCAGATCCCGCAGAACACGCTGCTGCCGTCGACGCGCTCGCTGGCCGAAGATCTGAAGGTCGGGCGCAACACGGTCATCGCCGCTTATGACCAGCTCCTTGCCGAAGGTTTTATCGAAGCGCGTGCCGGATCGGGCACCTGGGTGGCGCCGATCCAGCAGAACCGCCCGTTAGCGTCCCTGCGCGCCGGACTGGCAGCGCCGCAAAAGCTGTCGCGGCGTGGCCAGACCATCGTCAACGGCCCGCAACCGCCGCGCAATGCCGGCGTCATCAATTTCCATCCGGGCGTGCCTGAAACGGCATCGTTTCCGTTCACGATCTGGTCAAGCCTTCTCGTGCGCAACGCACGCAGCCGCGACGAGAGCCTGCTGGGTTATCTGTCCTTTGCCGGCCACCCCGGCCTGCGTCAGGCTATTGCCTCGACCATCGGCCTGTCGCGCGGCATCAGCTGCACCGCCGACCAGGTGATCATCGTCACCGGTGCGCAGGCAGCGCTCGATCTGGTCTCGCGCGTGCTGATGGACGAAGGCGACCATGTCTGGATGGAAGAGCCCGGCTATCTCGGCGCCAAGAGCGCCTTTCTCGCCAGCGGCGCCAAATTAGCACCATTGAAGGTCGACCGGCGCGGCTGGCATCTTGCCGATCCGGAGCTGCCGCCGCCGCGGCTGATCTATGTGACGCCATCCTGCCAATGGCCGTTCGGCACCATCATGCGCATCGAGGAGCGCCTGCAACTGCTCGACATCGCCGAGCGCAACCGCGCCTGGATCGTCGAGGATGACTATGACGGCGAATACCGGTTCCGCGGCCGGCCGGTGCCGGCGCTGCGCGGGCTCGACCACGCCGACCGCGTCGTCTACATCGGCAGCTTCGGCAAGACGCTGATCCCGGCGCTGCGCATCGGCTATCTGATCGTTCCGCGCGAACTGTCGGTGCCGTTCGATCGGGCAGTGAGCATCACCGGCCAGTTCGCGCCACTGATCCTGCAGGCAACGGTCAACGACTTCATCACGCAGGGCTATTTCGCCACACACCTCAAGCGCATGCGCCGGCTCTACGCGCGTCGGCAGGCGAACTTCGTCAAGCTGTGCCAGGAGCATCTGGCCGAATGGCTGACCGTCACGGAAAACGATTCCGGCATGCAGCTGCTGGCGAGCTTCGTCAGGCCCTACAAGGACAGTGACGTGGTCGCTGCAGCCGTCAAGGAGGGGCTCGACGTCCAGGGCATCTCGATCAACTACCATTCCACTGAACCCGAGCACGGCCTGCTGCTCGGCTATGCGGCGATGGACGAGCGCCAGATCCTGCGCGCCGTGCTGGCGCTGCGCGCCGCATTCCTAAGGTTGGACAGAAGCTAGGCCAAGCGCGTCATCTCGTTCACCGCGGTTGCAACAGTCGCCCGAGGCGATTAGAAATGCGGCATCGGTCCTGGTCCTTCGCCGCGTTCACGCAAGGAGCCACTCACAAGGCCGAATCTCCCCGAAAACCAGAAGCATGCCAACCGCCGAAATTGGCGGAGCAACGCATTCGTCTGACCGTGAGGACTGCCATGAGAACCGCATCCTGTGCCTGCGGGCAACTGAGGATCTCCTGTGAGGGAGACCCGCAACTGGTTGCACAGTGCCACTGCCTCGACTGCCAGAAGCGAACCGGCAGCACGTACGGCGTCGCAGCCTTCTTTGCGCGCGACAAGGTAGAAGCCGAAGGCGACGCCAGCACCTACAGGCGATCGGCTCGGAGCGGCCATCACGTCACTTTCCATTTCTGCCCGGGCTGCGGCTCGAGCGTCTTCTGGGAGCCCGAGCGAAAGCCTGAATGGATCGCCGTCGCGGTCGGCTGCTTCGCCGATCCCGCCTTTCCGGCTCCGGCGCATGTTGGGTGGGAAGAACGGCGCCATCCCTGGGTTTCCGGTTAGCGACGCCAACCCGCCAGGGTAGCGCTTTATCTTACTGGTTGATCTCGGGTTCAACGAGCTTCGCCAGATTTCGCAGCGACTCCTGCCAGCCGAGATAGCAGGCCTCGACCGGGATGGCGTCTGGAATACCTGCCTGCGTGATATTCACTTCGGTGCCGACCGACACCTTCTTCAATGTCACGGTCACCTCGATCTCGCCGGCCAGGTTGGGGTCGTCGAACCGGTCGGTGTAACGCAGTTGCTCGTTGGGCACGAGCTCGACATATTCGCCGCCGAACGAGTGGCTGTCGCCGGTGGTGAAGTTGCGGAAGGACATTTTGAACGTACCGCCGACTTTCGCCTCGAAGTGATGAACCGTGCAGGTGAAGCCGTTCGGCGGAAGCCATTTCGCAAGTGCATCCGCTTCGAGGAACGCGCGGTAGACTTTCTCCGGGCTTGTTGTCAGAACGCGGTGCAGCCGTACGGTGCCGGGCATATCGTTAATCCTCCGTGTTGGTGATCGATGCCCCCTAGGACGAACGGAGCCCGGCCTATCCGACACGGGCCCGCGGATTTTTTGGCGGCCGGTTATGCCGGCCGGAAACCGCGCCCGGCCACCGGACAAGGAATTCGACCGCAGGGTAGCAAACCGCGCCGGATCTGGTCTAGTTCACACTGTCGAACTTCTGCAGATCAACCGGTGCCGCCTTGCGCAATTCGATATCATCGAGCGAAGCATTCTCCAGCGACACCCGCGCCGCCGCGTCGATGTTGTGGATCATGTCCTGAATGTCGCTATCGCTGTGCGCTGGGTTCATGGCGACCATCACGGTGCGGTTGAGGATGTCGAGCGAGCGCTTGCCGAGGTCGTCGGGATAATCCAGCCGCAGGCCCTGGTTCTCGGGCAGCGCGTAGGGATTGAG
The DNA here is from genome assembly GCF_040321535.1 of Mesorhizobium sp. M0340. Taxonomy (NCBI): domain Bacteria; kingdom Pseudomonadati; phylum Pseudomonadota; class Alphaproteobacteria; order Hyphomicrobiales; family Phyllobacteriaceae; genus Mesorhizobium; species Mesorhizobium sp. M0340. The sequence goes on along the minus strand of NZ_JAMYRR010000001.1, from coordinate 191,821 downwards.
CGCGGGGTGATGCGCCCCTTCATGCATCAGCACCTGGTCCCACTGGGTGAAATTGTGACGGCCGGTCTTGCCGGCAACGACGCTCGGAATGGTCCTCGAAAAAGTCTGCGCCGCCTGCTCGCTCGGCAGCAGGTACATCACCTGTGCGGCGCAATCGTCGTCCGCGCTGTTCATCGGCGACGGCGTCAGCCCAAGATTGCTAAGATGGCGGGTACCGGCCAGCACCGTCTTCTTCTCGGCCCGCATCGCCTCGATGATGCCGTCCAGCCGGTCGAGCTGGACGTTGAGCATCGCCCCCATCAGTTCGGAAGCACGCGCGCCGATGCCGGCGAAGGGTTTGATGCTGTCGCTTCTGCCCTGCCAGTAGAAATGGCAAGGGTCGATGGCGCAGCGCGCCCGCTCCGCCACTTTCGGATCGCTGGTGGCGATGCCGCCGCCCTCGCCCGAGGTCATGTTCTTGAAGTAGTTGAAGGAATAGGCGCCGGCATGGCCGATCGAGCCGAGCCTGCGGCCCTCATAGCCGCCGCCGATGCCTTGGCAGACATCCTCCAGCACCAGCAGACCGCGCTTGGCAGCAATGTCCATGATCGCATTCATGTTGCAGGCCGCGCCCCACATATGCACCGGGATGACCGCCCTGGTGCGCGGCCCGATGGCGTCCCGCAAGGCGATGGGATCGATGGTCAGGCTCTCGTCGATGTCGACGATGACGGGAATGGCCCCGACCGAAAGCACCGCGGTCGCGGTCGCCATATAGGTGTGCGCCGGCACCAGCACTTCGTCCCCCGGGCCGATGCCGAGGCCGATCAGGCCGGCGGCGAGCCCATAGGTGCCGCTGGCGGCCAGCGCGAAATGCTCGACGCCAAGATGCTGCGCATAGCGGGCCTCGAAGCGGTCGCATTCGCTGTCCTTGCCGTAACGAAACAGCGCGCCAGAGCGGATCACCCTGGCAATGGCTTCGATTTCCTCTTCGCCGGCGGTGTACATGACAGGCCTCCAAGTCATTTGGTAATGTGGGTCGCTCGATGGTGTGGACAGCTGTAGGCTTGTCGGCACAGTTTGAAAGAACCACTCCGCCGCTATTCGACCAAGCCATCTGCGCCCGGAAAGACGGTTCCTACGAGTGGTTTTGAACCGTGATTGGGGAAATCGGTAGCTAAGTGTCTCAGCCGGCAGGCAAATCGTATCCATCCGAATTCGCCAAAGTGGCCCTGTCGGAAAGCCGGGTTTCGGCGTTCCATTCCGGCCAGTTGGGCAAACGGTTGGTTCCATGAAATACGGGACACACTTTGGAAGACCCTCGAAACCGGTATGCCGGCGGGAAGGCGGCCATTCGTGAACGCCGCCGGCTCCAGCAAACGGATCGTGCTCCACGAGGACGATGTCGGCATGTGCCACGGTGCCAACAGCGCCTTCCTCGAATTGAGCGGGCTGGGTGTCTGCAGTTCCGGCGCGGTGATGGTGCCGTGCCCCTGGTTCCTCGAGATGGCCGAAGGCGCCGCCGCCAACCCCAGCCTTGACCTTGGCGTCCACCTGACGCTGAACAGCGAGAAGCAGCATTACAAATGGCGGCCCTTGACCGCGCCGTCGCGAGCGGCCGGCCTGACCGACGAGTTCGGCTTCTTCTGGCCCGATGTGGCGACCACGCGCCGCAAGGCGGTGCCGCAGGCGGTCGAGGCCGAGCTTCGCGCCCAGATCGACACCGCCTATCGCGCCGGCATCGACGTTACCCATCTCGACGCGCATATGGGCGCGGCATTGTCGCCGGAATTTTGCGAAATCTACATCAAGCTCGGGCTGGAATATCAGCTGCCCGTGCTGCTGACCAAGACGCTCTCCGCCTATTCCCCCAACGACAATCTGGTCGGCGTTACCGAGGAGGCGTTCCAGCGCGGCGTGGCGCTGGCCCGCGCCGGCGGCTTTGCCATTTTCGACGCCGCGATCCAGACAACCTGGGGCCGGCCGCGTTCCAGGCCGATCGAGCCCGCTTACAAAGCGCTCATCGAGGGCGTGCGCGAGGGCCTGACGTTCTTTTGCCTGCATTGCAACGCGCCCGGTGAACTCGAGCTGATCGAGCCGCGCTCCGCCTATATCCGCACCGAAGAGTACGAGCTGTTCCGCGACCAGGGCTTTCGCGACTGGCTCGCCGCCCAGCCGATCGACGTCATCGGCATGAAGCCGCTGCGCGAGGAGCTTCGCGCCACGCTCTCGGCCGGGCGATCATCGACAACGGCCCGCGGCAGCAATGCGGGCGAACAGCGATTGGCGTCGGCAAAGGCCCGCAAAGCGGCCACCCGATCCGCGACGTGAGCCGATCGTCGCGGCCGGAAAACGGCGCCAGAGGGATTGGAACTGCAACGATAAATGGGAGAATAAGATGAAAACTCTTCTGAAAGCGGCATTGGGCGCCTTCCTCTCGGCGGGCCTGATGACAGGCATTGCGTATGCCGCGGGCCTCAAGGATCCGAAGGACGTCCGCATCACCTTCGTGGTGCACGGGTCGGCGTCCGATCCCTATTGGTCGGTGGTCAAGCGCGGCGTCGATGACGCGGCCGCCCTCACCGGCGCCAAGGTCGAATACTACGCGCCGCAGGTCTTCGACGTGGTCGAGCAGGCCCGGCTTCTGGACGCCGCCATTGCCACCAAGCCGGACGGCATCGCCGTCTCCATCGCCGACGCCAATGCACTCGGCAAATCGGTCAAATCCGGGCTTGCCGCCAATATTCCCATGGTGGTTCTGGATTCCGGCGAAAAGGAAGGCGCCGAGCTCGGCACGACGCTCTATGTCGGCACCGTTTCCGAATATGATTCCGGCAAGAAGGCCGGCGAGCGGCTGGCCAAGGAAGGCACGCTGAAGGTCGTTTGCATCAATCACGAGGTCGGCAATGTCAGCCTCGACCAGCGCTGCCAAGGCCTCAATGACGGGCTGAAGCCATCCGGCGGCGGCACCGAGGTTCTGGCCGTAGCGCCAGATCCCGCAGACATCCAGCGCCGCACCGAAGCCTATCTGTCGGCACATCCCGACACGCAGGCCGTCTTCGCGCTTGGCGCCACTGCCGCCAATCCGCTGATCCCGATGTTCCGCGACAAGGAACTGTTCGGCAAGCTCAAGCTCTATACCTTCGACATCAGCCCGGAGGTTCTCGACTCTGTCGTCGCTGGCGAAATGGGCTTCGGCATGGACGCCCAGCAATATCTGATGGGCTATCTGCCGGTGATCTATCTGGTCGAGCAGGCGACGCACGGCTTCTGGCCGCAGAACAACGCCTATACCGGACCGCTGTTCATCGATACGCCGGAAAAAGCCAAGGCGATCCTGGCGCTCGCCAAAGAGGGCATCCGCTAATGCATGTCGCGCAAAAGTGTGCAGCGGTTTTGCGGTAACGACATGCATCAAAATTTAGGCCAGCGCTCCGACGGAACGGGAGAATGCGCCAAGCGCTCTCCCGTTCCTTCGAAGATTGCGATTTGAGCGATTGGAGAGCCTAATGGCAGTCGTGGAAGACAAGGCGATATCTCCGAGTGAACTGAAGGCGACCGACCGCTTCGGCATGACGTCGAAGCGGGCCGCCGGCGCCGACGAACGGTTGGCCAGCACCGGCAAGCTGACCCAGTGGCTGCGCCGGCCGGAAGCCGGTGCCGCCGGTGGGCTGCTTGCGACGATCATCATCTTTGCGCTGCTGCCGGGCGCAGCGAACCTCTATTCGCTGCAAGGGTCAATGACCTTCCTGACGCTGTCGGCGGAGCTCGGCATCGTCGCCACCGCGGCAGCACTCCTCATCATCGCCGGCGAGTTCGATCTTTCGGTCGGCTCCATGGTCGGCTTCGCCGGTGTCGTCATCGGGCTGACGGTGAAGTACTGGGGACTGCCGCTATGGGGCGGCATCGCCTGCGCCTTCGCCGTTGCCATCCTCACCGGCTATCTCAATGGCCTGATCGTGGTGAAGACGCGCCTGCCCTCCTTCATCGTCACGCTCGCCACGCTCTATATCCTGCGCGGACTGTCGATCGGCATCACCCGCGCCGTCACCGGCCGCACCCAGATCCCCTACATACTCGAGGGCGCACCGGATCCGGCGACGGCCGGCATTTTCAACGGCCATCTGCTCACCGGCCTGTTCCACTGGATGGGCGCGCAAGGCTGGATCGCCACCCGCAGCGACGGCATCCCGTTCGTCGCCGGCATTCCGATGTCGATCGTCTGGTGGCTCGGCCTGACGGCGCTGGCCGGTACGTGCTGACCCAGACGAAATACGGCAACTGGATCTTCGCCACCGGTGGCGACCTGATCGCAGCCCGCAACGTTGGCGTGCCGGTCGATCGCGTCAAGATCAGCCTGTTCATCTACACCGCCTGCGCGGCGACGCTGCTTGCCACCATCCAGGTGATGGAGGCGGGCTCCGCCGACACCACGCGCGGCCTGCTCAAGGAATTCGAGGCGATCATCGCCGCCGTCATCGGCGGCGTGCTGCTCACCGGCGGCTACGGCACCGTCTATGGCGTGCTGTTCGGCGCGCTGATCTTCGGGCTGGTGCAGATGGGCATCTTCTACACCGGCATCGACACTGACTGGTTCAAGGTCTTCCTCGGCATCGTCATCCTGATGGCTGTGCTGGTCAACAACTACATCAGGCTGAAGGCGCTCGGCCGCGGAGGTGGCAAATGACCGAGCCAGCCCAAATGACTGCGCCAGCAATGGAACTGCGCGGCGTCAGCGTCAATTTCGGTTCGGTGCGCGCCCTCCAGGACATCGACATCAAGGTCTATCCGGGCGAGGTCCACTGCCTGCTTGGCGATAACGGCGCCGGCAAGTCGACGCTGATCAAGGTTCTGTCCGGCGTCTACCGGCCGACCAAGGGCGAAATCCTGGTCGACGGCAAGCCGGTCACTTTCCGCAGCCCGCGCGACGCGCAGGAACTCGGCGTGGCAACGGTGTTCCAGGACCTCGGCATGATCTCGCTGATGTCGATCACCCGTAACTTCTTCCTCGGCCGCGAGCCGACCAAAAGCAGCCTGCCCTTCTCGCGCATCGACAAGGAGCGCGCCAACACCATCGCCAGGCAGGCGATGGCCGATATCGGCATCGACGTGCGCGATCCGACGCAAGCCGTCGGCACGCTGTCGGGCGGCGAGCGCCAGTCGGTGGCGATCGCCCGCGCCGTGCATTTTGGCGCGCGCGTGCTGATCCTCGACGAGCCGACCTCCGCACTCGGCGTCCACCAGGCGGCGATGGTGCTGAAATTCATCATCGAAGCGCGCATGCGGGGCCTGGCCGTCATTTTCATCAGCCACAACATCCACCATGCCTATCCGGTCGGCGACACCTTCACCCTGCTCAACCGCGGCCGCAATCGCGGTACCTACGCCAAGTCGGAGATCTCGCGCGACGAGGTCATCTCGATCATGTCGGGCGGCGAGGATCTGAAGGCGGTCGAGGCGGAGATTGCCGGCCTGCTAGCCCAGATCGGCAACCGGCCGCCCGCGGCGCCTTGAGCCGACATCAGGACATTGCGGGGAATGATCCAATGAGCAGGTTACGCGTCGGGGTCGTCGGCGCCGGCATGATCTCGCAGGTCGAGCATATTCCCAATCTGCTGCGCCTCGGTGAATTGTTCGAGCTGGTCGGGGTCGCCGATCCCTCCAGGATTTCGCGGCAGTTCGTCACCGACATCCATGGCATTGCCAATTTCGAAACGATCGACCAGCTCTTCGACCAACGCCTCGACGCGGTGGTGATCGGCTCGCCGGACCCGCTACATCACGAACAGGTGCTGGCGGCGCTGGCGGTTGGTCTGCATGTCTTTTGCGAAAAGCCGCTCTGCTATTCGCTGGCGGAAATCGCCGAGATCATCGCCGCGCGCGACGCCGCCAAGAAAATCGTTCAGGTCGGCTATATGAAGCGCTTCGATCCGAGCTACCGGCTGGCGCTCGCTTCGCTGCCTGGAACATCAAGCACGCTGCGCGCGGTCTCGGTGGAAGTGAACGATCCCGACGCCTGGCCGTTCATCGCCCACCTGCCCTACAGGCGCGGCACCGATATCCCGAAGGACATGGTCGCCGCTGTCGCCGCCAAGCAGAAGCGCCAGGTCGAACAAGCCATTGGCGTGCCTTTCACTGATCTCGCTTTCCGTGGATTTACCGGCGCTTACAGCTCGGCCTTGATTCACGATGTCAATGCCGTTCACGGCCTGCTCGATGCGCTCGGCGTGCCGGACGGCGAGATCGTCGGCGCGCAGATCTTTGCCAATGGCGACGGCGGCCAGGGCGCCGTCAAGCTGCTGGACGGACAGGCGCTGTGGACCATGACCCATCTTACCGTACCTAAGCTCGCCGACTACAAGGAGCGGATCACGCTGTTCTTCGACGATGCCAGCCTCGAGCTCGAATTCCCCTCGCCTTGGCTCAACCGTCATCCGACCCGGCTGACGGTGACGGCCTCGCACGGTCACACGCTGTCGAAGAAAGATTTGCGCGCCGGCTACGCAGAAGCCTTCGTCGAGGAGATGCGTGGCTTCTGGGCGGCCATCGCCAATGGCGACCCCGTCGTCAACCCGCCCGAACACGCCGCCCGCGACCAGGAGCTGCTGCTCGGCCTGACATGGCAGCATCTGGCGACCGCACCCTTCGACTGAGCGCTCAACCTGTAGCCGAACGGCCGCTACCTGGACTTGATGACGCTATCGGTATTGGCCAGCAGCTTGCGCACCGCATTGCGCGCCGCGTCCGGCCGCTGCAGGCGGATGCTCTTCTCGATTGCCTCGTGCAGCCTCTGCGCATGCTGCAAATCGTCGAGTTCCCGCGTCGTAAAAGCGAACAGATGATCGAACGCCGATTCGATCAGCACGCCGAGCGGCACCAGCAGATCGTTGCCCGAGGCGCGCAGGATGGCGAGGTGAAACCGCGTGTCGGCGCGCGTGCGCTCCTGCAGGTTGGTCGCCTCGTCCATCTCGCGGCAGGCCTGGCTGATCTCGGCCATCTGCTCGTCGGTGCGCCGCATCGCGGCAAAGGCGCTCGCCTCCGGCTCGATGATGTGGCGGAATTCCTGCACGGTCCTGAGGAACACCTCACGATCCGGCGAGGTCGCGTACCAGGCCAGCACATCGCGATCGAGCAGGTTCCAGCGTTCCTTCGGCTCGACCCAGCTGCCGATTTTGGGACGTGACGACAGCAGGCTCTTGGCCATCAGCATTTTGATGGCTTCACGCACCGCCGAGCGGCTGACGTCGAAGGTCTCGGACCATTTGGCCTCGTTGGGCAGGATGGTTCCCGGCGGATAATCGCCGCGCACGATCCTCAGCCCGATTTCGTTGGCCAGCGACGCGTGAACGCTCGACCCGGGTATGCGCGCCGCATCGGCCCGGCGAATACCGCTCGTGCGTTCGGCGAACGCCTCGGCCGCTGTCTTTCCCTTGTTCGGCTTAGCGTCCTGCATAGCTCCACAAAGTCCGGATTTGGAGGCGTGTCAAGGAGATGAAATCGACGGCAATATCTCAGTTCGGTTTTCCGCCTCAGCCCCCTCCCCGACACCGCGCTTTGCCGAGCGCTCCCGCCGGAGCGGCACAAACAGCTTCTCTTTGTTCCGATTGAATTCCTCGATCAGGAAATCAAGGAAGACGCGGATTTTCGGGGCAAGATGCTGCCGTGCCGGATAGACCGCGTAGAGCGTGGTTTCGACCTTTTCCCAGTCATCCAGAGCCGATTGCAGCCGGCCTGCTTTCAGGTCGCTCTCGACATAGGGATAAGGGATCAGGCTGACGCCGAAGCCGGCGCGCAGCGCATCGCGCACGGCAAGGCTTGACGAGACCGTGTATCGTCCGTCGATGGCGATCCGCTCGACGCGGCCGTCCTTGCGGAATTCCCATATGTCCGCGTGTCCCGAGAGGCTGAACCGGATGCAATTGGCCGCCTTCAAATCGGCAGGCGTCTTGGGCCGGCCATGCTCCTCGAAATACGACGGAGCTGCGCAAAGCACGTGCGGCATGACCGCAAGCTTTCTCGCGACCAGGCTGGAATCCTCGAGATTGTCGCTGCCGCGAATGGCCAGGTCAAATCCCTCCCGCACGATATCGACGCGCCTGTCGTCAAGATGCAGATCGAGTTTCAAATCGGGATAGCGCGATAGAAACGCGGGGATGGCAGCCGAAAGCCGCGTCAACGTGACAGTCATCGGCGCGCTGACCCGCAACGTGCCGCTCGGCGCCGTCTTGACCGGGCCGAGGACCTGGTCGGCCCTGGCCAGCGCATCGAGCCCCTGCGTGACATGCTCCAGATAGATTCTGCCTTCTTCGGTCAGGGCCATGCGCCGCGTTGTCCGGTTGATAAGCCGCACCCCCAGATGCACCTCCAATTCGGCGATGTTCTTGCTGACCGCGGGAGGAGAGAGACCGAGCCGCCGTCCGGCTTCGGCAAAGCTGTTCAGTTCCGCCACATGGCGGAAAACCTGCAACGCAGTCAGGCGATCCATCTCATCATTCTCTTCTAGTAAACAATGTCTTTCAATTATCGCGTATTATCGCTCGTTGGTAAATTCTCTATCTGCTATCCGAACGGCTTGCTCAATTTCGGAATGACATGATGACCAACCCCACAATCTCCCTGATCGAGCGGCGCATGTCTGCCAATCGGTTCGATGCCTCGCATGCATTGACGGATACCGAGGTCGAGGAACTGGCACGCCTCGCAACGCGCGCGCCAACCGCCTACAACCTTCAGAATTGGCGGTTCATCGCCGTGCGGACGCCGGAAGCAAAGGCGCGCTTGCGCGGCGTGGCCCATGGCCAGGCCAAGGTGCAGGAAGCAGCGGTCACCTTCATCGTCTGCGGCGTACTGCCCGACCACGCTGCCCTCAATGCCAGGCTGCGTCCTTTCGTCGAAGCCGGCTACATGCCGGCGGATATGGCTTCCGGCTGGCGGGAGGGCGCCGGCGCCCAATATGCCGATCCTATAGCGGCCCGCGACGAGGCGGTGCGCTCGGCAACGCTCGGCGCCGCAACGCTGATTTTCGCGGCCGAAGCGCTGGGGCTCGTCTCCGGTCCGATGGCCGGCTTCGATGCCGAAGGCGTGGCGCGCGAGTTTGGCCTTGGGCGCAATGAAGTGCCGGTGATGCTCATCGCAGTCGGCCGCGCCGCGCCCGGAAACTGGCCGCAAAAGCCCCGCCGCCCTCTTGCCGAAGTGCTGGAAATCTTATGAAAACGCGCCGTTTCGATCTGCTGCTTACAGCCATTGCACCCGCAATATGGGGCAGCACCTATATCGTCACCACGCAGTCCCTGCCGAACTTCTCGCCGATGACGGTCGCAATGCTGCGTGCCTTGCCCGCCGGATTGCTGCTGCTCGTGATCGTTCGGCAACTGCCGACGGGCATCTGGTGGCTGCGCAGTTTCGTCCTCGGGGCCCTCAACATCTCGATCTTCCTGAGCCTGTTGTTTGTCGCCGCCTACCGGCTTCCGGGCGGGGTCGCCGCGACCGTGCTGTCGGTCCAGCCGTTGATCGTGATTTTCCTTGCTGCTGCCCTGCTTGACAGCCCTGTCCGCCGGTTGGCGATCGTCGCCGCCCTTGTCGGGATCGCAGGTGTCGCATTGCTGGTGCTGACCCCGAATGCGGCGCTCGATGCGGTCGGCGTTGCCGCCGGCCTCGCCGGGGCGGCCTCTATGGCCTTCGGAAGCGTTTTGGCCCGCAAATGGCAACCGCCAGTATCGCTGCTTACCTTCACGGCATGGCAACTGACCGCCGGCGGTCTGCTGCTGGTTCCAGTGGCTCTGCTTTTCGAGCCTTCCATCCCGCTGCCGACCGGCGCCAACTTGCTTGGACTGGCGTGGCTCGGGCTGATCGGTGCGGCGCTGACCTATGTCCTCTGGTTCCGGGGCATTGCGCGACTGGAATCGGCAGTGGTGTCATCGCTGCTTTTCCTCAGCCCGGTGACCGCCGTGCTGCTTGGATGGGTATTCCTGGATCAGACGCTGACCTTGCCTCAAATCGCCGGCGTCGTTTTCGTCATCGGCAGCATCTGGCTGGCTCAACGGCGCAACGGCAATTCAGGGTGAACGCTCCGGCTTGCCGGGGACTTCAACCTCCAGATCGCCTAGGCTCAGGCCCAATAAAGGGATTCAAGATGACGGCGTTCTGGTTCATTGGCGGCGCTGCCATGCTGGCTTTAGTCAATGAGTCCTGAGCCCAGGCGGTAGTGTCTCAGTTTGAAATTTGACGCCGCGCTTGTCGCGATCCACGCCAAACTCCGATATGCTTAACGCAAAGCATGGGGGCGAATTGTTGCAAAAGGTCTTGGTGCTACTGTCGGTAGCGATGGTGAGCGGTTGCGGCGAGGATAAAGCCGCGACTCTGGCACAATGCCGAATTGACGAAATTAAGGTGTTTGGACCCGATTCCGAAAACGAAGGGAATATGGGGCAGCAGACTTCTTTCGTTGTCACGTGCATGAGGTCGAAGGGATATCAATTGATTCCGACGTTGATTACCGACGATTGCTCTTGGTTCGTCCGTCGCCGGACGGACGCCGCCTGCTACAATTCGGCAAGCACCATTGGTCAACTGATTGAGCGTGTGACAGGAGCGAACTAGATGCCCACCCGACCTAAAAGGCCAGAAGCGCCCGCCGACATGCGCTGAGATCGCCATGAAGGTGGCCGCGAAGCGATGGGCTAATCGCTAGGCACTGCTTTCTGAGCTTGCTTCAGTGCATCGAGCTTGGTGGCGTCAAAGAAAATAGTGGTCCCAGAAACTTGTTCATAGTGATTGATCGTTTGTTGTATCACTTGTCCAAGCAATTTCAGCGTCTTGTGAGACATCACAATAGCTACTTGTTCGTAAATCTTGCCGTCGCTGCTCTCATCTTCCACCCCGAATGTTATACTGGAGTCGTTGTCGGTAAACCGGATACCGATTGAGCTCGCCGGTATGAATCTAAAATCTGGCGCCCTAGTAGGCAACGGTCATCTCCCTAACTTGCGTTGAGGTTTTCTGCATTGGCGCACTTATTTCTCTGCAACTAGTAGTCGCCTCATATCTAGCCAAAAAAGCATGCGTTCGATTGTTGGATTGCTCCGCTCCGATCTTCTCGAATCGTATCTTTGGCACAAACCCAAGAGACAATGCGATATCAGAGATTGTGTCTGACTCCAGATTACAGGGAGCAGAGAGCCATCTCGTTATCTGCTCTGGGCGTTTGTCGAGCTTTCTTGCAATATCCGCCTTGGTGATGTCACTTTCGTGAAAGGCTTCGAGTAACTGATCGTTGATCTCACCACGAAAATTTTCCCTAAAGTACCCTATCCAAAATTTTGCAATTTTAGGTTCTTTGATCGCGCTCATCAGCCGCGTTAGTGAGATAGTCATCCAAATTACCTCCTGATACTGGATTATATGTTACAAACAGAGATCGCCATACCGCTTTGCAGCGCCCTATCTCTTCACGCCACACAGGCCATCTAATATATCCATCTGTCATCCATTGAAGGCTGAAAAGATCGCTTGATGTACGTATGTTCGTTGCAATGAACACATCCGTCATGGCAAAGCGGCCAAATATTCTCGTGCTCGGTCTATCTCTCTTTCTGAGCTCCCAAACTTCGTCGTCGACAGGGTTGAGAATCTTAATATCGACTTGTCGATTGTTGTCGCTTCCGACGGTAACCCTTCTGCCCTTTGTGAAGCCATCAATCCAAGCGCGCAATTGACCAGCATTTTCCTCATCAACGCTATATGCGGTGTCCGGGTCCAATTCCTTCAGAACAACAGGCGGCGCATACACAATCCTTGGCCGAGGCCCTGGTATGATCGAGCGGACCTCCATAAGGCGGCGGTCGGCAAGACATTGCTCTAGTATGAGGTCTATTGACATTAAAATCAATACAGGTTCTTAAAATTGAACGCAGGCTGACACGGAGGCGAGTCGCATACAACCGGAATATCGCTTGGCGCATAACATAGAAGTTCAGGTATTACGTCGCCTATGGGGTGCGCCGATCTCATCATGCGCCAACGATCTGATTCAAATTGCCAACTGAACCACTACCGCCTAGGCCGCCACCTTGTGTCGGCGGATTGTTCGGCACTATGGTCAAGCGGCGGAGGATCTGCCGATGCCACAACGGCCCTATGATGAGCGTCTGCTCCGTCAGGCGTTCGAAGTCGCGCGCCGAGCCCGCGATGCTGGCGAACATCCCTTTGGTTCGCTCCTCGCCGATAAGGACGGCAATGTGTTGCGCGAGCAGCCCAACGGTTACAAAGCCGGCGGCGGCGACCGCACCGCTCACGCCGAGAGGCTGCTGGCCTCATGGGCGGCGATGAATGTCAGTCTCGAAAAGCTGGCTTCCTGCACCCTCTACACCTCGGCCGAACCTTGCGCGATGTGCTCTGGGACAATCTATTGGGCGGGCATCGGACGGGTCGTCTTTGGGCAGAGCGAACATGACCTCAAGCGGGTAACGGGTGCACATGTCGAGAATCCCACGCTCGACCTGCCCTGCAGGATCGTCTTCGAAGCCGGGCAGCGTCCGACTGAAGTCGTCGGCCCGCTGCTTGCCGATGAAGCGGCGCAACTCCAGGCCGATTTCTGGAAAGACAAGTAGCTCGATTGCCCGCGCGCGGCAAACGCGTGAGCCTAGCCTCATGACGAAAAAATCGGGGCTGGCCCAGTGGCGGCTCCGCGTCAGATCCGCCCGTCAGCCCGTCTTGACGTATTTCCGCCAGCTGTGCTCAGGCCGGAAGCCGAGCATGTCGCGCGCCTTGCGGTTGGAGAGCAGCGTCTCGTATTCGCCGAGATCGCCCTTGACGGGCACGTCGGGATAAAACCGCTTCAAAAGTTCGGCCGTCGGCAGGTCGGACGAGGTGTCGTCATTGGCGGCGTTGAACACCTGATAGCCGAGCCCGTCCTTCTCGATGGCGCGCAGCGTGATCTGGCCGAGGTCGCGCGCGTCGATATAGCTCCAGGCGATGCGCTTGCGGAAACCCGGATCGGCGAACCATTTCGGAAATAGCGAATATTCATGCGGCTCGATGACGTTGCCGATGCGCAGGGCGTAGATGTCGCTGCCATCGCGTTGTGCAAACGCCCGCGCGGTCTTCTCGTTGACGACCTTGGACAGCGCATAGCTGTCCATCGGATCGACGTCGTACTCCTCGTCGAGCGGGAAATACGTCGGATCGCGCGGTTCGTTAGCGAAGACCAGGCCGTAGGTGGTTTCGCTGGAGGCGATCACCACCTTGCGGATGCCGAGCTTCACCGCGGCCTCGATGACGTTGTAGGTGCCGAGCGCGTTGATGCGGAACACCTCGTTGTCGGGCGTGATCATGATGCGCGGGATCGCCGCGAAATGCACCACGGCATCGACCGGCTGCGTGCGCAGCGACGGGTCGAATTCATGCAGGCCCATATAGCTCGACAGCGCGTTGAACACCTGCCCGCTGTCGGTGATGTCGGTGATCAGCGTGCGCACCTTGGGATTGTCGAGCGGCTTGGTGTCGATGTTGAGTACCTGGCAGCCCTGCTCGACGAGATACTGCACGACGTGGCGCCCGGCTTTGCCGCTGCCGCCGGTGAACATAATCCGCTTCGTCATTTTGCTCTCCCTGGAATTCATGTGTATTGTCAGACAATATCGAACTCTGCAATCGCCTGCCATGGCATGCGGCAAAAACCCGCTTCCAAAATTCGCCGGCAAGCTGCAGCGCCGTCATCCATCATTGCAAAATAGGACGAAACGACATGAACACGACCGCCGCGAGCGAAAAGATTGGCTTCATCGGGCTTGGCCTGATGGGGCACGGGATAGCAAAGAACATCGTCGACAAGGGCTATCCGCTGACGTTTCTCGGCCGCAAGAACCGTGCGCCGGCGCAAGACCTGCTCGGCCGCGGCGCCAAGGAGGCGACGACCTCGCGCGACGTCGCGGCGGCATCCGATATCGTCTTCATCTGTGTCACCGGCTCGCGCGAGGTGGAAGCCATCATCCGCGGCCCAGGCGGCCTCAAGGAAGGCCTGAAGCAGGGATCGGTTGTCGTCGACTGCTCGACCTCGGATCCTGTCTCGACGGTGGCGCTGGCCGCCGAGCTCAAGGGGCTAGGCGTCGATTATGTCGATGCCCCGCTCAGCCGCACGCCGAAGGAGGCCTGGGAAGGCACGCTCGACGCCATGGTCGGCGCGCCCGACGCGGTCTTTGCCCGGCTGAAGCCGGTGCTCGAAACCTGGGCCGGGCGCATCGTCCATATCGGCGACACCGGCGACGGCCACCGCATGAAGCTGCTCAACAACTTCATTTCGCTCGGCTACGCCGCGATCTATTCCGAAGCGCTGGCGCTGGCGCAGAAGGTCGGCATCTCGCCGCCGCGCTTCGACAGCGTTATCCGCAACGGCCGCATGGATTGCGGTTTCTACCAGACCTTCATGCGCTGGACGCTGGAAGGCGACCGCGACGCGCACAAATTCACCATCGCCAACGCCTTCAAGGATCTCACCTATCTCGAATCGATGGCGGGTGCCGCCGGCGTCGCCAACCCGCTCGGCAACGCCACCAAGAACGCCTTCGCCGGCGCCTTCGCGGCCGGCCCCGCCGACCAGTACGTGCCGATGCTGGCCACGCATATCGGCAAGGTCAACGGCGTCGACCTGATGCCGACCAGGGACGGCAAGAAGCAGACGATCTGAGAACGTTGAGATTAACGCCTGGGAGTGTCGTAACTGTAGACGTTCGCTGCCGACCAGCTACGGCCGCCAATCGCTGGCGATTAGCCACATGACACCACACCTTCGTCATCCCAGGGCGGAGCAGCAGCGAAGCGACGTCGCGCAGACCCTGGGATCCATGCCGTGACATCAGCCGAAGAATGCAGCGGCTCAGAACGGCGCTTGTATCCCATTGCGCTCGTTGCCCTTCCACCATGACCGCGAGCCAGAGGCTGCTGAAGCGCTGGCTCCGCCAATGGACGACCGAATTGATCGAGACGACCAGTCGCAGAGTGCTTCGAGCTTTTTCGCAGGACGGGGGTGGCAGCGTTTGGTTCTGGCCCGCTGGAGCACTGCCGTAAGGTAACGGCATGGATCCCAGGGTCTGCGCCGCGTCGCTTCGCTCCTTGCTCCGCCCACGGATGACGAAGGGAGGGGATGACGAAGGGAGGGTCTCGGCTAATCTCCTAAATTTGCGATTTGCGACTGACGGGAACGATCGACCTTCGTTGCTGGTTGGCCCGACTTACACGCAGTTGGCCGAGAAACGATCGAATCAGCGCCGAAACCGGCCGATAACGTCGTCGGTATTGGCGAGAAGTCCGTGCACCAAAGCACGCGCACTTTCGATCGGAAGAAGCCAAAAACAAAAACCCGCCTCGGTGGGCGGGTCGTCGGCGCCAATTCGCACCATACCCAAATTAGTAGCATAGCTGCCGGCACAAATCAAGAACAAAATACATTGCGACGATAAAAACCGAATTCCTGTCCCACCCGAGTTCGCCGTCCTGTGCAACCATCACCGCCGCGACCGGCCGATAACGTCGTCGGTGTTGGCGAGAAGTCTGTGCACCGCGGCACGGGCTGCAGCCGGCCGCTGCAGGCGGATGTTCTTCTCGATTGCCTCGTGCAGCCTCTGCGCATGCTGCTGGTCGCTGGTTTCGCGCGTGACGAAAACAAACAGGTGATCGAGCGCCGATTCGATCAGCACGCCGAGCGGCACCAGCAGATCGTTGCCCGAGGCGCGCAGGATGGCGAGGTGAAACCGCGTGTCGGCGCGCGTGCGCTCCTGCAGATTGGTTGCCTCGCCCATCTCACGGCAGGCCTGGCTGATCTCGGCCATCTGCTCGTCGGTGCGCCGCATCGCGGCAAAGGCGCTCGCCTCCGGCTCGATGATGTGGCGGAATTCCTGCACGGTCCTGAGGAACACCTCACGATCCGGCGAGGTCGCGTACCAGGCCAGCACGTCGCGATCGAGCAGGTTCCAGCGCTCCTTCGGCTCGACCCAGCTGCCGATCTTCGGGCGCGAGGCAAGCAGGCTCTTCGCCATCAGCATTTTTATGGCTTCGCGCACCGCCGAGCGGCTGACGTCGAAGGTCTCGGACCATTTGGCTTCGTTGGGCAGGATGGTTCCCGGCGGATAGTCGCCGCGCACGATCCTCAGCCCGATTTCGTTGGCCAGCGACGCATGCACGCTCGAGCCGGGAAAGTGTGCGGCGTCGGCGCGCCGAACGCCGGCCGGCCGCTCAGCCTCTGCCTTCTTGGCGGGTCGCTTTTTTGATGTCGCGTCCGGCATTCGTATTCCCCGGCAGCTGCTTGTCGAGCCTGAATTCAGGGCACGACAAGGCAGCGGCCTACGCTCCAAAGCAGCGTCGCCTCGTGCGTTTGTATGGACGATGCGTAACGGGGCGCCCGACGGGCGCCCCGTAATTGCCGACCTACTTCTGGATGCAGGTGTCGACGGTATCCTTGGTGCATTCGTCGAGGCCGGTGAACACCGGATCGGCCACCGGCTTGCCTTCGATCAGGTCGATCATCACCGAAGGCGCCTTGTAGCCCATCTCGAACGGCCGCTGGCCAACCAGTGCGGTCACCAGCCCGTCACGAGCAATCGCCACCTCGTCGCCGATCGTGTCGGCGGCGCCGATGACGAAGGCGTTGCTGGCGATCTTGTCGGCCATCGGCTTGAACAGGTCGCGATAGGGCTGCGGAGCGCCGAACAGCGGCCAGCCGCCCATGATACCGAAGGCGTCGAGATCGGGATTGGCGGCGAGGATGTCGGTCATCGCCTGCACGCCCTTGGCGCCGTCGTCATTGGTGAACACTGGGCAGCCGGCAACTTCGGTCCAGCCGCCTTCTCCTGCCAGCGCCGCGAGGCCGTCCTTGCCTGAAAGCGCGTCACGCATGCCCTGCGCGCGGCGCAGAATGTTGTCGGCCGCCGGATTGCCTTCGATGGTGCAGATCTTGCCGCCATTCGGCTTGGCCTTCTTGATGTATTCGCCGATCTTGTGACCCATCAGGTAGTTGTCGGTGCCGAGATAGGTCTTGCGCAGCGCCGCGTCTTCCTTGCTGAGGTCGGCGTCGACGGTCATGATCGGGATCGACGGATTGGCGCTCTTGATCGTCTGCGCGATCAATGGCGCGTTCGACGGCGAAATCGCCATCGCCACCGTGTCGGGCTTGCTCAGCATGTCCTGGACGATCTGGGCTTCACCGGCCTCATCCGAGGTCGACGCCGGTCCGGTGTAGAAGCACTCATATTCCGAGCTGGCGTTTTCCTTGTTCCATTTCTCGCAACCCTGGTGGATGGCCTCGAAGAATGGATTGTCGAGACCCTTCACGACGATGACGAGCTGTTTCTTGGCCATGGCCGGCCCGGCACCCAACGCCATGACGGCGGCGGCAGCGAGCAATAGTGATTTCCTCATGTCAGTCCTCCCTTTTGAAACAAACGGACACCGCGTGCCCGCCACACACAGATCGACCCGGAGCAAGATGACAGAGGACGTCGCACTCGTGTCGCCAAGCCAGGTCGATAAGCATTTTCATATTCAGTCTCAGACCGGCACCGACAGATATCGCCGGTTACCAAATCCCTGACCGACAAACCCTCACCGATTCCTTCCGGCAACCCGGGGGATCGGCGCAAGCTCCTCCGACACTTAGCTAATATCGCCTTGTCACCGACGTCAATGCTATTTGTCCTACAAAACTGATTTTTCGAAAGAAGCCGTGGTTGACGCCAAGAAGGCTTATGCGTAAATGGGCGAAATCGCTGCTTCCGGGAGGAACTGGGGAGAGCGAAAGGCCGCGGCAGAACCGCTGGCCCAAAAGCACGGGGAGGCAAGAAGGCTGGTGGCGGTTCTCGAACTCACCAACATCTCGAAGCATTTTGGCGCCATCCAGGCGGTCAACGACGTTTCGTTGTCGATCGAGGCCGGACAGGTTGTCGGCCTGATGGGCGACAACGGCGCCGGCAAGTCGACGCTGGTCAAGATGATCGCCGGCAATTTCCCGCCGAGCCATGGCACGATGCAGATGGACGGCAAGGAGCTGATCCTCCACAAGCCGGTCGAGGCGCGCCAGCACGGCATCGAGATCGTCCATCAGGACCTGGCACTGTGCAACAATCTGACAGCCGCCGCCAACGTCTATCTCGGCCGCGAATTGCGCCGCGGCGTCGGGCCGTTCCGCATCCTCGACTATGCCGCGATGTACAAGCGTGCCGGCCAGATCTTCGCCGAGCTGAAATCCGAAACGCGCCCGCGCGACCTGGTCAAACAAATGTCGGGCGGCCAGCGGCAAGCGGTGGCGATCGCCCGTACCATGCTTTCGCAGGCCAAGATCGTGCTGATGGACGAGCCGACGGCGGCGATCTCGGTGCGCCAGGTCGCCGAGGTATTGAACCTAATCCGCCATTTGCGCGACCAGGGCATCGCCGTCGTGCTGATCAGCCACCGCATGCCCGACGTCTTTGACGTTGCCGACCGCGTTATCGTCATGCGGCGCGGCCGCAAGGTCGCCGACAAGACGATCGCATCGAGTTCGCCGGAAGAAGTCACCGGACTCATCACCGGCGCCATCGAACAGGTATGATTGACGCCTCAACCAGAGTAAAAAAGGTCGATAATGGCTGTCACCCTTGATCAGACGATCGCGCACAAGCAGCACACCTTGCTGAGCAAGGTGTTTGCCAGCCAGACCTTCTGGGTGGTGATCGCGGTCATCCTCGCCTGCCTGTTCCTGTCGGTGGCCACGGATTCCTTCGCCACAACCAAGAACCTCTACAACATCACCCGCAACGTCACCTTCGTCGCCATCGTCGCGCTCGGCATGACCTTCGTCATCATCACGGGCGGTATCGACCTGTCGGTCGGCTCCGTGCTTTGCCTTTGCTCGATGGTGCTGGCCGTGACCATGCATGCCGGCTACGGCATCGAGATCGGCATTGGCGCTGCGATCGCGACAGCGCTGATCATCGGCGCCTTCAACGGGATTCTGATCGCCTATCTCGGCTTTCCGCCCTTCGTGGTGACGCTCGGCATGCTGTCGATTGCGCGCAGCCTTGCCATGGTCGCCTCCAACAACACCGTCGTCTTCCAGTTCGGGCCGGACCACGACAAGCTGCTGGCGCTGGGCGGCGGCGCATGGGTGTTCGGCATCGCCAATCCGGTGCTCTACATGATCGTGCTGGCGTTGATCACCGGCTTTGTGCTGCGCTGGACGAAATTCGGCCGGCACATCTTCGCCATCGGCGGCAACGAGCATGCGGCGACGCTGACCGGCGTTCCGGTGCGCCAGATCAAGGTCGTCGTCTACATGATCTCGGCACTGGCGGCTGGCCTTGCCGGCATCATCCAGACCGGCTGGCTGGGCGCGGTCACCACCAATCTCGGCAACGGCATGGAGCTTCAGGTGATCGCCGCCACCGTCATCGGCGGCGCCAACCTGGCCGGCGGCATGGGCACCGCTTTCGGCGCGGTCGTCGGCGCGGCGCTGATCGAGGTCATCCGCAACAGCCTCGGCCTGCTCGGCATCAATGCCTTCTGGCAAGGCGTGTTCATCGGCGGCGCCATCCTGCTCGCCGTGCTGTTCGACCGCATCCGCAATTTCAGGCGCAACGACTGACGTTCAAGCCCCAACGTCCCCTTCTCCCCTTGTGGGAGAAGGTGTCGCCGAAGGCGACGGATGAGGGGTGCGCCAGCTTGGCATCGCCTCATTTCTTCCAACACCCCTCAACCGTCTCGGCGCTTACGTGCCGATCCACCTTCTCCCGCAGGGGGAGAAGGGGACGCGCTCCTATCGCCGAGTCTGAAAATCCGCCGGTGCGGCGCATGGCCGGCGCCCGGGCGTGCACATGCGTCTTGACGCAAGCCCAAACTGAGCCGCACAATCGCCCGCAGCAGGCGAAGGGAGGCCAGTCGCCTGCGGGAGGATGCACCCATGACGGAAGCGATCAGGCTCTACTGGGGCCGGTTCGGACATGTTTCTGTCCTGAACGTCGCCAGCGACTTCGTCACCCATGCCCATGTCGAGGCGCATATCATCATCTGGCTGGAAGGCACCGCCGGCGAGATGACCATCGGCCGCGAGACGGTGCGGCTTGGACCGGGCACCGCCGCCGGCATCAATTCCTTCCAGCCGCACAGCCACGCTCTGTCCCGCGACGGCACGCCCGGCCTGTTCCTCGCCTTTTACATCGATCCGGACTGGGCACGGAAACGCCGCGAGCTGCCTTCCGCCGCGCCGCTGTTCTCCGCCCCGGCAATCACGCTCGAGCCTTGGCTGCACAAGGCAGCGGCTAACCTCCTCGACCATCTCAGCGACAATGAGAGCATCGACGACATCGCCAGTTACGAGATCGAGCGCTTCATCGACAGCGTGCTCGATGCCGCCGACGCGTCCGCACCGCAGACCGTGCGTGCCCGCGTCAACACCATGCAGGACTTCCGCGTCCGCAAGGCGATCCAGCTGATGAAAGCCAATGTCTGCGAGCGCATCTGCTTCGACGACGTGGCGCGCAGCGTCGGCCTGTCGCGGCCGCATTTCTTCGCGCTGTTCAAGGAACAGACCAATCTGACGCCCAACGTCTATTGGAATACGCTGCGCATGGAGGAAGCGGTGCGGCAATTGCAATGGTCGCAGGAGCCGCTGATCTCGGTCGCCTGCAATCTCGGCTTCACTACCCAGGGCAATTTCTCGCGCTTCTTCCGCGACCATGTCGGCGTCCCGCCGACGCTTTACCGCGAGGCGGCACGGGCGATCAGCTGAGCGCCCGTTTTTCAGACTATTTGATAGGCGTTCAAGACGCATTGATAAGCGCCGCCAAGTCCGCCGCCCTACCCTCCCAGGCAGCTGATTTGCGAGGGAACGATCAAATGGCGAAAGTCACTATCTCCAGCGTCATCGACGCGCCGGTCGAAAAGGTCTGGGCGCGCATACGCGACTTCAACGGCCTGCCGACCTGGCACCCGCGCATGGTCGAAAGTCATATCGAGGACGGCAAGGATGCCGGCACGATCGGCTGCATACGCAATTTCCAGCTCGCCAGCGGCGCCCGCCTACGCGAAAAGCTGCTCGATTTCTCCGACGAGAATTTCCTCGTCAGCTACTCCATCCTGGAGACGCCGCAGCCGCTCACCAACCACAAGGCGACGCTGCAGTTGCGCCGGGTGACCGACGGCGACCGCACCTACGCCGAATGGACCGCCAGCTTCGACGCGCCCCCGGAGGAAGCCGACAAGCTGGCCGAAGGCATGGGCGCAAACGTCTTCCAGGGCGGCTTCAACGCTCTGAAGGCCCATTTTGCCGGCCAAGGTTGAACTGGACTGTGCTGACAAACAGGAGCGTTCCATGACGCTTGCACTGCAGACTTTCCCGACGGTGAAGGACGCCGGCGCGGCGCTGAAAGCCGCCGGCGCCCGCTATCTCGGCGGCGGCACGCTGGTCGTTCGCGCCGCCAATGAAGGCGATGTGTCGATCTCCGGTTTCGTCAGGTCGACCGAGCCGGCGCTGTCGGCCGTCGCCGTTTCCGATAACGAGGTCCGCATTGGCGCTTCGGTGACCATGGCGGCGATCGCCCGCCATCCGGATCTCGCCCCCCTGGCCCACGCCGCGCGCGGTGTCGGCGGACCGGCGATCCGCAACATGGCGACGGTCGGCGGCAATCTCTTCGCGCCGACACCTTACGGTGATTTCACCGTTGCGCTGCTGGCTCTGGACGCAACCGTCAGCACCGGTGACTCCGAGCTGCCGATTGAGACATTCCTGGCAAAGCGCGCGAGCAATGACGCCATCGTCACGGCGGTCGGCGTCACGCTTCCGAAGGAAGGCGGCTTTCGCTTCCTAAAAGTGTCGCGGGTCAAGCCAAAGGGCGTCTCGGTGCTGAGCATCGCAACCGTGCTGGAACAGGCGCCGGACGGAACCGTGTCGTCAGCGCGGATCGCGTTCGGCTGCATGGCCGACCGGCCGATCCGTGCCAGGGCGGCGGAGAAAGCCTTGATTGGCCGCAAACTCACCGCAGACGGCATTGCACCGGCACTGGCTGTTGCCCGCGACGGCACTTCGCCCCCAACCGATCCAATCGCCAGTGCCTGGTATCGCAACGAAGTCCTGCCGGTCCATCTCGCCCGGCTGCTGCTCGCCTGAAAGCCCATGGCGCGCATGTCCGTCTGGCTGCGGCGCAAGGAGTAAAAAGATGGCAAAGGTCCCGGTTCAGTTCACGCTCAATGGTGCGGAGAAAGCCGAGTTCATCGACAGCGGCACGACGCTGCTTCGTGCGCTGCGCGATAAGATCGGCGACACCTCGCCGAAGGGCGGCTGCCATCAGGGCACCTGCGGTGCGTGCTCGGTCATCATCGATGGCGAACTCAGGCTCTCCTGCCTGACGCTGGCAGAGGCCTGCAATGGTGCGACTATCACCACAACATCAGGGCTTTCGAAAGGCGGCGTGCTGCATCCGCTGCAACGCGCTTTCCTCGACGCTTTCGCCACCCAATGCGGTTTCTGCACACCGGGCATGATCATGGCCGCCAAGGTGCTGCTCGATCACACGCCGAACCCCAGCCGCGAGGACGTGGTCGAGGCGCTGTCGGGCAATATCTGCCGCTGTACCGGCTACGAGCCGATCATCCAGGCGGTGCTGACCGCCGCGCGGTCCAATTCGCAGAACGCGGCTTGAGGGGAGTTAAGACAATGGAACTCCGCAAGAGCTATTTCGCCGACCAGCGCAAGGACGATCTGCACGAGATCGGCCAGCCGCGGCCGCGTTCGGATTTACCCGGCCATGTCACCGGCAAGACCACCTATTTCGCCGACCGCAATTTTCCCGGCATGCTGCATTTGAAGATGGTGCGCAGCCCGCACCACCACGCCCGCATCCGCAGCATCGACATATCCGAAGCGGAAACGCACCCAGGCGTCGTCAATGTGCTGACCGCCAAGGATGTGCCCCACAATGTCTACACCGTCCTGATCCTGATCCAGATCGGGCCGGAGGACGAAACGGTGCTGGCCGACGGCAAGGTGCGCTGGAAGGGCGAGGCGGTGGTGGCGGTGCTGGCCGAGACCGAGCGTGCCGCCCAGGAAGCCGTCGCCAAGGTCAAGGTCGATTACGAGGTGCTGCCGGCCGTCTTCGACATGGACGAAGCCTTGAAGCCCGGCGCGCCGATCGTCAACGAATATCACGGCCGCAATTATTACCTCTACGACAGCGGCGAATGCCGCAAGGTGCGCTTCGGCGATGTCGAGGCAGGCTTTGCCGGAGCCGACCACGTGCTCGAACAGACCTACCGGTCTTCACCGATCGAGCATGCGCCGACCGAGACGACAGGCTGCATCGTCGCACCCGAGGGTAACGACCGCTTCACCTGCTACACCAACACGCAGGCGATGTTCTTCACCCTCGACAACGCCTCGATCATCCTGCAGATGCCCGGCAACAAGCTGCATTTCGTCGGCGGCACCGTCGGCGGCGGCTTTGGGGGCAAGGTCGACGTCATCGTCGAGCCGATCGCCATCCTCGGCGCCAAAATAACAGGACGACCGGTCTGTTTTATCTACAGCCGCGAGGAAGAGATGCAGATTTCCTCGCCGCGCGCCGCCGAGAAGGTCGTCATCAAGGACGGCGTCATGAACGACGGCCGCATCGTCGCGCGCAAAGTCACCGGCTACACCGATGCCGGCGCCTATTCGCGCCATTCGCCCTACGGCGCGCAGAAGGGCGCAGGCCACTATCCCGGCCCGTATACGATCCCGAACGTCTGGATCGACACTTATTGCGTCTACACCAACCGCACCCCGTCCTCGGCGATGCGCGGTTTCGGCGTCACCATCGGCGATTTTGCGCTGGAGGTGCAGATGGACAAGCTCGCACGGCTGATCGGCATGGACCCGCTCGAATTCCGCTTCATCAACGCCTACCGCGACGGCGACATGAAGGCGCATCGCCAGCCGACCGAGGGAGCGGCGCTGATCGAATGCATGCAGGAAGCCTCACGCGCCGCCAACTGGCCGGTGGCGGAGAAGTTCATGGCGATGTCGTCTTACGCGAAGGGAGCTTGAGATGGCGATCAGGCGCGGACGCGGCGTTGCCGCGATCAACTATCCGACCGGCATGAATCTCGGCGGCGACCCGACCCAGGCGCTGGTGCATTCGACGCCGACCGGCAATTTCATGGTGACGCTGTCGAGTGTCGATCTTGGCCAGGGCATGAAGCAGATCATGGCGCAGATCTGCGCTGAGACGATCGGCGTGCCGACCGACCGTGTCGTCGTAGACACCGCCGACACCGACACCGGTCCGCACTGCATGGGCACCTTCGCCTCGCGTGGCACGCACCGCGCCGGCAACGCCGTCATCCAGGCGGCCAGGGAAGCCCGCCAGGTGATGTTGGAAGTAGCGGCCGAGGAGCTGGAGGTGAATGCGTCGGACCTCGAGACCGATGGCCAGGGCAACATCCTGGTCAAGGGCGCGCCACAAAAATCGATCTCGATCTTCGATGTCGCGCTGTCGGCGCATTTCAAGCGCGGCCGCTCGATTTCCGGCCGCGGCATGTTTTTGATCCCCCGCTCCTATCCCGAAAAGGAAACCGGCGCGATGAAGCCGTCGACCTGCTACGCCCACGCCTGCACGGTTGCCGAGGTCGAGGTCGATGACGAGACCGGCGAAGTCACCGTGCTGACGGTGAAGAACGTCTTTGAGATCGGCCGCGCGCTGAACCCGAAAATGGTCGAGCAGCAGCTCGTCGGCGGTTCGTGGATGGGCATCAGCCATGCTCTCTACGAAACGACCGAGCCCTATTATCCCAACCGCGACCATGGCGGCACCGATTTCAACCAGTATCTGATGCCGGGTCCTGGCGATCTCGCGCAAACCGAGATCATCGTGCTGGAGAGGCCCTCGGCCGACGGGCCGTACGGCGCCAAGGGGCCGGGCGAAATGTGCGCCAACCCCCAAATCCCGGCGGTGGCCAACGCCGTCTTCGACGCCGTCGGTGTGCGCATCGACACGCTGCCGATCACGCCGGAGCGCATCCTGCGGGCGCTGAAGGCGCAAGCATCGAACTGAGTGCTGGAAATGCCCAAGAGAAGCGCCCGGACTTCAAGCGCAGAGACAGTCGCGACCTCGCCGGAGGCGGTGGCGTCCCGCCTCGCCGCCTCGCGCTATCTCGCCGATGAAAGCCTGGCCACCGCCATCTTCCTGGCGATCAGGCTGGGCAAGCCGCTGCTGCTCGAAGGCGCGCCCGGCGTCGGCAAGACGGAGGCGGCCAAAGCGATTGCCGAGGTGCTCGGGCGCGACTTGGTGCGGCTGCAATGCTACGAGGGTATCGACGCAGCACATGCGCTCTACGAATGGAATTACCAGCGCCAGCTGCTCGCCATCCGCCATGCCGGCGAGCACGAGGTCGACATCTACGACGACCGTTTCCTGATCGCGCGGCCGCTGCTGCAGGTGCTGAAGGCGCCGGAAAAGCGCGTGCTGCTGGTCGACGAAATCGACCGTTCCGACCATGAATTCGAAGCGCTGCTGCTGGAGTTCCTGTCCGATTTCCAGATCAGCATTCCCGAGCGGGGCACCATTCGCACGACGGCGCAGCCGATCGTCATCCTGACCTCGAACCGCACCCGTGAACTGGCCGAGGCGCTGCGGCGGCGCTGCGTCTATCACTGGATCACCTATCCCGACGCCATTCGCGAGGCCGAGATCATCGTGCTGCGCGCCGGCGACGTCGCCGAGGCCACGGCGCGCGCCGTGGCTTCCGCCGTGCGCGACATCCGCGCGCGTCCGCTGGCGAAGCCGCCAGGCATCGCCGAGGCGGTCGAATGGGCCAGTGCCGCCACCATCCTCGAAAAGGGCGGCAGCCCCTGGCCGGAAGCCTTCCGCCGCGCCATCGGCGTGCTGATCAAGGATGAGGAGGACCTTTCCTGCATCGCGCCCGAGCTCGGCAAGATTGTCGAGGAGGCGCTGGCGTGAGCGCGGCGGGCCTGCCTCAAGGGGCAGCACCCTTCCTCGGCTTCGGCCGGCTGCTGCGCCGCTACGGCTTCCCGGTGGCGCCCGAGCAGGTCTCCGGTTTCATGCAGGCGGTTACGCTGCTCGGCCCACGCTCGATGGCCGACATCCGCGAAGCGGCCCTCGCCACGCTGGCGCCGCCGCCCGACCGCCGCGACGAATTCGAGGCGCATTTCCGGAGCCATTTCTACGGGGATGCCGCGGCGCTGGTCGAAGGCGACGCCGACGAGGAAGCCCGCATCAAGGACGACGGCAAAACCAGCAAACAAGAAATCGAAGTGGTCCGCCAGGAGGAAGGCGGCGAACTGTCTTCGGCCAGCGAACAGTTGAGCGTCCGCGAGTTCCAGCGCGATCGCGACGGGCTTGCCGCCTTCCGCCGCAAGCTCGCCACCGCTTTGCCCGCCCGCCGGTCCTTCCGCACCGTGCGCACGCATGCGCGCGGCAAGCTCGACCTGCGCCGCTCGCTGCGCGAAATCGTCAGTGCCGACGGCGATATCCCCTCGCCGCTGCTGCGCCGGCGGCAGACAGTGCCGCGCAAGCTTCTCATCCTGATCGACGTGTCGGGCTCGATGAAGCACTACACATCGGACTATCTCAAGCTGGCACACGCGGCGGTGCAAGGCGCCGACCGGGCGGAGGTCTTCACTTTCGGCACACGGCTGACCCGCATCACCTCGGCGCTGCGTATTCGCGACCGCGACCAGGCGCTGGCCCGCGCCGCTGCCCAGGTCGACGACTGGGACGGCGGCACCCGCATGGGTCCAACGCTGCTAGCCTTCCTCTCGGTGCCGCGCTTCTCCGCCTTTGCACGCGGAGCGGCAATCGTCATCCTGTCGGATGCGCTCGAGCGCGGCGATCATGCCGAGCTTGAAATGGCGATGCGCCGGCTGCTTGCCCGAGCCTTCCGACTCTCCCTGGCGACGCCGTTGGCCGGCGATCCGCGTTTCCAGCCGGCAACGGCAGCACTTCGCGCCATCCTGCCGATGCTCGACGACCTGGTCGACGGCTCGTCCATCGCGGGCCTCACCGATTTCATCCTGTCGCTCGCCCGCCCCGCCCCCGTGGCCGCGGCAATCTGGAAGAGGGTTTCGTGATGCAGAAGGCGATTGACGCGCATTTCCACATCTGGCGCCAAAAGGACCAGCCGTGGCTGGTCGGGCCGATGGTGCCGCGCATCTTTGGCCCCTACGAGCCGATCCGCCGCGACTATCCGATCGAGGAATTCCTTGCCGACCAGCAAGGCTCGGGCGTCGAGAAGGCGGTCTATGTCCAGACCAACTGGGCCAAGGAGGATTTCGAGAACGAGGTCGCCTTCCTGCAGAAGACCGCGGAAGAAACCGGCTGGCCGCACGCCATTGTCGGCTATGCCGACATGACCGTGAACGACGTGCGTTCCCAGATCGACCGGCTGATCAAATACCCTCTGCTGCGCGGCGTGCGCATGCAGCTGCACTGGCACGAAACGCCGGCCTTCCGCTTCGCCGCCTCGGTCGATCAGGTCATCGACCCGAAGGTGCGGGCCAATGTCGCGCGCCTCAAGGATTACGGCCTGTCCTTCGACCTGCAGCTTTTCCCCGCCCAGATGAAGGATGGGCTGACGCTCGTCGGCGAGAACCCCGAGACCAATTTCATTCTCACCCACGCCGGCATGCTGACCGGCATGGAGCCCGAAACCACCGAGGCCTGGAAGGCAGGGCTGCGCAAGCTGTCAGCGGCGCCCAACCTCTATGCAAAGCTGTCCGGCCTCGGCACATTCGTCCACCGTAACGATCCGGCGCTCATCGGCTATATCGTCGACAATGCCATCGACATCCTCGGCAGCGACCATCTGATGTTCGGCTCGAACTTCCCGATTGAGAAACTGTGGACCAGCCACGCCGAGCTGATCAGGGCGCACCGGCAGGCCGTGGCAAAACACGGCGCGACCGCCGAGGCGGATGTCTTTTGGAACACGGCGGAGAAGATATATCGGCCGGTGTAGCACCGCCCTTTCCTTCTCCCCTTGTTGTGGGAGAAGGTGGCCGAGCGAAGCTCGGTCGGATGAGGGGTGCTGGAAGGATCGCTACCTCGAAGACGTAAGCACTTTAAATTCCTCGATATTTGCGCGTCACATTTCTCCAACACCCTCATCCGTCTCGGCGCTACGCGCCGATCCACCTTCTCCCCAAGGAGAGAAGGAAAAGCTCCCCGCCTCCGCCGACACAGGTCGGACAACTGCGGCCGATTTCAGCTCCGCAAAACATGGCCCGAGACCTCGGCGCCGGCAACGTTCGGCAACGCCAGAAAGCGGCACGAGGCTGCGAGCCCGATTGCGCCGATCGCCAGGAAGGCAAGTCGGAAGTCGACGAGATCGAGCGCCGCAGCGCCCCTGGCGATCTGCGACAGGTTGAGCAGTGCCGCGGCGACCGCTACGCCGAACAGCATCGCCACCTGTTGCAGCATGCTGGATAACGTCGCCGCCGAGCTGCGCTGCAGTGGGGCCACATCGGCGAAGGCCAGTGTGTTGAGCGCGGTGAACTGCATCGAACGCGACAGTCCGGCGATCAGCATCAGCACCACCACCAACGCTTGCGGCGTCTGCGGCGAAAGCGCCGCGCAGGCCATGATCGACAAGGAGGCGATCACCCCGTTGACGATCAGCACCGAACGGAAGCCGAAGCGCCTCAGCGTCGGCGACGTCACCGCCTTCATGCCGAGATTGCCGAAGAAATAGGCCAGGATCATCATGCCCGCATCGACCGGGCTCAGTCCGAAGCCGACCTGGAACAAAAGCGGCAGCAGGAACGGCGTGGCGTTGATGGCGATCCGGAAAATCGTGCCGGCCGACAGCGTCGAGATGGCGAAGGTCTGCACCTTGAAAGCTGTGAGATCGAGCAGCGGATGGTTGGCGCGTCGCAGATGCCGCACCGCCAGCCAGCCGACCAAAATGCCCGTGCCGAGCAGTGCCACGGTCGGCAACACACCCTTTTGCGGATGCGCGATGCGCTCGAGGCCATAGAGCATCGAGGCGAGCCCGACGGAGGTTAGCAGGAAGCCCGGCCAATCGAGCGGCTTAGCTCCGGCTTCGCGGTCGCCGGGAATGAAGCGGGCGACCAGCGCCAAACCGGCAACCCCAAGCGGGATGTTGATGAAGAAATTCCAGTGCCAGGAGAGATAAGTGGTGATGAAGCCGCCAAGCACCGGCCCGACCACCGGCGCAAACAGCGCCGGCCAGGTGATCAGCGCCGTGGCGTTGAGAAGCTCGGATTTCGGTGCATTGCGCAGCACCAGGATGCGGCCGACCGGCGTCATCAGCGCGCTGGCCAGGCCCTGCACCGCGCGGGCGGCAACGAACTCGGCCAGGTTCTGTGAGATGCCGCAAACGAGCGAGGCCAATGTAAACAGCGCGATCGCCGCGAGGAAGATGTTGCGCGCGCCAAAACGGTCGGCGAGCCAGCCGGACAGCGGCACGAACACCGCCATGGTCAGCATATAGACGGTGATGCCGATGCTCATCGCCACCGCGGGCACGCCGAAGGATTCTCCCATCTGCGGCAGCGAGGTCGAGATGATGGTCGAATCCAGAAGCTGCATGAAAAAGGCGACGGCGACGATCAGTGCCACCCGCCGAGCTTGCCGCGCCGCCGGCGCGGTTTCGGGCAAGGCTTTGTTTTCGGGAATGGCGGTCATACACAGACTGTCCGAAGGGGAATTTTCACCCGCTCCATCAGCAACCGCGCAATTGTCCGGCAAACCGATGACGCACCGGTTTCAACAGCATCTGGCCGGTGCCGTCCAGACCTGGTCCAACAAACTTTCGTGTGGCATCGCAGCCGGCCATGCGATGACCTGGCCCTGGCGCCGAACCGGCTTTTTACGATCCGCGATGACGCTTTGTGCCTGCTGGGGTGTCTTCATGCGGCTTCGATCTTCTCCAGGAACAGGCTGAGCTGGTCCGGGTCCATGTGCACGACGTGTCTGTCTTCGGGATACGCCAGGCTGTTCACATCGGCGACATATTCGGAGATGGCAGCGATGCGTTCGGCCTGCAGGCGATCGTATTCGGCGGCGAAATTGCGATAGACCTTGGAATGGCGCGGCATGTGGCCACGGTTCTGGCCGAGGATGTCGTCGGCGAACAGGTATTGCGCATCGCAGCCGGTGCCCGCCCCCATCGACAACATGATCAGCGACGTCCGCTCCGAAATCGCCTTGGCCACCTCGACCGGCACCACCTCGATCTCGGCGCCGATCGCGCCGGCGGCCTCCAGTTGCTTCACCGCCTCGAACACCTGCATGGCGGTATCGGCGGTCTTGCCGACGGCCTTGAAGCCGCCGGTCCAGGTGGCGCGTGACGGGATGAGACCGACATGGCCGATTACCGGAATGGCATCGTCGGCCATCCGCTTGATGGTGGCGTAGCCGGCGCTGCAATAGACCGCATCGGCGCTGGCCTTGTAGAGCCGGAACGCCCAGCGGACGAAATCATCTGCGGTGCCGATCTCGAAGAAATTCTCGCCCGGCATGGTGAACAGGCTGGGTGCCGCATCGCGGTATTGCGGATTGAGCACCAGCTCCGGCGGCACCGAGACGATATCGACGCCGGCGCGTTCGGCGGCCTCGGCCTCGTCCATCGTCAGCACGCGCAGCATCGTCAGCTGCCGCTTGCCCTTCAGGGCACGCAGGTCTGCAACGGTCGGTCTTTTCCGGCTCATGGATTTTGGTCCCTTTGCTACGTGACAGAAGGCCGGTCAGGCGATCTGGATCATCACCTTGCCAGCTTCCACCTTGACGGGATAGGTCTGCAGATTGACACAGACGGGAGCCCCTTTGGCCTGGCCGGTTTTGTAATTGAAGCGGCCATTGTGCTTTGGGCATTCGATGATGTCGTCCATGACAAGCCCGTCGGCCAGATGCGCCTTCTCATGCGTACAAAACCCATCGGTGGCGAAGAATTCATCGTCCGGCGAACGGTAGATAGCGAAGGTGCGGCCGCCATGATCGAAGCGGATGACGTCTTCCTCGTCGACATCGTCCACGGCGCACGCTTCGACCCAATCGGCCATCTCTGCTTCTCCCGAAATTTCTGCGTTGCGCTGCTGCGGTGCCTATTCAGCCGCCGCCGACATGTTCACTTCGTGGAACTCGCCACGATAGGGCCTAGCCGTTGGCGGCAGTTCGCGCTTGAGGAAATAATCCTCGTATTTGAGCTGCCTGAGCAGGACCGGCCAGACCTCGCGATAGGCATGCCATATCGACGGGTTCGGCTCCGGCAGATCGTGCTTGATCAGTTCGTGCAGCCTGGGCAGCGCGTGGTAAGGCACCATCGGAAACATGTGATGCTCGACGTGGTAGTTCATGTTCCAGTAGATGAACCGGCTGATCGGGTTCATGTATACGGTCCTGGTGTTGAGCCGGTGATCGACGACGTTGTCGGCCAGACCGATGTGCTGCAGCAGGCCGGTCATCACCATGTGCCAGGTGCCGTAGAGGCGCGGCACGCCGATGAGCACCACCGGTATCCACGACCGCATGAAAACGGCGAGCGCGATCGTGGCGACGTAGATGGCAATATGCCAGCGCGCTGCGATGACGGCCTTGTGCTGTTCCATCTCGGGAACATAGCTTTTCTCGTCGGGCGTCAGCTTGCCGAACGCCTGGCGTACCAGCGCCGGAAGCGAATAGCGAAAATCGAGAATGCCGGTGAAAGCCAGCGCCGCACGCAAAAGGTCCGGCGGGCGCATCACGGCGATCTCAGCGTCGCGCCCGACGATGATGGTGTCGGTGTGGTGGCGGGCATGGCTCCAGCGCCAGGTCACCGGGTTGCGCATCAGCATGAAGCTGGCGATCTGGTAGACGACATCGTTCATCCAGCGCGTGCGGAAGGCAGTGCCATGGCCGCATTCGTGCCAGCGCGAGTCGCTGGACGAGCCGTAGAGCACGCCGTAGACGAAGAAGAACGGCACGCACCACCAGGTACCCCAGAAATAGATGGCGCCGGCGGCCGAGCCGAGGATGGCGACGATCCAGATGATCGTGTCGCGGATCGCCGGGCCGTCCGAGCGCTGCATCAACTCCTTGATCGCCTTGCGGGGAACATCCGTGTGGTACCACTCCGCCGAGGCCAGTCCCGTCTCGATCGCCCTGCGCGTGCTTTCGCCGACCAGGCTGTAATCGCGCTTTACCGTGCCAGCCATTGTGACCTCCAATTCCCGATCGGCCGCGAGCCCTCCCCGCTCCGGCCGGAGCCAGCCTCCCAACTGGTGTCCCGTATCCTCTTCGCCATTATCACGACCTGCCTCCAAGAACAGGAAAACGGCCCGACGGCTGCGGATAATCCTGCTGCGGCTGTCTGGCAATCGCCGCGATCCGGCTTTCGGCGGCGGCGATCTCGCCGGCACCGTCGAGAACCCGGAACACCGCATCGTAGGTGCGGCTCTCGCCGTGCTCCAGCCAGATCATCTCGCCGCGTTCGCGCGCCGCCAGATTCCCAAGCACATGATGCGTCGACGGCTCGATGCCAAGCGCGTACCGTCCGGCCTGGAAATTCTGCCATTGATAGGCGCAGGGCAACTGGTCCTTGCGCGTGACCACCTCGAAACCGAGGCCGAGCCTGTCGTTGACCACCGCCACCGGGACTTGGCCGGTGCTGTCGGCGCCGAGTTCGTGCTGCCAGACCTGTTCCTTGAATCCCGGTTGCGGCGCCGGCACCGTGCGGTAGCCGACCTTCTGCGCTTCATAGCGCTCGCCGGCATGGCCTGCCCAGACGACGTCGCGGATCGGCGCCAGGTAGCGCGATCCCTCGTCGAGCACCGGATGACTGACATTGATGTGGTAGAAATACATATGAGGGGTCCGGTTGAAGCCGTGATTGACGACACGGTCCGAAAGCCGGATCTCGTTGCCGCCGACATCGGCCTCGATGCGCCGCAGCAGGTGCAGATCCTCGCCGAATACAGTCGATTGCTGGACGATGCCTTCGGCCCACAACACGCAGTGGTCGCCGTCCCAGGTCTCGCCGTAGCCGGTCAGCCGCGCCGGGATGGTGCTGACGCGGCCATGCAGCGAGTGGCGCACCGTCTTCTTGGGCGGATAGTTGTAGGTGTCGGCCGGTACCTCGTTCATGAACAATATATGGTCGAGGCCGCAGGTCAGCAGAAGGCCGGAAAACGACCGCGCCCAGGCCAGCCCCTCCTCGCCTTCGTATTCGTGCAGGCCGGGATGGCGAAAGCCGCTCGGCGAATGCCAGCCGATCGCCTGGCCCCTGAAGTCGCAATCGGCGATATCGAGCGCCCGGTCGACCAGCGCGGTGAAACGCAGGCCGGAGCCGGTGCGGAATTCGAGCATACGGATGCCGCGCTCCACCCCGTCGCCAAGCGTCATCAGCCGCACGCCGGCGAATTGCGACAGCATGCCCGAGCGTTCCGAGACCTGCCGGCGCGACAGCGTCTTGCCGTAAAGCTCTACCATGTGACGGCCAGTTCCTTCACTTTGCTCCCGTCCTTCACTTCGCTCTCGTCTCCTTGAGGAGGGCCGACATGTCGGCGCCGGTGATGATGCTTTCCACGGTCAGCAGGTCGGTGTCTGCAACTGTCTGCTCGGCGACGATCTCGCCACGGCGCATGACGATGATGCGGTCAGCGACCTGGAAGACGTGATGGATGTTGTGGGTGATCAAAAGCACCGAGTGACCGGCATCGCGCACCTCCTTGACGAAGCGCAGTACGCCGTGTGTTTCCTCGACGCCGAGATTGTTGGTCGGCTCGTCGAGGATGATGACCTTGGCGGCGAACTGCATGGCGCGCGAGATCGCGATCGACTGACGCTCGCCACCCGACAGCGTTGAGACCAGCGCATCGGCGTCGAGTTTCTTCGAGATGCCGACGCGCTTCAAAAGTGCCGAGGCGGCATCGCGCAATTGAGCGAGATCGAGCGGCGCGAACACGCCAAGCCATTTGAGATTGACCGGCTCGCGGCCGAGGAAAAGATTGCGCGCGATGCTGAGATCGGGAGCCAGCGAGGTGTCCTGGTGGATGGTCTCGATGCCAAGGTCCATCGCGTCGCGCGTCGAGCGGATGGAGACCTTCTGGCCGCGCACATAGATGTCGCCGCGATCGACGGGAAAGACCCCGGAGATCGCCTTGATTAATGTCGATTTGCCGGCGCCGTTGTCGCCGAGCAAGGCCACCACTTCGCCCTCGTTGAGCGTGAAGGAGGCGCTCTTCAGGGCGCGGACGCTGCCGAAGGATTTTTGCAGGTTCTGCAGCCGAAGCACTTCCATGATCAGCTCCTGGCGGCGTTCTTCTGCAGCAAAGCGTGCAGGATGAGCATGGCAAGGATGATGACGCCGACGAAGATGTTGTAGGCGAGCCCTGGCACGCCGATCAGCACGATGCCGTTGCGGATGCTGCGCAGCATCAGCGCGCCGACGATGGTGCCGAAAATGGTGCCGCGCCCACCGGTCAGCGCGGTGCCGCCGACGACCACCATGGCGATCACTTCCAGCTCATAGCCGGTGCCGGCCACCGGCGATGCCGCCGAGATGCGGAAGGCGCTGATCATGCCGGCGAGACCGGCCAGCACCGAGGTCAGGATGAACAGCCAGATCTTGACCGCATCGGCCGGCACACCACGCGCCACGGCAGCGTTACGGTTCGAGCCGATAGCGCTGATCCAGTTGCCGAGCTTGGCGTAGCGCAGCACATAGACCGCCAGCAGCGACAGGCCGATGAACCACCACAGCGAGGTATAGAAACGGAACGTTCCGATACTAAAGCTGCCGGCCAGCAGCGTCACGAAGAAGCCTGGCTGGTCCCAGGACTTCAGCGGAAAGCCCTGGGTGATGTAAAGGGCAGCGCCTCGCACCACGAGCAGCATCGACAGCGTCACCAGGAAGGACGAAATGCCGATCTTGGTGACGATCAGCCCGTTGATCGCACCGATCGCTATGCAGAGCACCAGTCCGGCCAGCAGCGCCACGCCGATATCGACCCCGCCGTTCTGCACCAGCAGCATGACCACGACCGGCGCCAGCCCGAATACGGCGCCGACCGAAAGGTCGAACTCGCCAGCCGTCAAAAGCAGCGTCATGCCGAGCGCGATGATGCCGAGCTCGGGCAGAAACGCCATCATGTTGGAGATGTTGAGCGGCGACAGGAAGTTGGCGTCGGCGATCGCGAACACCGCAAGCAGGACAATCAGGATGACGAGCGAAGAGAACTGCGGCGAGCGCATCAGGCTCGACCTGCGTCTGGCACGCGGCATTTCCTCTTCTGCGGCAATTGTCATGACTGCTTGAACCATACTTCAGGGCGCCGCCCGCCGCCTGCGCGGCGAGCGTCAGTTCCAATCACTTATTGTAGAGTTTCAGGATCGGTTCGACGCTCGAGGCGTCGTAGAGGCTGAAGGTGTGGATGTCGTAGCCGATCGGTTCGCCAGCAGCGGCCAGCCCGAGCAGCGCCACCGGCATGAAGCCTTGCGCCGAGGGAAACTGCCAGGCAGCCGCGTTGATGAACCCAGACTTGACTGACTCGGCCGTTTCCTTCGAATTGCCCCAGCCGACGACCGGGATCTTGCCGGCCGGCACGCCGGCGCCGTCAAACACCCGCTTGACGCTGGCCGCAACGGAATCGCCGAGCGCGATGATCGCCGGCGGGTTGTTGGCCACCATGTAGTCGGTCATCTTGGCGATGATGCCGGCCGGATCGGTGCCGCAATCGACCACGTCATATTTGATGCCGAGCGGATCGAGGACGCTGGCAATTCCTTCGGTTTCGAGCTGCTGGTAGCTGGCACCCGGCACTTCGACCGGCAGGAACACCTTGTCGCCTTGCTTCACCATCTTGTGGTCGACCAGATATTTCGCCCAGATGACACCGGCTTCCCTAAGGTCGGCGCCGACATAGGCTTGCCGGCCGGTCGCCGGATCGTCGGTGTTGAAAAACACGATCGGGATACCGGCAGCCTTCGCCGCCTTGACCTCCTCGGTCCACAGGCCGGGCTGCGCCGAGGTGGTGGCGATGCCGTCCGGCTTGGCTGCCAATGCCGAGTTGAAGGCTTCCTTCTGCGCCGCCATGTCGCCGCCGCTGAAGGAGATCTTGCAGGTCACTTTGAGCTGGTCGCACGCCTTGGTGGCACCGGCATTCCAGTCGATCCAGAAGGCGTCCGACGGGCCGCCATGCGACAACAGGTAGAACGTCTTCTGGGCATCCTGTGCCAGCGCCGAGCCCATGGTCACGCCGGCGAGCACGATCGCCGCAGCCGCGATTTTCAACGCGAGTTTCAACATTTCTCTTCCTCCCTTGTTTCGTAGCCGAACCGCGCCGTCACAGTCCGTTGGCGCGGAATTTCCCGTCGAGGAATTTCTTGGCGCGCGGCACGTCGTCTTCCGAAAGATGCTCGATGATGACCGGAATGTTCGGATGCTTTTCGGCCAGCCGCTTGAGATAGAGGTCGTAATTCAGCGAACCGAGGCCAGGCGCCGGCAGCTCTATCTCGCCGACGCCGCGGAAAGTGTGGCTCTCCAGCGCGTCCTCGTCGCCGATGTCGGCGTGCTTCTCCGACTTGTCGCCGCCAGAACGCTTGACGTCCTTGGCGTGGGCGATTTTGATCTTGTCGGTCAGCGTGTCGAACACCTGGTTCAGGATCTGGTCCATCCTGTCGATATTGTGCGTTTCGAAATAGTTGGTCGGGTCCATCAACAGGCCGAGACCTGGGTGGTCGACCTGCGCGAACATTCTCACCGTCTCCTCGACCGAACCGACGACATTGTTGACATAGGTTTCGAGCAGGAACACCGCGCCGTGGTCGTAGGCGGTCTGGGCAAGGTCGGCGATGATCTTGCGACATTCTTCAAAACCTTCCTCGGTCTTGTTCTTCGGGTGATGCACCCAGTCGGACTCGGTGTTGTAGGTACCGGTTTCCGAGATCACGTAAGGGGTGCCGAAATGGCGTGCGTTGCGGATGATCTCCTTCAGATAGCCGACGCGCCGCTCGCGCTCGCCCAGGTCCGGATGGATGATGTTGGTGTAACCCGATACGCAGCAGATCGGCAGATTGTGGTCGCGAAACATATCGCGGACGGTCTTGGCCTTGTCCCTGGTGATCTGTCCAGCCGACAGGTCGATGTCCCTAAAATGCAGGTCGAGCTGCACGGTGTTGAAATCGAGCGCACGGATCTTCTGCGCGGTTTCCTTGAGGCCATACGGAAAATAACCCGTGAAAATACCTGCCTGCATCATGGTGTGAAGTCCTCCCTGTAAGTGATTCAGTCAGTTGATATTTCGGAAAGTTTGACCGTCCGGCCCTTGTCGATGGAGCGGTAGCCGGCTTCGACCAGCGCCATGGTCTTGACGTTGTCGGCGACGGACAGCGCCGGCGGCTCGCCAGTCTTGACCGCGTGCTGGAGCTGCTCCATGACGCCGATAAAAGCATGCGGGAACCACTTCGTGTCCCAGCTGGGTGTCACCCATTCACCACCGGTGGTCTCGGTCGAGGCATAGGTCAGCGTCGAGGCAGCGCCAGTCGGCCAGCCGATGGTGCCCTTGGCGACGCCCTTGGTGCCGTCGACGCGCCAGTTGATGTGCTGGTCGTCCTTGTAGCCCTCCTGGCGCGGCCCGGACCAGACATCCTCCAGCGATACGGCAAGCACACCGGACGGGAACTTGATCGTCGACACTGTGATGCCGTCCGAATGGTCGAAGCGGGTGCGCGGGTCCTTGCGGGTCAGGGTGGTGATCTCTAGGGGATCGCCGAACAGGAAGCGTAGTACGTCGAGATGGTGGACGCTCATGTTGGCGAGCGTCAATCGGTCATAGTCCTCGAGGAAGCTCTGCCAGTGCGGGATCGCATGCATGTCGATCTGGGCGAAGACGATGTCGCCGAGCGCGCCGCTGTCGATGACCTGCTTCAAGACGCGCATCGACTGGTCGTAGCGCATGTTCTGGTTGACCGAGAGTATCTTGCCTGCCTTGGCCGCCTCGTCGCGCAGTTTGACGGCCTCTTCAAGGGACAGCGCCAATGGCTTCTGCGCCAGGATAGCCTTGATATGTACCTGCTTCAGCGCATGGCGGATCAACGCCGGCTGCTGGTCGGGCGGAAAGGCAAGGTCGATGATCTCGACGTTATTGTCCTCGATGAGGTGTTCCGGCGTGTCGTGGACGGCCGGGATATCCCAGCGTTTGGCGACCGTCTCGGCGCTGGCCTTGGTCCGCGAGGCAATCGCCACCACTGGGAAACCGGCTTCCTTGTAGGCGGCAAGGTGACATTCGGCCATGATCATGCCCGCGCCGACGCAGCCGATCCTGTATTCCCTGGTGCGGACTTTAACGTCCGGCTCGAAGCCGTTGCCCACCATTTCTTGGCTTGCCATATGTTCCTCCCGAAGCTCGTTTCTTGCAGCCGCCGTCACCTTGCCAGCGCTCCCCCGCTTTGCCCGAAATAATGCACCCTGCCCGGCTCGCAGGATATCGCCACCATCGCGTCCGGCCTGATGTCCGGCTGGCCGC
Organism: Mesorhizobium sp. M0340; assembly: GCF_040321535.1. Classification (NCBI taxonomy): domain Bacteria; kingdom Pseudomonadati; phylum Pseudomonadota; class Alphaproteobacteria; order Hyphomicrobiales; family Phyllobacteriaceae; genus Mesorhizobium; species Mesorhizobium sp. M0340. The sequence goes on along the minus strand of NZ_JAMYRR010000001.1, from coordinate 153,366 downwards.
GCAACAGCGCTCGCAGACGCGCCTGCCCGGCGGCGAGCGTCACTACGGTGTAGCCGCCGAGCGGCTCGACCTCGAACACTCGCGCCGGGCGGCCCGCGCGCCCCTCCGACCAGGCCTTGACCTTGATGTCTTCCGGCCTGAGTCCGATTTCGACGGCATCGGCTGGCGCCGTCTTGTCCGCGATGCGGATCCTGCCTTCCGCCGCCTCCACGCCTTCAGCGCCGTGCACCGACTTCAGTATGTTCATCATCGGCGAGCCAAGCAGCCGCGCCACATAGGTACTGGCCGGCCGGTCATAAATCTCGGCTGGCGCGCCGATCTGCCTGATCTTGCCGTTGTCCAGAATGGCCATTCGGTCGGCGACCGACATCGCTTCTTCCTGGTCGTGCGTGACATAGATCAGCGTCTTGCCGAGCTCGCGCTGGATGCGCTTCAGCTCGACGCGCGTCTCCTCGCGCAGCCGGGCGTCGAGCGCCGAGATTGGATCATCCATCAGATAGGCGGCGGGATCCCGTACCAGCGCGCGGGCAATCGCCACGCGCTGCCGCTCACCGCCGGAAAGCTGTGCTGGCGGCTTGTGCAGGATATGGCCGATATGCAGCTTGGCCGCGACGTCGGCGAGGCGCCTTTCGATCTCGGCTTCGGCGACCCGGCGTTCGACCAGCGGAAAGCGGATGTTGTCGCGCGCGCTCATATGCGGAAACAGCGCCAGGTTCTGGAAGACCATCGCGACGTTGCGTTCGGCCGGCGACACTGTGTTGACCGGCTTTCCGTCGATCAGGATCTCGCCGGCGTCCGGTGTCTCGAGCCCAAGCACCAGGCGCAGCACCGTCGACTTGCCAGATAGAGGCGGGCCGAAGAAACAGAAGAACTCATTGTCGTTGACAGTGAACGAGGCGTCATCGACGGCGAGCGTGTTGCCGTAGCGTTTGGTCACATTGCGGAAGACGATATCGGCCATGGTCTCAGCCCTTTCTCAAGGCAAGGCCGGTGGCGGCGTCGAAGACACGCACCGCCTCCACCGCAGGTGTGACGACGGCTGTCTGCCCGATCGCCAGCCCGACATCATTGTCGAACACCGCCTTAACCGCGGTTTCCCCGTCGCCAAGGTGGATGATGGTGCGCGCGCCGATCCGCTCGACGAAACTCACCGGCATCGACAGGCCACGGCCGTCTTCAGCCAGCGTCACCTGCTCCGGTCGAAAGCCATAAAACACCTCGCGGCGCATCCGGCGTGCGGCATCGGCGATCTCGACCGGCAGCGGCGGCGTCGCCCCGAGCGGGCCGAGATCGACGACCAGGCCACCGTCGCTTTCCGCCAGCCAGCCCTTGAGCAGGTTCATGCCCGGCGCGCCGATGAAGCGGGCGACGAAGACATTGGCCGGATCGTTGTAGACCTCGAGCGGCGTGCCGACCTGCTGCAGCACGCCATGGTCCATCACCGCGATGCGGTCGGCCATGGTCATCGCTTCGAGCTGATCGTGGGTGACGTAGACCATGGTCTGCCGGAACTGCCGCTGCAACTGCTTCAGTTCGGTCCGCATCACCGCCCGGAAGGCCGCGTCGACATTGGAAAGCGGCTCGTCGAGCAGGAAGATCGCCGGCTCCATGATCGCCGAACGGCCGATCGCGACCCGTTGCAATATGTTGACCGAAAGCCGGTCGGCCTTGCGGTCGAGCAGCGGCGTGAGCTGCAGCATCTCGGCAATGGCGCCAACGCGGCGGTCGACATCGGCCTTGGGTGCGCCGCGCATTTTCGGCCCGTAGGCGAGGTTCTGCCGCACGCTCATATGGGTGAAAATGGCATAGTTCTGGAAGACGAAGCCGACGCCGCGCCGCCCCATCGGCACGCCGGCCATGTCGCGCTCGCCGAACAGGATCTTGCCGCTGGTCGGCTCTTCCATGCCGGCGATCATGTTCATCGTCGTCGATTTGCCGCAGCCCGACGGCCCCAGCAGCGCCATGAACTCGCCGTCGGCAATGGCCAGATCCATCGTCTTCAGCGCGGTGAAATCGCCGAATTTCTTGACCAGGTTTTGCAGATGGATCGTGCTCATGCCGTCACCTGGCGTACCCGGGCCATGCGTTTCATGGCAAACACCGCGGCGATGGACAGCACGATCAATATGGCCAGCGCGATTGCCGCCACATAGCCCCAGATCAGGTCCTGGGTGGTGAGCTTGTAGATGTAGACGGAGATGGTTTCGGTAGCGACGCCGGGACCGCCGCCGGTCATGATGTAGAGCGTGTCGAAGATCTTGAAGTTCTCGATCACCCTGATCGCCAGTGCGATGATGATGATCGTCTTCATCTTCGGCAGCACGATGGTGACGAAGCGCTGCCAGGGGTTGGCGCCGAGCAGCGTCGCCGCCTTGATCTGGTCCTCAGGCACGCCGACCAGGCCGGCAAGCAGGATCAGGAACATCAGCGGCGTCCACTGCCAGATGTCGGCGACCATGACGGCGATGAGTGCCAGCGTCGGGTCCGACAGCCAGGCGATGGTGACAGGAAAGCCTGAGATCGCCGACAGGATGTCGTTGACCGGGCCGCCTGATTGAAACAGCATGAAGAACATGTAGCCGGCCACCGCCGGCACCACCATCATCGGCATCAAGAGGATAGAGTAGAAGATCCGTTTGCCCGGAAACTCGTCGGCAAACAGCGTCGCGAGCGCCAGCCCGAGCAGGAACTCCGTCGGCACGCAGACGATCATGACGATGGCCGTGCGCTTCAGCGCGCTCCAGAAGCGTGCGTCGACGGCAAGGTCGGTGTAGTTGGCGAATCTATTCCACATCGACCAGGCATTCCACCAACCGGTGCCCGACAGCGGCGACCAGTCGGTGAGGCTGATATAGAGCTGCATCAGGAGCGGGAAGACGGCGATGAACAGCACCAGGATCTGCGCCGGCAGGGTCAGCCGGAAGCCGAGCCGCGCGCCCTCGTCCGGCAACACCGACGCCGCTTTGGAGGCTTGCATGTCGCCCTCCGAAATCGTCGCTGCCACCGCGCTCATTGCTTGAGCGCCCCGAAGGTCAGCCCGCGCACCAGATGGCGCTGGATGGCGATGCCCATGATCACTGGCGGCACCGCGGCAATCAGGCCGAGAGCAGCCTTGGCGCCGTAGAGCTGTCCGGTCATCGAGGAGGACAGCGAGGCCATGTAGACAGGAACCGTCACCCATTCGCGCGTCGTCAGAAGCAGCGCAATCAGATAGTCCGACCAGTTGAGGATGAAGACGAACAGCGCCGCACTTGCCAGCGGCGCGCGCATCATCGGCAGCGTGATGCGGGTGAAGACGCGCCACCGCGAACAGCCTTCGACAAGTGCCGCCTCCTCGATCTCGCGCGGCATGTCGTCGAAGAAGGTCTTCATCAGCCAGAAGGCGAAAGGCAGCGTGACGATGCCATAGATCAGCGACAGCCCCCACCAGCTGTCGGTGAAGTTGAGGAAAGCCCACATGATCATCACCGGGGTCATGACCGCCATCGGCGGAAACAGGCGAAGCTGGATCAGCGCCAGCGGCAGGTTCTGGCCCGAGCCGAAGCGCGACAGCCCGTAGGCCGCCGCGGTGCCCGCCGACATGGCGATTGCCGTGCCGAACGTGGCCGACAGCAGCGACGACAGGATCGGCTTCAAAGCTGTGCGGTCGAGCGCGACGATCAGATTGTTGGTCGATTCCCCGAAGACGAAGCGGAAATTGCTGAGTGTCGGGTTCTTCGGCCACCATGCCAGGTCGGCGCCGGTCGCCGACCATTCGGCGATCGGCTTGAACGCCATCGACACCATCCACAGGATCGGCACCAGCGTCACCGCCATCGCCGCAAGGATCGCGGCATAGCGGAATATCTCGAAAGGAACTGAACGCTTCATCTTGCGGCTTTGCTGGGTCCTTCGTTGGCGAGGGGAAGAGCGGCCGCTCCTCCCCTCCTTGGTAAGATCCTGCGAGGATCAGGCGATCGGATCGAGGACGGTCGGCCAGGCCTCCTTGTTTGTCTTGATGGCTTCGAGAAGCTTCTCCTCGCCGGTCCGACGGGCAATCTTCTTCCACTCGGCCTCGGTGTCGGCCATCGCCTGCTCGGCTGTCTTGGCCTTGGTCAACGCGGCGACGAGATTCTCGTCCAGCGCGTTGTGGAAGGCGGTGGCGCCGGGATAGTTGATGGTGGGCACGGTGCGGGCGACCGTCTCGCGCACCACGTCCATGTGGTAGGCGTGATAGGTCTGGCGAACCAGCGGATCGGAGAAATCCGACAGCCGGAACGGATCGAAATAGCCGCCCGGATTGGCGGTCATCCAGGCGTAGATGCGGCTTGAACCCAGCCACTGCAGGAACAGGTAGCAGGCTTCCGGGTTCTTGGCTTGCGAGGACACCGACGCCGACAGGTTAAGCCACAGCACCGAACGGCTGACCAGTTTTCCGTCGATCTCGCGGCCGGGCGGCAGCATGGAGCCGATCTTTCCAGTGACAGCTGAATCCTTGTTGCCGGCATTGTCGAGGAATTTCGGCAGATTGGAGAAGGCACAGGTCATGGCCGCACCGCCCTTGGCGAAATTGCCGTATTGCTCCGGCCAACCCCAGGAGATCGCATCCGGCGAATGGTGCGAAAGCGACGCAATGTACTCGCTGGTCGCCGCGATACCTTGTTCCGAATTGATCAGCGGCTTGCCGGCATCGTCGAACAAGAACTGATTGGGCGAAGCCGTTGAGACATAACGCTGATACCAGTTGGTATAGCCCCAGCCCTGGTTGCGCAGATCGGTCGAGCCGAACAGGCCCTTGTCCGGGCGCTGGAAGAAGGCTGCGATCTCGTCATGCTGCTTCCACGTCTTCGGCGCCGCCAGTTCATACCCGTGTTTGTCGGAGAAAGCCTTCTTCTCGGCTGCGTCGCCGAACAGATCGGTGCGGTAGACCCAGGTCTGGAAATCGCCATCCAGCGACACGCCGTAGGTCGAGCCGCGATACTGGTTGAGCAGCGACACGCCCTTGGCGCCGTTGACGTAGCCACGCTCGGGATCGTCCCATTCCGGCTTATATTGTGCAACGAAGTCGTCGAGCTTGAGGATGCCGCCGGTTTCGGCGAGGTCGCCAAGACGGTTCCATTCGACCGCGTAGATGTCGTAGGCTCCACCCTTGGTGGAGATGTCCTGCATCGTCTTGGTGAATTCCTGGCCGTTGGGCACACCGACGATCTCGAGCGGAATACCGGTTTCCTTCTCCCATAGATCCTTGATCGACGGCGCGCCCGCCGGAAACGGCTGCGTCAGCTGGCCGATCGAACCGTCGGACAGGCCGAGCACGATCTTCGTCGGCGCCTTGCCGGCGCCCTTCATCGCCTTGGCTGCTTCGATGGCGCGGCCCTCGGGTGTGTCGGCGCCATACTGATAGCGCTCCGAGCCGTCGAAGCCGGTCGGGCCACCGATCATGCCGGGCGCCAGGGCATCGGCCGCATAGGCACGGCTTGGGCGAATGAATTTCGGCGCGATACCTGCGGCAACAAGCACTGCCGCCTTTCCACCGGACGCCAGCAAACGGCGCCGCGACACGCGGATCAAATTCGACATTGGAAATCCTCCCTCAGGGCCTTGTTCCTCCACGGCCCTTATGATGGATATTGACGGCACTGCACCAAGGCTGTCAACATCATAAATAATCAAGACACATCATAATATCTCAAGGGAGGGGAAAATGGCGTTTATCAAGGCTCTCGCACCGAAGCCGGTGCTTGAATTTGAGGGAACCAGGCTGCCCACCTCGGCGCGTTGGTCCGCTTCGGAATTTGGTCCAGCGCAGCGACTTGCGGATCGGCCAAGGCCGGTTACATCATTTCCCATCAGAATCGCGAGCGGCGATGAGGCCGCTCTCCGACATCGGACCTATGAAATGCGTAATCTCGATGCGCTTTTGGCACATTTTGGAATGAGGTGATCGACAGTGCGGTCCACCCTGACAGACATAGCCCGGGAAGCCGGCGTTTCCGCCGCCACGGTCGACCGTGTGCTCAACAACCGCGCCGGGGTCAGGGCGCGCACTCGCGAGGTCGTGCTCGAAACGGCACAGCGGCTTGGCTACATCGCTGAAAATTCAAACAATCCGAGCTCGCTCAACGCGCTGCGCGGTGAGGTCATACGGCTCGATTTCGCCCTGCCCGCCGGCACCAATTCCTTCATCAAGATGCTGCACCGCCAGATCGAGGCGCAGGCGCAGTCGCGGCCTGACCTCGACGTCCGCGTCGCCACTATCGAAGGCTTCAATCCGGATCGGCTCGCCCGTCTGCTGCAGGAACTGCACGGGCAGACGCAAGGCGTCGGTGTGATCGCGCTCGACCATCCGACGGTGCGCGAGGCGATCCGCTCGCTTTCGGCCAGCGGCGTCAAGGTCGTCACCCTCGCTTCCGACATCCTGCATGTGCCGAGGGTTGCCTATATCGGCATCGACAACCGCGCCGCCGGCCGGCTCGCCGGCTACCTGCTCAACCGCTTCATGGGCGCAGGGCGTCCGGGCAAGGTCGCGCTGTTCGCCGGTTCGCTCTCCTACCGCGGCCACGAAGAGCGCGAGATGGGCTTCCGCCACATACTGACGGAAGAATCGCCCAATCTGCAGATCGTCGAGATGCGCGAAATGCTCGACGATCGGGAAAAAGCCTACTCTGAGGCCTCCGCCCTGCTGGACCGGCACCCGGACCTGGCCGCCATCTACAATGTCGGCGCTGGCAACACCGGCATCGCCCGCGCGCTGAAGGAACGCGGGCGCGCGCTGTCGACGGTCTTTCTCGGCCATGAGGTGACGGAAGGCACCAAGGAGCTCTTGCTCGACGGCACGCTCGACGCGGTCATCGACCAGAACCCGCGCGTCGAGGCCCGCGAGGCGCTCAACACCTTGACCCACGCGGTCAGGGGATTGCCTTACGAACTGCACCAGCCGAGGCTGCAAGTGATCTTCAGGGAGAGTATCCCGGAGATCTGAACCCAGGTGAATGGCTGGGGTTTCGTGAATCTTGCCGGCGCGCTCTATTCCGGCCAGCCGCTGAACAACACGCCGCTCGACCGCTCGCGGCGACCGTCGGCTTCAGGATGCTGGAAGACCAGCTTACCGTTGGCGCGCAATATCTCAGCGTTGGCAAGATCACGCGCACCAACCGCAGCAAACCGGACGAACCGGCTCTCGTCGATGACGGCTTCGATCTGGTCAACGTCTTTGCCAACTGGCGCATCAACGGCCACGCCAATCTCGATTTCAGCGTCGACCTGGCCGCGGTGCGCGGCGGGACTGATGGCCGGCTAGAGCTTGCTCACCATCGCTTGCGCATCTTCGCCCAGACCGATGGCGATCCGGTCGCCGGAGGCAATGCCTGATATGTCGCAGACGACCAGCGGCATCCTGATTTCGTAGAGGAATTCGGCAACGATGGCGCCGACGGCAAGGATCGGGTCCGGCCGCCCCAGGATAATGCCGGCCGGCGCCGTCCCTCTGCGAATCGCTTCGGCCAGAACCGAAGACGAGGACGACGACCCCCGCCCGCTCGGCATCACCAGGATCCTGCCGGCGATATTGCCGCCCAGGTCCGGATGCGAATGGTCGATGATGTCGCCCGTTTCGACATCGATCCCGCCCCAGAAGCTGAGCGCCTGCGAAAGCACCAGCGCCGGGCCCTGTGCGGAGCCGGCAAGGTGGAATGTACCGGTTCTGGCCGGCGCCTTCATGGCGCGCCTCGCACGACGCGGCCGGCCGCGGCCGAGCGGACGCAGTCTTCCATGTCACCGAAGGCCACCGAGACACCGATGTTGCCAGGTGCGTAATGCGCCCATTTGCCCGAATTGGTCATCACCACGCCATCGAGACGCTCGAGGATCGACGTGACATAGGTGCAGGTGTCGGTGACCGGGACAAGGCCGAAGGCTTCCATGCCGGCCAGTGCGCCTTCGTCCTGCAGTCGCGTCAGCGTGGCACGCCCTGTGTTGACATAGATCGGGACGCCCCTGCCCGGCGCAACTTCGCGCAGCAGCGGCAACAGGCGCATCCACTCTTCATGGGAGAAATGCGGCGTGCCTAACGACACGGCTGCAAGCTGCACGCCGTCGGGGACGCTCGACAGCCTGGCCAGCGCATGGCGGATATCAGCGCGAGAGATCCGGATTTGTTCCTCCGGCACCAGGCCGTGCAACGCCTCATCCAGCGTCGTCGCCTCCGGCGTAATGCCGACCGCATGAAACAGCGCCACAGCGCCCGTCGTTGCCGCCGCCGCCCCCAGCGCCTTCAGTTGGTCCTCGTCGCGCGGCTGCGGCAGGCCTGATATGACAGGAATGCGGTCGCCGCTCTTTTGCCCGACAAGTAGTCCGACACCCACGAACAGGGCGTCGCTGGGCTCGAGACCGCCAGTCAGCTCGAACAGGATCTGGCCTCGTCGATTTTCACTCAGATGCAGCCCCCAGGCCGGCGCGCGTCCGGTCATTGCGCAGCATAAATCGATGAAATCGCCATAACGGTTGGTTCGCGCACCGATCACCGAATTGGCAAAGACGATGGCGTTGGACTCACCCCAGGCGATCTGCTCGCCGAACCTTGGCCGGAATCGAGTCTGATAGGGTGCGCAGGTGAAGGTCGCCTGGCAGCCGAGGTCCAGATGCGCCATCATCAGGCGTCGCGCCGGCGCTTCTTGCGACATCGGCATCTTCACCAATCCGGGATGGATGAGGTCGAACGAACCGACATTCAGCGTCGTCGGCACCCGAACGCGGCCGCCGCCCTCGATCAGCCTTTCGACGAAATCGAGGCTAGCCTGGCCGTGATAGAGGCAGCCGTCGATATGGGCACCGGCAATATTCAACAACTTGCGCGCGCCGACCGCCTTCGCGAAGGCGACCAGGATCTTCATGGCGGCAGCCGCTGCCGAGCCTTGCTCGCCATGCAGCATCGACTTGTCGCCGGCCGTCAATTCCAGCGTCATCGGCAAATTCCCGAGCCCGCACTATGCCGATCAAGCACTCCCTGATTGCGGAGCGTCTGGCAAGACAGAGCTTCGGATCTCTTCTACTTCGCGGCGATCAGCAGACAGACGTTCACAGCTCATCGCAAAGCGAGAGAGACGCGAAGCACGGTCGGAGAGCGGGCGATCCACGGCGGAAACAGCGCTATTCCTTCTGGGACGGTCCGTCGGCCGTGCTGCGGTCGCCATCTGCAGAATGCGGCAGGATGCCGAAGTCGCGCGACTTGGTCCCATGCGCCGCCGTCAGGAAACCATCGGCTGTGAGACCTCGCCTCAAAAGCTCACGTACCGCGGCCGACCGGCTCGGCATGTGCTTTTCGAAGCGCCAGTTCTCCAATGCCGCCAGTTCATCGACAGTCAGCATGATCTGCAGTCGTTCCGGGCGTTCCAGTTCGGACATCTCGGCCTCCAGTCATACCAGCCTAAACGCAGCTGAGTTAGTATGTTCCTGATTTTGTGTAGAATTAGGTACGTGAGCATAGTACGTCAAGACCTTCAGATGTGTGACTCATGCAGAAGTCCGATGAAGCGGATCAAGCATCAAGTGGGCAATCAACAAAATACGCTAACTATTTGACACGAAGCGATTTTTCAAGGGTCTTCGCTTGCCAATCACGAGCCCTGGGCGCATGGTAGAACACGAGGGACAAACCGCTCCTGAAAGGAAGGTTTTCCATGCGCTACGGATTCTCGGTTCGCCTGCACGAAGACGTCGGTTCCCGAGTTCGAGCTACATTGCGGTCCGGGATTGCCATCAATCTGACTGCTGTCGCCGAAGCCGTGCGACTGCAAAACCTCGCCGAGAATATTGCGCGCGAAGACATCGAATGGCTCGTCATGCAGGCAGCCCAGCTCCAAGGCGCAGCTATCGAGTTCGACGGCTTCGCGGAAGCCGATTTGGCGGAGTTTGCGTGCACTCAGCTGATGCAAAGCAGCCCCGCATTGGGCTGGGACGCCCTGGAAGGCGGGGTGGCCGCTTCGCCGGATCTTGGCCGTCAAACACATTGAGGCGCGTGCTCTTGTGAGCCCAGCCATGCTGCCGCCACGTGCTCGGCAAAAAAGCCCGCCGCAATGGCGGGCTTTGGACGGCTGGAGGTCTGGTGGACGAAGGCCTCTCGGCCCGGTCCGACATTTCATTCCGATGTATTCGCCTTAGCGGCGCGCGATAAGCAGGCACAATTGGCGCAGATCGCTATCGTAAGTGCCTTCGCTACTCAGCACGTCTACGCAGCGCTTCTTCATCCTGGCCAACTTGTCGCTCGACATGTCGGCGACGACCTGGGGTAAGCTGGGATTGGACGGGCTGCCCGGGTTGGACGGATTGCTCGGATTGGTACCACTGCCGATCCCGACACCGGCGCCGACATTGATGCCGCTGCCAACCCTGACCCCCGCGCCAGCCCCAACGCCGCTGCCGATACCTAACCCCGCGCCGGCGGCAATGCCGCTCGAACCGCCAACCGTTGCGCCGGCACCAGCGTTGATGCCGCTTCTGCCCCCGACCGACGCGCCGGCGCTCGCGGCGATGTCCCTGGAACCGCCAACCGTAGCACCGGCACCGGTGTTAATGCCGCTGCCGCCCACCAAGGCACCGAAGCCTGCCTTGATGCCGCCGCTGCCGCCAACCGTTGCGCCGGCACCGGCGTTGATGCCGCCGCGACCGCCAACCGTCGCGCCGAGGCCGGCATTGATGCCGCCGTTGCCGCCGATGGATGTTCCAACACCAACGGCAATTCCGTTCGCGGCATTCACGGGCATCGAGAGCATGAAAAGCGCTACGCTGCCTGCCACTGCACCGGTGATTGTTTTGATGTTGATGGTCATAACATTCTCCCTGCTGTAGTTTCGCTGAGCAACCCGCGAACTCGCCGGTTGCATTACGCCCTAAGTGCAAGGAAGAAGATCGGTTTCTTTGCCGATCAACTTGCTGGTCCCATGGTGTATTTTCAAAGAACAGCCGCGTGAAATTTGTATTGAAATTTTCCGAAAGTTTGAAGCGATGCGAGAGTCAGCTGGTGGGCGCCGCAACAGACGAACGTCGCAACGGGTCGGCGGCCGAAAAGGCGAATTCCTAATCTGCAAACCACAACATCAAACCGACCCCCCCCGGCAATAGAACAATGGGCCGAGAAGATCCGCGCTGCGCGGGTTTGCTTCACCGTGCTGCGTCATTCTTGACCGGTCTGGACTGTCTCTGCTGCCGACCGCGGACGAAAGTACAGACGCCGAACCGCGATATCCAGCGATGGAATCAAGTCCGCTCGAGTTCACGCTTTGCGTGGTCGCGCCTTGGATTTGGTTTCCTCCTTGGCGGCGGGCGCCGTCTTAGGCTGACGTGGTGATGGCTTCGGCCGGCTGGCGGTCTTCTCTTTCGTGGCGATTTCTGCGTCGATTTCGGCGGTAGCCTGATCCCAATGTTGCTGATGCGCCCCGTCGGGCCTGCCTGCCTGTTCCCAGATCGCGTGTGCCCGCTGGCGAATCCGTTCCTGCCTGTCCATCACTGATGCCTCCGTCGGCTCGGTTCATGCGTAAGCGACTTTGTTCTAGCCGAAATTTCGGCCCGCGTCTTGAGCGCCAGGCAACACCGTCATTGAACCTCTCTGTCACACAAGACAGCGACGCCGAGGAGCGCCGCCTTCTTGATGATCAGCCCTTCAAGGTCGGCGTCCGAGCGCTCGGTTCCGGTGCGTTCGCGCAACAGTGCAATCGCCACCTTCATCGACAGCAGCCCATCGCCTCGTTCAGCAAGCAGTTTGTCGACGGCGGCGGCGACGTTGGCCCGCTCGACATGCGGCAGCATGGGAATGGCTCCTTTCCTTGTTTCGCGACGACAGCGGCTCCATCCCGATCGCTCGGGATGGAGCTCTTATTCGATAATTTAGACCGTGACCTTTCCAAATCCGGTTCGCGGTTTGGGAGCGCCGATCACTCGATGACGTGCACGATCTTGCGGGTGCCTGGGTCGACGAGCACCGTGCGATTGCCGACGACGACGTATCTGTACTTCACGTCGGGAACATCGATCGGCTGCAGCTCGACCGTATCTGGCACCGTGGAACCGATATTGAGCTCCACGCCCAGAAGATTGATCGACGCCAACGGGTGCTTATGGACGTATTCGCGGATGACCGTCTGCTGTTCGGGCGTGACAATCACCTGGTCCGCGGTGGCCACGCCGACGCCGGCGAGCAACACCAATCCCGCCGCAGCAGGAACAAGGTGGATTTTCATCGTCTACTCCTGTTGTTACGGGCCTCGCCCTTAAAGTTTGCGACGCGGCATTCCGGTCGAAGCGGCGAACCCTCTAGGCAAACGCCCACGCCACCTTGTTGTTCCGTAAGTGGCGGCTAATCGAATGGTGGTGAAGTGCCCGCGCGGTGCGGCGAATGAACTGCGAATGAGCTACGGTGGCCCGCGTCGCAGGACGCGGGCCGATCGGTTTCCCGATCAGCAGCGACACCGGAGGGGGTGATATCGGCTGCGTCTGAAACAACGTTTAGGACAAGCTAATGTTCCTGAGCGAGGGCAACAAACCTGCCGGGACAGCGCGGCGTTACCGCCATGGGCAAGCCCCTGTGGCAGCAAATGAAGCGGCTACTGCTTGGGCGGCTGTGGCGGCACCTCGCCGGGCTTGAGCACCGGGGTCTTGCCCTCATTCGGCGGTGGCGTCGCCATGCCCTGATCGCCCGTTGGCGGCGGCTTCAGGACCCCACCGCATGGCTCGAGCGTGTCGGACAAATTGCTGCCGGCCGGCTTCTGCTGCTGGTTCTTCTGATCCTGCGGCTCGACCTTGCAGCGGTCGGATTGCGCCTGTTCGCCCGGCTGCGCGGCCGCCGGCGCCGCCAGCACCATCGCACCTAGCATATACGGCAAGAAAATGAGCGGTCTCATGTCGAGCTCCTTTCGCGCCAGTATCTTCTGAATGTGAAGGCGGGCAGGCGCGATTGGTTCCGTCGTGCGGCAATGCGCCCAGACCGCAGCGGCCCGGAACCGGCTGCCAGACTTATGAGTTCAACCACTGAGCCAGTTCAGGGCCGCCGACATTATGGAGAACCAGCGATGGAACCGCGCAGGAAAGAACGAACCGACGACGAGACCGAGAGCCCGACGATCCAGCAGCAGGACTGGGATGCCATCCGGAGCGGGAGAATCCTCCCTGACGGCGTGCCGCAAAACGGCGACATCCGTTACGACGTCGAGAAAGACGGCGAACTGCCGGAGGAGGACGACGACAACGCCTACCAGGACAGCGACGAGGCCTTGCCGGACGATACGGAGGAACGCGTTATTTCACGCGATCTCACACGCGAAGGTGGTCCTTTCGACGAGGAATGAGTGATTGCCTTTCGCACTGCGCTCGCTGTCCGGGTAGACAGTCGGATGAGCCCCTGCTTTCAATTCGGGAGGTCGAAGACCGGCTCCTGGCAGCGATAGACCAGACATTGACCGTCACGCGTCTTGATATACGCGGCGCGCGGCACTTGCGGCCAGTCGCATTCATTGCCGAATTGGCGGACGTAACGGTCGTAGGTGTTCTGGCCGGTGGTCAGCACCACCGAGCGATGCCTCTGGATCAGAAGCTGCGTCTGTTCGCATGTCATCGCGCGGCTGTCCGGCCGGGCGTCGGCCGCCGCGGCAAACAGAAGCGCCCCGGCTGTAAGGACTGCCGCTTGTGTCAGGACTCTGGCAAGCATGCCACCATCTCCCGTGAAGCCTAACGCGCATCTTGGTTTCGCAAGCGCCGGATCGAGCCGCCCTCGCAAAGAAAAGATCGTACAGATTGCCAGGGAAAATGCAAAAGCCCGCCGCACCTTTCGGCGCGGCGGGCTTCAACTGAACGTCACTCTTAGTCAGGCTTGGGCGGCTTACTCCTCCTTCACCGGCCCGAACCGGCGCACGAGCATTTCGAAGACGATATCCGAGATCCACATCGCCGATACGCCAATTAGAAAGGCCGCGGCCAGCGTCGTGGTGTCGTCGTCCGGAGAAGGAAAGGGCAGGCCAGCGGCGCGGAAATAATGCACGACCGGCAGCGTCAGATAGGCCGCCGCCAGCGCGCCGCAGATCGGCGAGGCCACCATTTCGCGGACCTTGTAGCGGTGACGTGACAAGGCCCGCAAAATGCCGCCGGACAGGCCGGCGACCAATACCGGCGCCTTGATGCCCAGAACGTCGAGCAGCTCATGCATCATGGCGTCCACCCCCACCATCTGGCGCCCTGCCCGTTGAAGGCGTTCATCTCGTCGAGCTCGGGCCGGGTCATGGCGGCGATGACCGGGGCGGATGGCCGGCGTGGCTGACTTTGGTCGCACCAGACTTGCCGCGGATTGCCGGCCGGCGCGGTTGTCGTGCAGCCGGCCAGCACCAGGCAGAGGATCAGCGCCTTGCCCATCTCTCAGCCTCCGCTCTTGCTGCCGCATCGGTCATGCCGGCGGCCTTCCGCCCTTCGGCGGAAGCCTCGCGGTTCATTTCGAGGCGGTCCTCGGCGGCCGCGATTTTTGCCTGGGCCTGTTTGACCGCCTCCTTCTTCGCCCGGTTGATGCCGCCGGCAATGTAAAGGCCGATGCCGCCGGCCACAGCAGCGAATATCGTCATGACGACCTTGTTGCCGATGATGGCGCTGAGAATGGCGAGGAGCGCGGTCATCACAAATCCTCGGCGCGGCGGCGGCGCAGGAACTCGGTCAAGACGCCGTTGATCACAAGAAACCAGGGGAACCATTCCCCTGGGATGATCGGCGAAAGAACCTGCGGGTCGACATAGGTGACGATGCTCGCGATGATGCCGATAGCCGCCTGAAGCCGCGCCCAGACTATTGTTTCGCTGCCGCGGAAGAAGCTCTTGATCCGGGTCCACATGTCATTTCCTTCCGAATAGTTTGAGGATTGCTGATAATTTGAGGATAGTGGCGATCAGCGCTGCCCAGAGGCCGGGCCTGGCGGCAGGCGATGGAGGCGCGGAGGACGCGGGCGTGGCGGTCGCTTGTGGAACCGGAATTGGCTTCGCTGGCTCTGGCGGAGCTGCAGGGACGACCGCCGACGACACCGGGCCGGCAGACAGCCAAGGCGTGTCCTTGATGCGCGACCATTTGCGATAAGCCTCGGCAAGCCTGGTATCGTAGGCGTTCTTGCGATAGCCGGCGCCGTTGTAGCCCTTGGCGAAGCCCGCCCAGTCATGGTTGCGCAGATTGTCGTCGAGCTTGTTCGTCTTGATGAAATTGATCGCGGCCTCAAGCTGGGCTTCCTCGTCGGCCATCATCGCGTCCACCATGGCCTGCACTGTCGCAAACCCGGCGGCGGCGTGGTTTTCGCCGAGAACCTGGCCAAGACCCCATGACGCGGATTTGAGCGCCGCGGTTTCGTCGATCGCACAAGCTGCCTTGAGCCGTGGGTAGCCATCCCTGGGATAGGGCTTCTCGCCCCACTTCGAATAGGCGAGGCCAGCGGCTACCGCTCTTGCCCGCTTGGCACCCGACAGGTTGCGATAGAAGACGTGCGGTTCGAACAGGATGATCGGCCGGCCAAGGGCGTCGAAGCCATGCCCGCTCGTTTCAATATCGAGGAACGCGTGCATCTCGTCCTCGCCCACGCCGATCCGGGCGCCGAGTTTCGGCAAGTCGAGATCATCGAGGCGCTTGGCAGCGCCCTTGAACAAAAGGTCCATAGGTTTCCTTTCCGCCCTTGCGGGCAGGGTTTTGAGGTTGAAACAGCACGTGCGTGGCGGCAGAGCAGAATTGGGCGGCAGCGCGCGCCGATGTGGCAAGCAAGGTTGATGTTTTCGACCCGCCATGTGAAATGGCCGCGGGATGGTGCACATGTCTGATGATGAACAAACCGCTGCGGCGCGCTGGACGGTGAAGTCCGAACTCCGCGCCGTCGGCCGCGACAAGCCGCTGCTGCTGGTGCTGGCGGCGATCCTCTGCCTCTATTGTGCGTTTATCGCCGGACCGATCGTCTATGCGGTGCTGGCCATCAACGGCATTGCGGATTTCTTCAAATGAAGCCGGTTCCGGCGATCTCGCTCCGGTCCCGGTTCCTGCGTGCACCGCGCCCGAAATTGCTCGACCTGGACGAAATTGCTTAGCCGGGATGAAACTGTTCCCGTCTATCGTTCGTACCTGTAGCGGGTACGGGAGGACACGTGACGATAAGAATCAGGCTTCCAGGCGGGACTTTGAAGATCAAGAAAAGGGACGAGCTGCGGCGGCGCGAGCAGAAGCGCGAGGTGCCGGTTTGGCAAGTCGGCAATTATTTCGTCATCTGGTGGCCGAGCGGCATGTCCGATCGCCCATCGTCGCCCAACAAGTCCTCGCCCAGGAAATAGCCCGGGCACCCGACGATCCCGACCCGGCACTGATGCCTCGGTGCCGGATCAGGAACCGCCGTGCGCGCCAAACTTCCGAGACCGCTCGACAAATCCCAGAAAAAGTCAGCGGACAGGCGTTGACTCTTCCGCCACGGAAGGTTTTGATGCTGCATTGCACAATCAGGCGGGGGCCGATGGCAGTACGTATCAGAATGCCAGGCGGCACGCTGAAGGTGAAAGTGTACCGCGAATTGCGCGATCGCGAGCGCACCCGCCGCATACCTGTCGTCAAGATCGGCCGGGTTTATTTCACCTGGTGGTCGAACCGCCAGCGACTCATTGACGACCAGTCGCCACGGTGAACGTCCCAAATTCTTCCGACCTGGCATGCGCCTGGGAAGCCCGCTCAGCCTCCGCAGGCGAGCTCGCAAAATAAGTTGATGAGGCTGCTGTTGACTCTTCCGTAAGGGAAGGTCTCTATTTACCGCATTGCACGAAAATTGCTGCGTTGCACAACGGGAGTTGGACCGATGGCAGTGCGTATCAGGTTGCCTGGCGGCACTCTGAAGATGAAGACCTATCGTGAGTTGCGAGCTCGGGAGCGCGACCGCCGCGTGCCTGTGATGAAGATGGGTTCGCTTTATTTTATCTGGTGGTCGAAAAGCCAGGAACCTCACCAGAAGCCGCAGGACAGCAGACGGTAGCGGCTCCGCCGGCGACGGGTCCGCGTCACCGATGAACCCCGACAATTCCGAAATACAACTCCAGCTGTAGGAATTTTTGGTCGGCCGGGTGTGCCATTGTTGGTGCGCACAGCATCCAGAGCGGCCCTCGCAGAGCAATTCTTCCGACGTCTTTTCGGCGATTTTCAAACGGCGTCCAGACTGGCGGGCGCGGGTGTTTGCAACTTGCAAACCGTCGCCGCTTGTCGCAATAGCTAGGTCGTAAAGAGACGCATGGATGATGGAGGCTGACCTGTCTATTGCGAACAGCCAATTTCGGTTGTCGGCTCAGTTAGCCGACGAGCCACCAATCCGACGTGCAATTATTGATTCGGACCTCGAAGATATTGATTCGGACCTCGAAGACGCGGCGCGGACATTCTTCGAAGGGGTATCTGAACACCAACATTGGAAGCATTTCTTCGAGCGATCGCAGCTTTTCGCAGAGAGGGTGCGAAAGTCGCGCTTCGGCCGCAACTGATATGCCATTCGTTCCACCATTCCTCTACCGCCTAGCCGGCATCAACTCCGGCCCCGAAACGAAGCTAAGTTTGCGGAGCGTCCGCAGTTTGCGGCGAGGCAAGCATGCGATCGGCGAAGAATGCATCATCAACGGCGTCTTTTCCTTCGATCGCGCCGATGCAAAGATCACCGTTGGAAAAAGATCCTATATCGGCAAGAGCCACCTCGTGGCGGCTGAGAAGATCGAAATCGGAGATGACGTGATCATTAGTTGGGGTACCACAGTCGTCGATCACAACTCACACGCGACGGGTTGGCAAGACCGCAAGGAAGATGTCGCCGACTGGCATCAGGGAAAAAAGGACTGGTCAAAGATCACCATTGCGCCAGTGAAGATTGAAGACAGCGTCTTTATCGGCTTCAACGTCATTATTCTCAAGGGCGTAACGATCGGCAAGGGATCGGTCGTTGGTGCGGGGTCTGTCGTCACGAAAGACGTGCCGCCCTTTAGTATGGTCGGCGGTAATCCTGCAAAGCAAATCGGCGGCGCTGCTGCTAGATCATTGACTTGAGCACAGAGCTCCGGCCATGTAGGCCATGCTGCGCATCGCCGTCTTGGGTGCAAACCTTAGAAATTCGGTCCGCAGTCTGTGTTTTACCCATCCTTTTTTTTCGCCAGCCAAATGCTGTTCATAGGCGAGGTCGTGCGCAAAAACCTTTAGCCGTTCTACCTTTAGCCCGGACGTTTTGAGAAGGTTTTCAAACGTTTGGGGCGTGTAAAAGTTGATATGCCCATACGGCCCTGACATTCGAATGGCCTTGCTGAGATCTCGCGTATGCTCCAAAGGCACTTCAATATAGAGCTTCTTGCAGACCCGAGCTGCCTCCCTCAGAAACATCCGTTCGTGCTCGACGTGTTCGACGACGTGAATGGCAAGCCCGAGATCGAACGACTTGTCGGGATGAGGGATGTGATAGCCGTCGAATACGTCGATGCTGTCCAGTTTGGCGATTTTTCTTGCCTTGATGGCCTCGACGCCGCTCTTCGAAATCTCGACGGCGCCAAGCTTCTTACCGAGCCCCTTCCTGTTCAGCTTATCCAGCACCGCACCTTCGCCCGCCCCGATGTCAAGAATCCTGTCGAAGAATTGGCCTTGAATGACCGCTTCGATGTGCCCGACCGACTGGTTTGAAGCTATGTCCCGTTTTGCGGCTACTTTTCCATCGGCGTAATAGTCGTCATAGATGTCGATGATGCTGCCGGCATGCGCCATGAGACAATCCTCCAAGGATAGCCCCCGCCGACCTCATCCTGCCATTGCCTGCGAATGGCGTCCAGCGTCGACTACGCCGCCTACCCAGACCTCAACGAGACCCTCAATGTCGCCGTCAGGAACCGGGATTTCGCGGCTGTGTGCCGGATCCTTCGGCTTTGCGACCATGATCATTGCGCCCACCACCAGCCATTCCTCGCCCTCCTCGAGCTCGGTGATGATTTCGCCCTTATGCTGAATAGCGAATGCCATTGCTTATCCCCTTTCCGCGACTTGTTCGATGAAGCGCAGCGCATTGCCGTCATGGCCGGCATCGTTGAAATGCAAGCCCTCTTGATAGTTTCCCGAATTGATGTAGTCGAAGCCGTCGATCGGGATGGTCAGCACATTGCGCGATCGATAGGTTTGACGGATTGCGCCAAGGGCGGCATCATAGCTCCGACCGCCCGTGTAGCTTGCATCCCATGCGGCTGACGGCCGCGTCGGCGGCATCACAAGGATACGCGGTGCAGCGGCCGCTTCCAGCGTGTTGATGATTGTTGCGATGTTTGCCGATATCGTGGCCGGCGGCGTGCCAAAGCTGTCATTGATGCCGAGCGCCAGGATGGGCACGATCTTGCCGCCGGCGTAGCCGCATTGAGCGGCGGCCGATGTAAGACGCGCGGTGTTGAATGACGAGAAGGCATAGCTGCCGTGTGCCGCGCGCAAGGTGCGCAGGCGCGGACGCGAGCCGGCCGCCTTGACGCCAAGCCTGATGAGCCCGGTAATCTCGACAGGACCGCCGACAGCCGTAAGAGTGTAATTGCCGCTTGCCGCCTGCCCGGTGAGCGACGGCCCCGAATACCTATCAAGCGCCAGGGCGCCGGCGCAGTTGACGGTTTTGTACGCCGCGCCGCCGTTGAAGACAAAGGCAAGCGATCCCTGAGCGGTGTCCTGAGTGTAGTGGACGTCGACCTGTTCATAGGTGCCGGCAAACGCCAAGGAAGCGCCGGCGGCGAGGATGATGCTCTCGCCGATCGGCCCGCGCGACCCTGTCGACACGCTCCCGGCGACGGTAACGCCATAGAAAGTCGGAAGGTAGGTAGAGCTTGGCCGCAAAGCAGTCATGCCCGGTTCATCGTCGGCAATGCCGATATTGGCAAAACGCGTAACCAGGTTGAACCAGTGTTTCGGCCCGTCGCTGGCAAGCGCCCAATGGCCGATGCTATCGGCGATCAGGCAGAGCACATCGTTGTTGGCGATGTGTTCGGCCATCGTCGCGCGAAAGCCGTCATAGAGATTTTGCAGCGACGGCCGGCGCGGAATGAAGAAGCGCTTACTGTTGACGGCCGGCTTGCCAGGTCCCCAAAAACCGTCGCCAGATGCGGGAATAGCCGTCAAGGCGAAATTTCCAGGCGGCACATAGGGATTGGGATGAGCGCTCGCCGCGGACGCAAACAGCGCGGTCGCATCGACGACGCCGTTAGGATCGGCGCCAGCCAGCAGGTTCATGCCGGTATTGCTAGCGCCGCCGGTCAAGGCCCGGTCGGCATCGGCGAGCAGACCGGTCTTGATCGTAAAGCGGACCTCGTACCGATGCTGGGCGGACGATGCTACGGTCGCGCCATTGGACAGCGCGCCTGATTTGATCCATGCTGGGATGCCTTGCGGGTTGACGTTGTTTTGAAATTTGTAGGCGCCACCGCTGATCGCCGGATATTTGCCGGCTGGGATTGGGATACCCAGCGGGATATGAACGACCCCGTTGACCAGCGTCACCGCATATGTGCTTAGGATGTTGACCACCAACCCGCCGAGATAGTCCACTACATGAATGAGCGCAGCGCCGGCGCCAGCGCCAGCGCCAACGTCCACCGCTGTAATATGGCCGTCGGCCGGCGCTGGCGTCTGCATGATGACGCTGTAGCTGCCCGGAACGTCCGACCCCGTGTTGACCAGCGTCGGCCAACCGATTTCCTGGCTAACGCCGACAGCGGAAACGAGACCGTTTGCCGTGGTATAGGCAGCACGCGCCTTGACGGCGACTTCGCCGGTGAAGGTCGCCTTCCACTGCGGACCATTTACAGCGCCTATAGTCTTGGCAGTGTGCGAGGCCGGAACCGCCGCCGTGAACCACTCGACTTCGCCGTTCGGAATTGCCCCGGCAGTGTAGTACCAGCTACCAGCGCCAGTGCGCTGGACGCCCATGACGCTGCCGGCAGGCTTCAGGATCGAAAGCCCTGAAACAACAGACGACGGGCCGGCTGGAACGGACATTGTCTGCTCGGAAACCAGGCTAAGCGTCCCGTCGCCCTCGACGTGGGCAATAAGGATGTGGGCTGTTCCCGGCACGATGCCAAATCCAAGCTCCAAGGTCGACAGATATTCATCGACCGTCGACAGCGATCCAGGCCAGAAATAGACGCTGTCGTTCGTAATCACCGTGCCGCCGACGGAACCCGTGATCGGAACGGGTCCGACGATCCTTGAGCTGATCAGGCCAATTTCCGCCGTTGCCGCCCGGACGCCCGTATCAACTGCTGCCGGTCCGGCCCCGACATTGAATAACCCCAAAGAACCAGTCGAAACTTCGGTCCAGAAATACTCGCCGACATCGACATTCCTGCCCAGCACCGCCGCAGCGGCGGCGCCGGCCAGTCCGGCCGACGCCGCAAAGCTGAACGACGGCGCCACCGTGTAGGAGCCCGGCGCCGTGATCAGTATCTGCGTCAGCGCCCCGCCCGCCACCACGAAGCGGCCGGCAGCGCCCGACCCGGTGCCGCCGGTAAACGCCAGGTCGAACATGCCGTTGGCGCCGCTCGAGCCTGGCGTGATCGCACCGTTGCCGGCGACGCCGAAACCGATTGCCGCGGCAGTCGTCGGGAAAATGCCCTTGCCGTAGAGCGAAGCGTCGCGTGCAGCCTGAGCGCTGATGACGGCCGCCGCGGCCGCGACGGCATCGGAATTGGTTGCAGCCCGGTCGGCTGTGGTTTGCCCGGCATTCGCTGCTGAAGCGGCAGCACTCGCGGATGCCTGGCCGGCGCTGGCTTCGGCAGCATCCTTCAGCGCCTGGGTTTCATCGCGCAATGCTTCGACCTCATCGACCATCTCCGCGATGTCGGGCGGAACGGATGCGGCGACGGTGATGGCATCGGCGCCGACGGCCGGTTCGTCGGCCGTGAACTCGAACACGCGGTCCGCATTGACCGATCCGATCTGGGTGTGGACCGTCGTGCCCTTCTGCAGGGTGCGCGTAGTGCGGGCATCGGCGGCGCGGAACCATTCGCCTGCGCTCGCCGTGTAGATGCCGTTCTGCGTCGGGTCGGCCTGGTCCTTGACCAGCACGCGGTCTCCGACCTCGGCCGGCACGCCGTCGATCGCGTGCAGGCCATGCAGGAGGATGTCGGCCGTGGTCGCGAGGCGCACGGGTTCGCGTTCGCCGGTCAGGAGACGAACGGCAGCAGTTGCAGGTCGCGACATGAGGGCTTGCTCCATAAAAAAAGCCCCGCACAAGCGAGGCTGGAAGGGGTTCAGTGCTGTCGGTGGGAGACTTAAGCTACGCGGCCGGACACCGCGCTATCCGGCGCAGCCGGCGATTTTCCGGACAGAGAGCGGCAACGGGCTACAGCAATCCGCCAATCAGCCTTCTTGTGCCGCCCATGGCCGCCAGTCCGCAGGCCATGCCGGCGCAGTCGGCGACCCAGTCGAGGATATCCATATCGCGCGCGATCAGTTGGGCGCCCTGAAGAAGCTCGATCGCCGCGCCGGTGATGGCGAGGAGCAGGACCAGTCTCGTCTTGTGTTCCGGCCAGCCGAGGCTTCCAAGCGCCGCCAGCACCGCGAATGCCGCGGCGTGGTTGAGCTTGTCGTGGTGGAAGGTGAAGCCCAGGTCCAACTCCTGCAGGAAGCGCACCGGCGAAAGCGCGAGCAGGAGAACGCCGGCCAAGGTGAGCAGAAAAACGATCCTTGCCATGGTCGAAAAAGAGTCCGTGCGCAACAGGTCAATCCTTCGTCTGAAATGGGAGGCGATCCAGAAGGCACCACCGACTGGGACCGCTCTGCGGTTATCAGGCCATAAGCCAGCATCGTGACCACAATCAGACCGCTGGCTAGTTGCGGCACGCTCTACTCGGGCCGTCCGGCCACAAAACCGATAGCGCGCATCACAGACCGCGGGGGTTGCACCCCTTCAGACCAGAGGCAAATACCGCCTCTAGCCAAGCTTCAAACGGGAGTCCCCAGTGGCAGATCAGCGGAAACCCTGTTTTAGAGAAGGTCTCGGATATTGACAGGTGTTCCCGGTGGCAGGTCTTTCACCTTCGCAATAAGTTGGCCCATTATGTGCCAATAGACTTCCAGGTCCGACAGCTCCTGGTTTTTGATTTCGTCCTTCCCGTTGAGAAACAGCGGTATCTTATAGCCGACGCACTGGTTAAAGGCTGGCTCGGCGCCGCCGGCCTCACGCCAATCTGAGTAGAGATTGGCGGCCAATGCTGCATCTTCGTCCTCGATGACATCGACTTCGTGGAAGGTCCGGATGTTGGCAGGCACCTGAAGAGCCTCGCCCATGCCCGGCTCGAACATCACGACACCAGGTTCCCCTTGTTCCAGCCTTTGGCTATCGACTGCAAGCGCCGTCCCCAGCCAATCATAACCAAAGCAGGTGATCCGGCCGGTGAATTCCGGAAAACCCAGGCAGACACGTGCGTTCCAACGTGCCACGTCCTGCGCCCGGATTATCCTGTACAAACCGTGCTTGAACGAAGCACCGCCGAAACTGGCCAACAGCTCGCTTAATCCAGGTACTTTCGTATCCAGGGAGAAATTGCCGGTGTCCGCGGGCACCCTACTATCCACCGGGAAGTTTTGGCGAAATGTCTCGAACATTGCGATCTCCAATCGTTACTTTGTTAATTTTGGTTCCATAAGGCAAATGCTTGATCCGCTGCTGTATCTGAGAACCAAGGCTGGTGTTAACACTCGCATCCAATGTGGCCATATTGGATAGCTTGTCAGAACCTCCTAGTTGCAAATCAATTGTATGATCAACATGGCTGCTAGCGGGGACTTTATTACCGGCGGCAATAAACTTCATACGAGCTCCCTTGATGACCCGAACCGCGCGGCTCACGACGGTTTCAGCAGCAGTTAACAGCTGCACTTTGAGATCCGCGGCAGCCCGTTGCGCAACGTCCCATTCAGGCATGTAATATAGATGCAGGTCCTGACCAACAGAGATTTCGCTGGTGCCGCCACCGGTTGCTCCCACATCTGTAGCAAGCGGGTCTGGCATTGCCTCGGATATCCGAGGACCCGAAGCTTCTGGAGTTACAGCAGAACCAGCATTCGCAGGACGCTCCGCCAGCCTTGCCACCACCTGGCTGCCAACTGCACTGAGTCCCTCGGCAAGGACATTGCCGCCCGCCCCCCAAAGCGCGCCGTTGGCAATTCCCCAGGGGACGCTCTGTCCTGTGTTGAAGGCGTATGCCCCGCCATAAGTGCCACTCGCCACACCCGCTACGCCGGTTCGGGCACCAAGACCGATCACGCCGTTCTCCGCCGCCGCGCCAGCGCTTGCCCGACCCAGCAAACCGAACAAACCCGTCGCCAGGGCATATCCGCTTAAGCCTGCGCCGAGGGCCTCCGCCACCCAACCGGCCGAGGCGGCCCGGTCCTCGGCGTCCTCTGTCTCGGCCTGCTCATCTTCAAGAAGGTTCTCGTAGTTTCCGCTCGACCAAACGGAGTCCAGCCCGGCGGAGATCGCGTCCGCACCGTCGGCAGCCACGCCCTTAGCCGTGAGGCGGCCGACATCCGACAATGCCAAGCCGAATTGCTGCAGCAGCGGCATGGTGCTGTACTGGGCTCGGGCCGGATGTTCCCCGATCCACGCCAGCCCGTTCTTGAGCACTGCAACCTGGGCTTCCAACGACTCTGGCGCGAGGTTCGGATATTGGGCGGCCTTGGCTCGCCACTGGGCTTCCGCCGCCACAGAAATCTGTTGGGTTGTCGCCTTGCGGGCATCCGGATCGCGAACCGCCAGGACGATCGAACTCAACTCGGCAAAGCGGTTTTCGAACGGGACGCCTTGGTCGATGTATTTCGCCGCCTGCTGGCCAGCTACAGCCCAAGGCATTGGCAGTATTCGGTCGAAGCCCAACTCCTGCTGAGCAGCGACGGCCCAGGTGACGGCGGCCTTATAATCCTCAGGAGCTGTGATCTTGTCCCAGTCCGGAGCACGGTTCGGGAACAGTTGGCCGACGTAACCGGCGGGATCGGCGCGCCTGGCACCAAGCACCAATTGCGCGGCGCCGGCCCTTATCTCATATTGCTTGCGCTCTTCCGGCGCGCCGTAGGGGCCGGGCTCAAAATCCCGAATCTGGGCGTGTATCGCCTGGTTCGGGACGGGTCGCATGTCGAAAACCGCGCGACCGATATCAGCCGTTATGTTGAAGGCTCGGAGACGCTTGCCGCCATCTTCGGCGCCGTATACGGCCGTGAAGTCTTCGGCACCCGGGGTCTTGCCAGAATAGCTGCCGGTATTGGCAATGGCAGCCGGCGCATTCTGGTAAGCAAGGTCGATGTTGGTACGCGCATCGACCAGGCTTGCGGCAGTCGCTACCTGCGCCTTCTGGCCGAGATCCTGAATCGCGTCCGGCGACAGGTCGGCAATCCAGGGTCCTGCGGCAGCCCAGGCTCTATTTCCGACAGGCTCCATGGAACCCATGCGGATAGGTGGTTCGTCGGATGGAAGGCCACCTACGGGCGCTTCGCGCGTCGCCAGCACGCTGGACCCACTCGCCCGAGGTCCGCCCACAGCCTCGATGATATCGTCCTTAGTCCTGCCGTCCGTTGAGACCGGCCCAGTCCCCAGCATCCCGGCGGCGCGCCTCGGGTCTTGGGCGATCATCGCCTGGACAAGCGCCTTTGCCGTGTTGCTGCGCCAGGCGGCCTCGGCCGCTTGCCGGGCAAGCGGGTTGCCCATCTTGCCGATCAGGTCGAGCCCGCTCTGCCTGATCGCCTCGAATGTTTCTGTGTCGTTCGGGTCGCTTTGCGCGATCGAGCTGGTATAGATTTGCTCGACCTTGCTCCACTCGGCCTGCTCATAGGTCTGGCGCCGCGCGTGCTGCTGCGCGGCCATGCGCGCCGAGCCGGCCAGCCGCAACGCCTGCTTTTGCGCGAGGAAATTGGCGCGTTCGCCCTCCGGCACTTTCGCCGCGGTGTCGTCGAAGATCTGGTCGAACAGGCCGGGCTTGACGACGCCGTCGCTGCGCGGATCGAGCTGGCCATACATGAAGTCGTGCAGGCCGCCGCCGTCGGCCGGCGCGGTCTGCACCGCCACGGCCTCGGCGTGCGCTATGCGTGCGTTCAGCTCGCGGCCGATAATGCCGGCGTCGAACGCATCCTGCTGCTGCTTCTGCTGCCGGAAGCGTTCGGCAATCGCCGACAACTCGTCGCCAAAGCCTTGCATGGCGGCGCCCACCGGCGAGCCGTTGGGATATGAGGCCACAGTGCCGGTATCGAGGCGGCGCTGGGCAAGCTGGAGCGGGATGGTGGCCATCAGTAGAGGCCTCCACCCGGCGCCGGCGGGAAGGCGCTTCTGCCGAACGTCACCGTCTTGGCCGGGTCGTAGAGGCCGGAGATGCCGGACACGAGACTGCCGCCGGCCTTGAAGATCGAGGCGCCCACCGCCTGCCTGCCGGAAAAGCGCGCGATCGCCGCTTGCGTGGCGAGACCGTTCTGGCGCAGCTGCGAGCCGTACCGGATCGCCTTCAGGTCGAGCTGGCCCTGCCTGGCATTGGCGGCCAGCACCTCGGTCGGCGAGCCTGCGATGGCGACGCCCGAAGTGCCGGCCTGGGCACGCGCCTGGGCCTGCAGCAGGTCCTGCTTATGGCGCTCCTGGCCCTGCTCGAAGGCCGAGCTTTGGGCGTCGGCCCGCGCCTGCTGTTCATAGGCTTTGGCCTGGTAGTCGGCCATTTGCTTGGACTGCTGGCCTTCCGCCAGCGCGCCGCCGACCGAAAGCGCCGTACCGATAAGAGCTAGTGTGCACATGGTCAGCCTCGTTCGCCGGCGGGAATGAATTTGCTTTTGATGCCGTCGACCGGCGCGCCGATCGCAGGCCGCCGGTCGAGCACGCCGCCCGGGCTGAGGAAGGACAAAAGCAGTCGGTCGGCCTGGATCGCCGGCCGGCTGAGACGCGATGGCGGGGCGGCGCGCGGACCGGCCATGGCGGTGCGCCGGATGGTGGTCAGGTTGACCTTCAGGTCGACGGCGCCGTCGGCATCGAAAAGGCCGTTGGCGGCGGTGACGGCGCGGCTCAAGGCATCGGCCGCGAACAGCTCCTGGCGCAGCTGCTCGATCAGCTCGTGAACGCTCTTCCAGCGCTCACCGAGGGAAGCCGCCTTTGTTCGGATCTCGGCGCCAAGCTCTTCAATGTCGACGCGGGCTTCGCTTCGGGCGGCGGCGATGCGGCGCTTGTCCGCTGCCTCGATGGTCTGCTCGATCAGCGCAATTGCATCGTTGCAGTCGTCAAGGGCGGCACGGGCTGCTGCCAGGTCGCCCTCGCCGAAAATCGCGCGATCCTCGGCCTGTTGCAGCTCCTGCTTGCGGGCGATCGCATTGTTAAGGTCGGTGTCGAGCAAGGCGCGGATGGCAGCGAAATCGGCAGCCGTCCGCGCCCTGCCGAGGTCTTCGGCATGGGTTGGGGTCACTGGTGGGTTCCTTGGTTGGGGAAGCGAAGGAGGACGGAGCAGGTGATCTCCCCCCTCGAGGGGGAGATGGCCGGCAGGCCAGAGGGGGTCGTCTCGCGTGGAGCGCCGGCGTTCTTCCCCTGCGATGGAGGCGATAGGAGGCCGCGTCAGGACGAACCGCCCCCCTCGGCCGCCCTCGGCAACATCTCCCCCTCGAGGGGGGAGATCAGCAGTTTCTACGGCTCGGCGTCGAACACCGGCGTCATCGCCCTGATCGTGCAGGGCGTCGGGTTGGTGTGGCGGATCTTCACCCGCCCCTGCCCTTCCCAGCTATCGTCGATCGGCACCTCGACATTGCCGGTGAACAATTTCGCCATGCCGTCGGGAGCAACCACAGACGGGATGCGAACCTGCTCCCAGCGGCCGCGGATGAACGACTGGACCTGAAGCCCGGCGATGTCGGTTTCCAGCAGCGAAAGAATGAGCTTGGCCACCTTCTTGCGCCGGCCAACGATCGATCCGTCGCGGCCGCCGACGTCGAGCTCTAGCGTGTTGGCTTCGGACTGGTAGCCGAGCCCGACCTGCCATTTGGCTGCCGTAGCCCCACCGGGCAGCGAAACCGCGCCAGCGGCCACAGCAAGGCCCTTGTAGACCTTGCCATCGGCCAGGACGTCGACTGTTTCGCCGTTGAGATGATCAAGCCCTGAGACCGTGCCCACAGCGACGCCATCATAGGTCAGGCCGCAGTCGACTTCGAATGCATCGCCGATCCTGCCATACTCGAACGGCGCGGTCTTTATTTCGATATAGCGCCTGGTCACGCCGCCGATCGTGCGCTTGACGATCAGCCAGAGATCGTCGTTGCCGTCCTGGCCGGGCGTCACCACGGCGCTTTCGACAACGGCCCAGTTCGATCCTGCGAAGCTTCCGGCGATCTTGTGGACATGCATGCCGCGAACGTCTTGCGACGGCTGGTGCGTGTAGCCGCCGAGTTCGCCATTTCCGAGCGGGAACCACAGCAGTGGGTCGGGGTCGGTCTGGAAGGCGAGTTCAACGACGCCTTTCTTCGCAATGTGCTCCGATATCTGACCGATATCGTCGGAGGTGAAGCGGCCGGTGGCGTTTTGCGTCAGCTCGGCGATCGATTTGCGGGAGCGGGTCACATAGAGGAACGACTGCCCCGCATCGACGGGACGCAGCGGGGCACAACCGAAAGTCCGGGACCGGCGGTTCTTGAACGAGGACGGCGTCAGCGCCTCGTCGATGCCGGAGCCCGACAGCGCCCTCACCCCGCCAAGCGTTCCGATGATCAGCGCACCGTCCGATTCCGCCACCCACGTAATGTCATTGGCCTGGCCGCCACCTGCCTGCACGAATTCCAGCGCGTCGGTGTCTTTCTCACCGGTGGCGAAGTTATCGAAATCGCCGGTTTGCGAGGCATAGACCGAGAATTTTCGGCTGAACGCCAGGCGCTCCTCGTAAAGCGAACCGCTCTGGACGTACTTGCCGGGCACGAACGTGCCGAGACGCCAGCGGATGATCGGACTGAGATCGGGCAGAGCGTGTCCGTATAACTGGACCGTGACTACCGTCGTGCTGGTCCGGCCAACGACCTTGGCCCAGCGCCAGAAGCCATCCGCGCCAAGCAGACGAATGGCGCGACCGACATCGCTGGTCTGGAAGCCGATGCCGTCATTGATGCCGACGATCGAGGAGGCCGAAAGATCGAACGGCATTTGCGACGGCGCGTATTCGTGCAGGGCCAATTCGGCGATAGCGGTTCCGTCGCTGCCGCCACCTGAAAACAGCAGCTGATAATATTCGTAGGCAACCGTGTTGTTGAAGCCGTCGAAGAAGCGGGTTTCCGACTTGGACCAGCCGGTCTCTCCGTCCCGGCTATCGAGCGTCGTCCAATCGGTGCCGTTGTGCGAGGCCTGGAATTGCCACTGGGTCGGCGATGCAGTGTCTGAGTGATCATTCGTGGCGGTAATCCAGTAGGCGTCGACCGTCTTGGTCCCGCCGCCGCCGAACTGGTAGCGCAGATACCCGCTCGGAAAGCCCGCTATGTTCTCCCCCTTCTGCTTGTCGCCATCGAACACCTGCCACACGTCGGATGAGCCGTTGCTGTTGCTGACCGTGCCGCTTGGCAGCGTATTCGAGGCCATGACCGGCATGGCGTTGCCGGTTGCGGCCGGTGTCAACGTCGTGGCGGTGGTGTTGATCTTGTCGTATGGGCCGTCGAGAAAGACGAAATCGGCGAGCGTCCAAGTCGTGTGCGCGGTGCGCGTCAGCACTTTGACCGGATGATCCTTGTGGGTGATCCACATCTGGTCTGCCGACTGGACGAATTGCAGGTCGAACAGATCGGCCTCGAGATAAGGCGAAACGACTTCGACCGTGCCGACACGCGCGCCATAGGCATAGACGCGGATGTAGAGATCGCCGAATTCGAGCGCATAGGCCTGGTCGGCCGAGAAGATGAACGGGATCAGCCGTGTCGCCTTTGACGGAGCCTTCACCTCAGCGCAAAAATAGGTGCCGCCGCGCTTCCTGATGCCGCCATGCGGCAGCGTGACGAAGTTGGTGCATTTCGACAGCGCCGCCCGGTAAAGCTCGAGCGAGGCGCGAGCATGCAAGCGGGGAGAAATCTCGCCGCGGATGAAAGCGTCCTGGACCGGATAGAGCGTGGTCATCGGCCGACGAACCTGTTGTCGCCGCGCTGGAGAGCCCAGGAGGATCTGCAAAATCTGCCCCCGCGCTGGATGGCATTGGCCGAATAGGCGGCATCCAGCGCCCTCTCATAGGCGCTGCGGGCGACGTCGATCATGCCGGCCTTGTGGGTCAAGGGATGCGCGATCTTGATGGCGAGCGCCGCCACCATCACTTCGCTGAACAGTGCGTCCCAGTCATTGGGGTCGGTGAGGTTGGCGACATAGCGGATGATGCGCGGGCCGGCCTGATCGGAATAGATCAGCCCGGCCTCCTGCCGCCATGAGAGCGGAACGCCGTCCGGCTCGCCATTCCCCGTCAGCGGCAAGGGCCGCAGGCAATCGGCGGGAAGCTCATAGGCAAAGTTCAGCGTGCCAGCGCCGCTGCCGGTGTCGAAGCCGGCGACCGAGGCCGCCAGGATGGCGAAGACAAAGGCATGCTTGGTCAATTCGGCCTCGCGGGTCAGGTCGAAATGCAGATTGAGCAGGCGCGCCGCTTTGGCGTCCTGGTCGAGGCTGTCGATCGGCGCCTCGTCGAGCACGGCGAGCGCCATGTTGGCGATGTCGAGCGGGGTGATGGCCATGGCTCAGGCCTCCGGCTGTGTGATTGGTCGGGGAAAACGGGACATGGTGCCTCCACGGCAAAAGGCCGCTTCAAGGCGGCTGGGGATTTTCGTGATTTGTGGCTTGGGCAGATGTTGCACGTCTCGTGCATGAGGCCGTCACGCCATGAACCGCCCGTCAGGAAATGGCGTGGCAGACGCTTCGTCAGCCGTCTTTTTCCCATTCGAGCAAGAAAGACGGCAATGCTTGGGCTATTGCAGTTTCACAACACCGCCGCGCAACGCGGCGATGTCTTGCCTTGATTGTGTCAGCCGATGCGTGCGCTGGTCGCGATCCACTGCCCTGTTTCGGCTGACTTGACAAAGGCGCCTGATTTCACCCTTCCGGCACCTCCTGCCATAGCCAAGCCCTTGTCCAGGGCATCCTGAAGACTCGGCGTGTAGTAGGCGGTGTTTTCCAGACCGCTGAAGAAGTTTATGCGATGAACTTCCCCCTTCTTGCTCATGACAATCCCCGCTTTTCGGAGCACTTCCTGAACTGTTTTGTACTTCATGTTCATAGTTACCTCCCTTGCCGAGACAGTCAGCATCGCCCTTTCTTGTAACTGTTTGGTGCCGTCGATTGGCCAAAGGGCAACATGAATGTTGTAGCGAACCCCAAAATTCACATCACTCCGGCGCAGCGCAGCGGGTGAACTTGGGATTCGCCACGGTGGCCTGGCGTCCAGAAGGAGCGGGACGTCTGATGCCCGCCCCTTCGCCCGATCAGGCCTCGGTCGTCTTCAGCGCGATGAACGTCATGTGCTTGACGCTCGACGCGGTGCGGTCCCAGTTTGCCGCCAGTGCCAACTCGACATCGGTGGCGAATTCGCCGGCCGAGGACGCGTCGAGAAAGCGGGTGCCCGGCACATGCGGCACGAAATGCCGGCGGCCGACCATTTCAGTGACGCCGCCGCCATGGCCCTGCCGCGGCTTGCGGTCGAACTCGAGCGGCCCGCCTTCGGTGTTGACCGGCAGCTCGTTCCACAGAATCGCCTTGTCCTTGAACATGAACGCGGTGTAGACGCCGCCGGCAACCGGAATGTCGTCATCGACGACGGCCCTCAGCCCCATGTAATAGGGGATCAGCGGCCCGCCCTGCTCGGACGACGGCACATAGTCGATGAGGTCGGCGAGTTTCAGTGCCTTCATCTGTTTCGAATGCATCCAGATCGTCTTGAACTTGTCGGCGCGGTCGCCCATCAGGTAGGCGGCCTCGATGATGTCGGTGTCGACGATAGAGGCGCCGGTGACGCGCACCAGGTCGCCGCCGTCATTGGCGATGTTGTCGGCCAGCACGCCTTTCAGGATGCCGAGCAGCGTCAGCTTGTTGGCGCGCTGCCAGTAGTCGGTCTGGCGACGCACGATGAGCTTCTGCGGATCGTCACCGGCAAGGATCGAGGTCAGGTCCGGGATGCCCCAGGCCTGCGCACGCACATTGCGGGCCGCGACTTCGCGGCGCGCGCCGATCTTCTTCATCTCGATCGAGTCGGCCGGGTCGTCATTGACCGGCTCGGAGGGATCGTTGCCGAGATCCTTCCAGCCGGGCATGTCGACGGAGCGCCCGCCCAGGCTGAGCTTCGAGGCGATCGACGGGTCGGAAAACAGGATCCCGGCCTGGTAAATCTCCAGCGACTGGACGTGCTCCTCGAACGAGTATTGCGCGTAGACGGACGGAACGATCGCGTCCGCGATACGGGTGTAGGCGTCTGCCATTTTTGTCTTCCTTCAGGTTTGGGGTCAAAGAGGGTTGTTGGGCATCCACAGGTCGGGGTTTTCGCCGGCCTCGCGTGCCAGCCGCCGGGCGCGGGCGGGGTCGCTTTTGACGAGCGCCGAGATGCCAGTCAGGTTGCGCTCGCCGGCGGCATTGCGCTTGAAGGGGTTGCCTCCGCTCAAGGCAGCATTGCCGTCGATCGTGTCTTCGCGGAACATCGCCTCGCCGATAGCGTGGAACGCCTTGGCGATCTGCGGGTCGGTCAAGGCGCCGTCCGGCAGAAGGATGCCCTTCGCCTTGTAGGCATTGACCAGGCCGAGCTTCTTCATCGCCCGGTTGGCGACCTCGAGCTTCTGGCGAAAGCCATCGCTCCCGGTCGGTCCCCAATCCCGCACGAGGTCGTCGTGCGTAGTCTCGACCGAGCGGGCAACGGCGATTTGCTGTGCCTTGGCCTGCTCGGCCATGTAGCCGACGAAGCGGTCGTGATAGGCCTGTGCAACCTTCGGGGTAGCACCGGCCTTGACCGCCCAGGCCTTGGACGCAGTGGCGAGCTCGTCCGAATAGGCGAAGTTTTCGGGGAGCCCGTCGGGGCGCCGGTACTCGACCTTCTCGGGCGAGGTCAGCGGACGCATCGCCTCGGGCAGCCGGGCATGGAACCTGTCCCAGTCTTCCGCGGCTGCATCGGCTGCCGGAACGCGCAGGCTCTCACCCTGCTGCCGCTCCAGCTCCGCATAGGAGGCGAAAACTCGATTGAGGCTTTCAGGCTTGGTCCAGCCCTTGGTTTCAGCGAGCTTGCGGTTGCCTTCGGAAAGACCGTCAAACCAGCTTGCGGCCTTAGGCGGGGCGGACCCGTTGTCCCCGTTGGCCGGTGGCCGTGCAAGGTTGCCCGCCGGTGGCACCGCCACCACGGACCCGGCGTCTGCCAGATCTGTCATGAGAAGATTCCTTTTGCTGAGAGTTTGAAGGCCGGTGATGAGAGCACTGGCGGTGAAACTTGGTATCTCCCCCCTCGAGGGGGAGATGGCCGGCAGGCCAGAGGGAGTAGCCGCGCGTGGAGCGCCGACCTCATCTGTCGCCGGGGGTCGCGCCCGGTCGAACCGACCCCCTCTGTCGCCTTCGGCGACATCTCCCCCTCAAGGGGGGAGATTAGCGCCTACGCATTGTCGCCCCAGTTCTCCCAGAGCAGCGTGATCGTGCCGGTAACGGCAATCGTGCCGTCGGCATCGATGTCGGTGCCGGTGGCAAACGCCAGATTGAAATAGAGGTCGACCGGCGTCACGGTGCCGTCGAGCGTCAAGGCTGCGGCAACATCGGCAATCGACGCGCTCGACGGCGCGGCACCGGCGCCATCCAGCGTGCGGCCGGTCGCGGCCAGCACATTGACCATGGTTCCGGCGAGCACAGCGCTCGACGCTGCCGCCGAGCCGAGCGACCAGGTCAGCGCGGCATTGTCGTTGATGGTCGATGCTCGCGGCGTCAGCACGGCGAACTGCAATCTTGCCGTGCCGCCCTTGATCCGCACCTTGCCATCGAGAAAGTCAAAGAGCTTCTGGCTGGCATAGGCCAGTGCATCGGTGACCGGCACCGGCATGGCATTGAAGGAGAAGACGGAGCGGTAGGCGCCGCCCTGTCCGGTCGTCCTGACGGCAAGCCCCGCCTTGGGCGGGGCAAGGCCGGCTTCTCTGGCGGCGGCACGCGAAAGCGTCCGGGCAAGACCTCGGGTCATTTGGTTTCTCCATTTTTGGGATTTGAGGAAGAGTTAGCCGCTGCGTAGAAAAAGCAGATCGGGCACATGGGCCGTCAAAGATCAGTCTCGTTTGGGCATCGTCTTGCCGAGCCGTCGTCTCCGGCCGTCAGACAAAAACAACCATGTCTTATTTCGTGAGGCACGGTGCCTATGTTCCGCCGCAAATGCGACCCTACTTGGCAAAATCAGCCTGCGTATTAGTTCATAGACTTCAAGGGAGTATCAGACGATGACCGTATCCAGAGCCATTGCCGCCATGTTCGTAACCGCCGCGCTGGCAGGCTGCGCGCAGACCGAAGCACAGCAGAGAACCAGCACCGGTGCGCTGCTCGGCGCCGGCGCCGGTGCGCTCGCCGGCCAGGCCATAGGCGGCAACACCAAAAGCACGGTTATCGGCGCAGCCAGCGGCGCCCTGCTCGGTGCGGTCGTCGGCAACGCCACCACCCCGCAACCGCGCGGCGAACAGCTCTGCCGCTATCAGGATCGCTACGGCCGCATCTACACCGCCCCCTGCGATGACCGGTATTATAACGGCAATTATTGAGCGTGCCCCCTTCTCCCCGCTCTAAGGGGAGAAGGTCCCGGCAGGGGATGAGGGGCAGCGCGAAATTCTGAATGCCGGCTCCGCCCCTCACCTGCCTGCCGGCATCCTCTCCCCGTAAAACGGGGAGAGGGGCGCAGCTTCAGCCTCGGCGCGCTCTCACCCACCCGATGGTTTGATCCTTACCCGCAGCGCGGTTAGACGCTATTGTCGGCTATCCAAGGGGGCGACGATGCGATTTTTGATGACCTCGCTGCTGGCTGTTTGTTCGGTTTCCGCACACGCCAGACAGGCTGTCAGTATTGAGCGGATTGACGAATGCCTGGTCTTGCCGGTGGCCGCTGTCGACAATCGTGTCAAAGCCACTTTCGAGGTGACACTGGACAAGGCCGGCAAGATCAAGTCGGTTACGGTTGTATCCTACGAACCTCATTCGGAAGCAGCGGCGGAAGCGGCCCGACAACTTTCGAAATCGGTCCAGAGGTGTTGGCCGCCAGGCGTCAAAACCAGCCCGTTGCGACTCACCGTAGATTTGAGCAAGACTTAGCCACAGGTCCTCCACCACCCTACCTCCCCTCCAACCGCGCCGCCTTCTCCAGCGCCGCCAGCTGCGCTTCGTCCAGCGTCAGGAAACCCATAATGTGCTGCACCACTTCGGCCCGCGCGTTGCTGAGCGCGCTGTGCAGCTCGAAGCCGTTCGGCGTCTTGGTCTTGGCCAGCCATTCACCGTAGGACGGGCGGCGGTAATAGCCGGTCGCAGCCGTCAGGTCGGCCAGCACCATCTCGCCGTCCTGGCCCGAGAATACCCTGAAATAGGCTTTGGCCAGCGCATCCCGCGCCTTGGCCGGGCCGCCGGCCTGGCTGGAATGGGCGAAGCGTTTGCCACTCATGCCCCGCCACCCTGTACGTCGCCACCCTGTACGCCGTTGCCCTGCGGCATCAGCCCGCCGAGCCCATCGAGCAGGCCGCTGTCGCGCGCCTGCACGGCCGCCGGTACGGCATCCCTGGCCAGCTTGCCGGCAGAAACGATCGAAGCCATGCCTGCTTGTGCGGTTTGAGCCTTGGCTCTGGCATCGCGGATGCCCGCCACTTCATCCTGGCGGCGGAAGATGCGTTGTGGGCTGCGGCCGGCGCCCTGCACGATCTTCAGCGCCTCGTCGCCGTCGATATTGTCCATGACGCCGGGGTCGAACTGCGCCATCTGCATGGCGGTGGTGACCACCTGGATGGTGTCGCGCGCTTCGGCCGAGCGGCGCAGCACGTCGAGCGGGCCGGTGAAGGTCGGCCGCAGCGCCTTGCCGGCAAGGCTCGCCGGCGGCAGGAAGCGGCTGTCTTCCTCGTAAAGTCCCTTGTCTTCCAGAATACCCAGCTCGCGGTCGAGATTCGAGGCAAAGCCGGCCTGGATAATCGACCCGGAGGGGCCGAGCAGAGCACCCTTTTCCTCTTGCCGGATCAAGGCCTCGGTCGCCGTCATCTGCGGATTCTGTACCAGCGTCTGGAACAGATTGACGAACATCATGTCGCGGATCTCCTCGGCCCGGCTGTCGGCGTAATTGAAGGCATAGGTCGGGTTCTGGCCGGTGGCGATCGGCGCGATCAGCGGCCGGCCGGCATCGTCGATCAGGCCGGGATAGTTCTCGCCGGGATTGAGCACCGGCACATAATCGAGCCTGGCCTTCGAGGCGGTCGCCGGATCGGTGATCTGCTGAAGTGCGCGCAGGCCGGAGCGCCGCACGGCGTTCTCTTCGCGCACCGTCGTCAATGCCTCGATGGTTGGCGAGATGCCGTAGGGATCGCCCTCATAGCGGCGCCAGTTGAAGCACGATACCGGGAAGGAGCGAAAACCGCTTTCCCTGACGATCGCCTCCTCGTCCTCGATCACATGATAGGACGCGAACGCGGTGTCGAGATACTGGTAGGAGCCGCTCAGGCTGTACATCTTGCGCTCGTCGCGCGGCTGGATGCACTGGATCAGCGAGATTTTTGTCTCGCATTTGGCGGGGTCGTCGACCAGAACTTTGATCCGCGCCGGCAGTCTGTCGTAGCCGAGCAATTGCGCCGCCTGTCTTGCGGTGCGCTCGTAGCGGCGGTGGAAGATATCGACCTGGCCCCAGCGGTTGCGCGAGAGATAGCCTTCGACCACGGGGATCGAGGCATAGCGGATCAGCGTGCTGCCAAAACCCTCCTCGGCGTAGAGATAGGCCGGGCCGTAGCGCACGACATTGCGCAGGCAGGCTTGCGTTGCCGGCACGAAATTCGAATTGGCGGAGTAGCGCAGCGAAAACAGGAAATCGCGCAGCGCTTCCGCCCATTCCTTCTCCTCGTCGGTTTCCTCGTCATTGATTGCCGCGGTCGACAGCCCATGCCATTTCTCCGACTGCGGGATGATCAGGCTTTCCAGCCCCGCGGCCAGCCGGTTGGCGGCCGAGTTGATGGTATTGGCGTAGACACGCGCACCGCGCCGCTCCTGCCGCTCGGACTGCGAGTCCGCGCCGGCCTGTCGGCCGCCGCGCCACATGTCGGGCGCATCGGGATCGCAGAATTCGGACACCGCCTCCCAGACATGCTCATACTGGCTGCGTTCGCTCTCCAGCTCAGCCTGTCGCGACAGAATATCGCGAGCACGGGAATCGCTCATGGTCAGCCTCGCTTGATGGAATTGATTGAAAAAGAAAACGGCGGGACGCCGAAGCTGCCAATCTCCCCACTTGAGGGGGAGATGTCCGGTAGGACAGAGGGGGTCGTCTCGCGTGGATCGGCGACCCCCTCTGTCGCCTTCGGCGACATCTCGCCCTCAAGCGGGGAGATTGGAAGCGCCTTATTCCGCCGGCGTCGTCTCCAGCGCGGCTTTGCGCCCAAAGCGCTGCACCACGAAACGTCCCATCTTCTGGCCGGGCACTTCGATCAGCGTATAGGTGATCCAGGACAGCAGGCACACCACCGGTAAGACGACGACAACAACGATCGCGAAGCGCAGCGGCGCCGACAATTCGTGGCCGAACTGGGTGATAACCAGAGCCGCCGCCGGCTGGAGAACCAGCAGATGGATCAAATAGATGCTGAAGGAAAGCTCACCCATCAGATGAAAGAACCTGTTGGCGAGCGTCATGGCGATCTTTCTGGCCATGATGCCCGCTATTCCCGGCAGCATCCGGTAGAGAACCAGGGCAAAGAAACCCACGACGAGCGCTTCGCGCATCAAAAACTTGCCAAGCCCGTAGCCGCCGCCGAAGGGCAGCGCGGCCAGAGCCATGGCCAATGTCAGATGCACGAAAGGCCGCTTTTGCCTTTGATGGACGACGCCCGCCAGCAGCATCCCGCACAGGAAAATCTGCATCTTCAGCGGCAGGAACGACGGCATCGGAAAATGCACCGACAATTGTCCCATCAACAACACGATCGCGCTGCCGATCGCCGCGACCAGGATACCGCTCCATATCCAGTCAAGCCTGCGCACCAGCAGCATAATCGCCGGGAACACTGCATAGAACTGCATCTCCAAGCCAAGGCTCCAGTCGGGCAGCGGCGTGCGATAGGCGAAATTCGGCACCAGGCCGAACAGGAACAGCAGATGGGCGCCGATGTTTTTCAAGCCGCCGTCGAGATAACGCTCGGGCGCCTGCGGCGACCGCAGCAGGAACTCGTCGATGACCATCCTGGACTGGTAGAGATAAGGGCCAAGCGCCAGGGCAGCGAACAGCATGACGTAGAACAGCGGCGCAATCCTGAAATAGCGGCGGGTCCAGAACTTCAGCCAGGTTTCCGGCCTTTGCCAGGGCTCCTTGTCCTGGCGCAGCTGGTAGTGGAACACCATCAGGAAACCGGACAGCATGATGAAGAGGTCGACGCCGAGATCCGGCTCGCCGAGAATAGGAATATGCCAGCCGGTCAACAGCAGGCAGTGTCCGATGAGCACCCAGATCGCGGCGAGCGCCCGAAGCCCGTCCAGGCACTCGATGCGCGATGACCGGGCTTCTGTCATGCCGGACTCCTCGATGGCCATGTTGCATTGCAGCATGGCGGCTGAGGAAGGAATGTCAACCGTGCGGAAGGAACACGAATTGCGCTCGGCTGTTACGGAAAATGCGGAAGCTGCCGATCTCCCCACTCGTAGGGGAGATGGCCGGCAGGCCAGAGAGGGGCGCGAAGGAACGCCAAGCTCAGTTTCGTTCCCACCGGAATGAGCCGATAGCGGCAATGCAAATTGATCACCAAGGCCGGCGGGACAGCGCCCCCTCTGCCCTGCCGGGCATCTCCCCACGAGTGGGGAGATCGGCAGCTTCACCGCTTCTTCACCAACCTTGCGTGCCGGCGCCAGTACCACCAGGCCAGCACCCGGTTGCGGAACACTCTTCTCATGGCGCCCATGTCAAACCCCCAGCAGCACGCGGCGCGGGCCGGTCAGATCGCCGGGCGACAAATCGGTCTTCACGGTTCCTGCAGTGCCATCATTGGCCGCGAGCTGAGCCCGCAACGCGGCTTCGCGCGCCTGTACGTCCTTGTCGGCAATGGTCGGTGTCGGCGGCAACGGCTTCAGCGCCGGCGGCTTTTGAAAAAGGCACATGGTTTTCTCCGAAATGAGAGCTTCTTGTCCAGTCGTAGAGCAGAAAGTCCTCGCCGTTCCGGCCATAGCCCGGCAGGCGGCAGCGTTGCGTCGCGCCCAGCCGTGCAAGCCAGCGCAGCGCCAATTGATTGACGGCCAAGGCGCGGGCCTCGACCCGCCAGGCGCCGCGTGCCGCAACCTCCGGCCCGAGCACGGCGTGAAAGAATTCCGTAATAGCAGGCACGCAGCGCCTCATGCGGCGCGTGCCCCAACTCCAGGCGATCCACAGCCCGCTGCGCTGCTCGGCAGCACCAAAGCCGGCCTCCGGATTTCCGTCGAGCTCGGCGACATAGGCAAAGCCCTGCAGCGCTGTCAGTGCCAGCAAAGCCGGCGACCACTCGTCGAACTGGCAGTCGATCTCGGCCCGGTCTTCGGGCCGGAGGTTGGCGGCGATATAGGAGAGATCGCGCAAGGTGGCGGGAATGATGCGAAGGGTCATGTTGGGCCATTTTCCGGCAAGCTGCGAAGCGGAGAGCCCTAGGAAAACGAGGCCGCCTAGATTGACTTTCTTTGCCGTCTGGATTTCCTTGGCCTGTGACTGTGGGTTTACCTATGGACAAGCGCATGACTTGTAGTAACTGCGCGCCGATCGAGGAGACCCGTACCATCTTTAGCACCGGTCGTCTCGCGGCGGCGATCACGATGGCCAAAGAGGCCATACGCGACGGTATTCTGCAGGAAGTACCGGGGGGTCCTATGTCGAGTGTCATCCCGTTCTCGGATCTCAACCCGGATGGACCATGGGACGATCTGCTTCGTTACCGCTTTCGGTGCAAGACCTGCGCACAGGTTTTCTTGCTCTCGGCTGAGACCTATCACGGCAGTGGCGGCGAATGGGCTAAGGAGGCCGGCTAAGCTTTTCGGCGCTTCGTCACTATGCGTCCGCCGCGAACCTCAGGCCTGGCGTATCTTCGCGGACATCCGGCTGTCGATCTCGGTCAGCTTGGCGAGAATGCCTTCCTGCGCCTGCACCATCGCCTGTTGAACGCGGATCAGCTTGAAGGTGAGCCAGATCGTTACCCAAAGGCTTGCTGCGAGATAAATCAGCATCGGCATCCAGGAGATGAATATCCCGAGCAGCGAGTTTTCCGATTCCATATTGCCCCCTGATATGATGTTGCCGCTACATCGTAGTTTTGCTGCCGGGCGTGCATAAACGCAAGCATCGTCACCGAAACGCCCCCAGCGGATCGGCCTGCCCGGCCTTCTGCTTCGCCGCCTTGAATACCGCCGGATCGACCACCGCTTCCCTCAGCATCATCACGCCATAACGGGTCGCGGCCATCAGATCGTCGCGCAGCTTCACCACCTGGCCATCCCTGCGGTGGTAGAGCCGGAACTCCTCGAACCAGGGCAGAAGCGTCGAGAACACCTTGAAGCGGCCGCTCTGCATGCGGTCCAGCATGTCCATCAGTCCGGCCTCGACCGAGACCGACCCGTCGGCGAACTGCGCATGGCTGGCGAGCATGTTCAGCCCATGTGCCGAATATTGCCTGGCAAGTGCGGTGCCGGCAGCTTCCAGCGTCTCGCGGCGGCCGTCGCGCGGCCAGGCCCAGGGCAGCCATTCGCCCCACGGTTTCAGCGTCAGCGCCTGCATGGCGGGAGTCTGCTGCGAGGCACGGCAGGCCTTCGTGACATAGACGACATCGGCTTCCGTGTCCCAGGCGAGCTCGACCGCGGCCGACGGATGGTCCCAGCCGAAATCGAGAGCGCCGAGCCGCGGCCAATAGCGCGGCAGCCGGAACGGTTCGCAGGCGATCAGCTCCTCGGCCACCGGAAAGATGCGGCCGGAGCCGAGCACCGGAATGCCCTTGGCCCGCGCCTCGCGCTCATGCGCCGGATAGGCGGCAACGATCTCGGCGCGCTGCTGCGGCGTGTAGTGCTCGGCGTCGTCGATGGTCATGAAGGTGACGTGGCGGGTCATTGTTTTCACCCTCGCGGCATTGAATCATGGTGGCAGGTGTTGGACGTATGCTGCTGTTCGGTAAGATGTTTTCATGATGGCGGGACAGCGCCCCCCTCTGTCCTGCCGGACATCTCCCCCTCAAGGGGGGAGATGGCAGCTTCAGCGTCTCGCTTATCCACAAGCATTGGAGATTGGCGAAAGCCAATGC
Source organism: Mesorhizobium sp. M0340 (assembly GCF_040321535.1). Lineage (NCBI taxonomy): Bacteria > Pseudomonadati > Pseudomonadota > Alphaproteobacteria > Hyphomicrobiales > Phyllobacteriaceae > Mesorhizobium > Mesorhizobium sp. M0340. Next base: position 111,927 of record NZ_JAMYRR010000001.1, on the reverse strand, counting down.
GACATCCAATCTCCCCACTAGAGGGGGAGATGTCCCGCAGGACAGAGGGGGGCGCGAAGGAACGCGAGTTGCGCGATTTCGCAGCCCTGTCATCCCCTCCCCATCCCTCCCACCTGCTCCGCGGACAAAAACAGCAGCACCACGTCCGACATGCCGAGCAGCGGCGTGAAGGTGACGATGGTGATGCCGCCGGTGGCGTTGGTGCGGGTCAGCCCTTCGGAATAGATGTCGAGCGGCGGCTCCTCGTCGAACCAGACGCCGTGCAGCGTCTCGCCCTGCCACTTCTCGCGGCCCTTCTCGTAACTCTTGAACGACAGCACGGATTCGCCGGCCTGCACGTCGCCACCGCCGCCCCAGGCCACCACGACGCTGTCGAGCGCGCCCGGCGCCCGCCCCGCCATCGTGCTGAGGATCGCGTCGGCCGGGATCATACCGGTGCCCCACGCCGCCTGCTGCTGCGGCGGGCCGATCAGGATACGCTGCGGGTTGTCGCGCGTGCTTTCGCCGGTGACGCCGGCCGCCCACATCCGAACCGGACAATCGAAAACCTTGCCTTGCCACCAGTCGGGATAGCGGCCGGTGAGGTGCATCGCCCACTCGGCGCCGCCGGCCCTGGTCTTGCCGAGCTGGTTGCCGGCCATGAACAGGCGTTCGCGATTGGTCGCGCCGGCGGCGTGGAATTCGGCCTGTCGGGGATAGGGCCGATAGGCGGCAAGCTGGTTAGTGCGGCGCCTCCGGTCCAGCTCCGCCAGCAGGCTGAGATATTCCTTCCTTGCCGCCCGGCTGTGCGAGGCCTTTTTCGAGGCCCGGCTTCTCGAGGAACGGCCTAAGGACGGCTTCGAGGCCGCGGATGCGCTGCCTGATTTCGTCATCGCTCAATGCATCCAGATTGTTGATGTTGACACTAAGATCCTTGGGCAGCACCGACAGCACGAGCTTCAGATACTGGTCGGGCTTTTCGGCGCGCACCTCGGCGATGACGCCGGCGCCATGGGCGCGGAAATCGGCGCGGATCGCTTCGAGAAAGCCGTCGGCCAGCGTCTTCTTCGCCCGCCTGGTCTGCTTGCCGGGTGCTTGATCGTGCGGCTGCGGATCGCCGGCGGAAGGAGCTTTGGCCATGCCCTACTCCGCCGTCCCGGCGGAGATCGCCGGCTTCTTGTTGCCTGGCCGCACGATGCGCTTGCGCGGCTTCGCTTTCTTGGCGGCGCGCGCCGACTTCGGCTTCGGCGGCTGGCTTGCCGATTTCGCATCGGTCGTCGTGCCAGGCCCCAACGTACTGGCGTCGGGCAACGCATTCAGCCTTGCCCTTAGAATTGCCGCCGCCTTGCCGTCGAGTGCTCCCAACGGGAAGCCGAAACCGCCGACCGCGTCGCCGGGGCCGCCGCGCACCATGCCGATCCGCACGCCGACGACAACCTGCTCGAAGCGGCCATGGCGTGCATAGGGTGCGGCGCCGGCGAACTCGCCAATAGCGCTGACGACCTCTCGGCCGTCATCGTCGATGATGATGGTGGCGTAACGATTGGACATGGGGATGTTCTCTGGGGATGGGCGCTCAGTGGCGCGTTGGAAAATTTACGATTGGTGAGACTTGCAGTTCCGACGATCGCCAGAGCCGCGTTCCTTCGCGCCCGCCGATTTAACAGCCGGCAGTTCACGTAGCGTTTGGTCCAAAAATGAAGCCTGAAACAAAAAACCCGCCTCGGCGGGCGGGTCGTTGGAGCCAATTAGCACCATACCCAGATTAGTAGCATAGCTGCCGGCACAAAGCAAGAACAAAATGTGGCACGGCGGCAGAAAAAATGCGAACTTCCCTCGGTGCCTCGGCTGTCAGCCGGCAAGCTTGCGTTCCTTCGCGCCCCCTCTGTCCTGCCGGACATCTCCCCCACGAGCGGGAAGATCGGCAGCTTTGGCGGCAGCGCCTTTTTTGCACCTACAAATTGGCGAAAGCGGCGATGACAGCCAATCTCCCCACTAGAGGGGGAGATGTCCGGCAGGACAGAGGGGGGCGCTGTCCCGCCGACTTCACAGCCAGCTCACGTAACGTTTGGTCGAAAGGGAGCCTGAAACAAAAAACCCGCCTCGGCAGGCGGGTCGTTGGAGCCAATTAGCACCATACCCAGATTAGTAGCATAGCTGCCGGCACAAAGCAAGAACAAAATTCACCTGAGACGCGAAAAAAACGCAGAGTAGCCGATTTGCGAAGCACACTGGAATCTCCGGCGAGACGCCACCGTCCGGATCAGAACAGGCATTCGCGCGTTTGACCCTTAGCCTAATGGGAGCAAAAATCATGAACGTCGCCAATCTGCAACTCGAAGGCCTGCTTATGGCCATCGCATCGATCAATCAGGTCCTGGTCCGCAAGGGCGTGCTCTCCGTCGAGGACATAGACATCGCCTTGCGCAAGGCCGAAGCCAGCGAGACCAACGAGGAAAGGTCCGAAGGCATGTCGGCGTCGAGTCGCGATGCCGTCAACTTCCCGATCCGACTGCTGGAGCTGGCCAATCAATGTCAGCCGGAGACGGACATGCCGTCCTTCTCAAAACTTGCGCGCATGGTCGGTCAGATCAAGGAACCTTACAACGACCAGATGTGACGCCGCGACCAAGAGTGACCGCCGCAGCAAGCTTTGGCATCACCCCCTGCCAAGCCTCAGCGCCAGGACGCGGCCCGGCCCATGCACGGCGGCAAACAGCAGCCCGGCCAGGAAGGTGAAGTGATCGACGAAGAAGCCGAACTCCGCCTGGTTGCCGGCCCAGTGCGACGGTCCGTGGAAGGCGAAGCCCAGGAACAGCACATAGGCGCCGGCGACGAGTGCTGCCCATGAGAAGAAGGCGCCAGTCAGGAAGCATAGAACGAGGACGATCTCAAGCAGGGCTGCGCACCAGGCCAGGAAGAGCGGGAATGGAAACCCGGCCGCCGCGATATAGCCGGCGGTGGCGCCGATATCGACGAATTTGAAGATCACGGCCATCAGGAAGACGGCTGCGAAGATCAGGCGGGCGATGAGGATTGCCGCGGTCTGCCACGGCGACTGGACGGTTGATTGAGCGGTTTCCAAGGTCACGACGTCCTCCCAAGAGTTACGATGGTTGTGCCCCAAGGACGCACCACCAGCCGCAAGCCCGACATCATCCCCCGAAAAACCTGCAGGAGACAAGTGCGCGGGGAGAAGGCCTCGCAAGACCAGGTTCCTCGCCCCATTCATGGGGGGGGGAGAGGTGGCGCGGCGAAGCCGCGACGGAGAGGGGGACCGCGCCAGCAAAGAAAAGGCCCCTCTCCGGCCGCTTCGCGGCCACCTCTCCCCCGCTTCGCGTGGGCGAGGAACCCGAGCCTGGAACTATCCTAAGTTCACCTTCGGCTGGCTGATCGGCTCCCGTACCGTTCCATACTGGCTGCCCCAGCGGTCGGTCATCGCCCAGCGTATGTCCCAGAGTTCCGGGAAGAAGCGGTGGCGGGCGCCGGCCTCCAGCAATTCGACCGGCCTGCCCTTCAGCGATTTCGCGCCGAGGCCGATCGTGCGGTGGATGAGGTAGAGGTGGTTGGCGCGGAATTTCTGGAACAGCTCGTCGAACTCGACCAGCGCTTCGGCAACGACATAGCTGTCGCCGTGATCGTAGCCAGTATCGTAGACATCCTCGACCGAGAGGCCGCGGCCGTCGAGGTATGACGCCTTGAAGGCCCGCCACAGATCCGGCGGCAGACGCAACAGCTGCTTGAAACCCGGCGATTCCTGACCGCTGCCATTGCCGAGCTGCAGCCGGATCTGCTGGTATTCCTTGGGCGACATGGTTTCGAGCAGGTCGAGCTGCGCCGTCATCAGCCGCATCAGCCGGTGCACGCGCCCCATCAGCGTGACGATGCGATGCGTGTCCTGCTTTTCCAGGAAATCGACGACATCGACCAGCGTATAGGCGATGAGCTTCATCCACAGCTCCTCGACCTGATGCACGATCTGGAACTGCAGCTCGTCGGCATTGACCATCTCGGCCAGCGGCTTCTGACAGGCCAGCAGCCTGTCGCATTTGAGGTAGACGCCATAGTCGCGCATCTCAGGCGTTTCGATGCGGGCATAATAGTCCTGCTTGTCCATGGCCATGCTCCTTGCCGCGGCCGTTGGGCCGCAGGCGTTTGTTGGATCCCAGCCCCCGAGTCTAATCGCTTTCTTGCCGAACATTGTCCCTTTCTGTTATTCGATTGGCGAGAAATGAAGGACGAAAGCTGCTTCTGAAGCAGACAGAAAGAACGAATGATGCTGGATGCGGTCGACCGGAAGATCGTCGCGGCGCTCGAACGCGATGCCCGCACCTCCTTTGCCGCGCTCGCCGACGAGGTCGGCTTGAGCAAGACGCCGTGCTGGAAGCGGGTCAAGGCGCTGGAGGATGCCGGCGTCATCCGCGGCTACTCGACCCGGATCGACCCGGCCAAGCTCGGCTTCGGCATCGAAGCCTTCATCCAGGTGTCGATCGATTTCGAACTGTCGGACGCCTTCGAGGCGGCGGTCAAACAGCATCCGCTGATCCGCCGCTGCCACGCCACGACTGGCGAGGCAGACTATCTCCTGCAGATCGTCACCGTCGACATGATGGCGCTCGACAGGATGCTGCGCGAGGAGCTCAGCCGGCTGCCCGGCGTGCGGCGCACGATCACCTCGATGGCGATGCGCGAGATCAAGGGCGGCATCTCGTTCGCCAATGCCGTCGGGCATGCACAGACCGAGCGATAGACCGGTTAGGCCCTGGTCATCAGTTCGCCGCCCAGCCGCTTCGGTTGCTCGGCACGCAGAACCACATTTGTCGTCACCGTGCCGTACCGGCCGATGCTGTCGACGATGCTTTCAAGGTCGGGCGGTGACGGGACCACGACCTTGACCAGAAAACAATCCTCACCGGTCACCCGCAGCACCTCGACCACCTCCGGCAATTGGGCGAACTTCTTCAGGCAGACCTGGATATGCTCATGCGTGGTGCGCAGGCGGATGACCGCCATGGTGCCGAGCCCGAGCGCTGCCGAATTGATCACCGCCTTGTAACCGGTGATGACCCCGCGCTCCTCCGGCCGCTTCACCCGTTCCGAGGTGGCGGGCTGGGACAGTCCGACGCGGCGGCCAAGCTCGGAGATGCCGATGCGGCCATCCTCCTGCATGATCTCAATGATCGCCAGATCGGTGGGATCGAGCCTTGGCCGGTAATCGCCGTTCCGCATGATCGCCTTTAATCCATCGGATTTCGTCGCTGCTTTCCGATGATCTCTCATTCCGCCGCCGGGGAGAAGACCTAGAATTGCACGCGCTGCATCAGGAAAGAAGGGCTTCGCATGACCGAATTCATCATTGTGCCGGGCATCGGCGGATCGGGCAAAGCCCATTGGCAGACGCATTGGCAGCAGGCAAGCCCGGCGATGCGGCGGTTCAGTCCGGCGAGTTGGGATGCGCCGGATTTCGACGACTGGGTGGCAGCACTGGAAACCGCTGTATGCCAGGCATGGACACCGCCGGTGCTCGTCGCCCATAGCCTCGGCTGTCTGCTGGTCGTACACTGGCAGCGGATCTCCCCCCGCTCTATCAGCGGCGCGTTGCTGGTCGCGGTTCCGGACCCTGCGTCGTCGGCCTTTCCCTCCTCCGCCCGGGCCTTCGCCGACGCGCCGCAACAACGGCTTCGCTTTCCGTCGCTGATTGTCGCCAGCACCAACGATCCCTACGGCTCGCTGGACTATGTCAGGGCGAAATCCGAGCGCTGGGGCAGCGATCTCCATATCGCCGGGCCACTTGGCCACATCAATGGCGACAGCGGGCTCGGCGACTGGCCGGTGGGAATGGAGCTGCTGACGGCTTTTCTCGGGCGAACGGAAGCAAGCGCCCGAGGCGCCGTGCTTCAGCCGTGACCGCAATGGGACGGCTACCGCGCCGCCGTCCTGATCTGGTTTGCGCCGCGGCGCCGCGCCTCAGTTCGATGCTGCGGCAGGCGTGCTGAGCTCCAGGAACGGCACTGTCGAACCCGGGATCATCGACTTCGGCAATTCGCCGTTCCATCTCTCCGCCTTGGTCAGTTCGACCAGCAGCGGATTGTTGGCGATCGCGGCGGCGCGAGCCTTGATGGCGCCCGCGGTCGCATCGCCTTCGACCCTGGTCTTGTAGGCGCTGGCCTCGGCTTCGGCCTTGACGCTGTCGGCGCGGCCCTTGGCCTGGGTGACGGCGATATCGGCCTTGATCTTTTCCTGCTGCAGGTTCTGTTCCTGCTTCTGCACCTCGACCTGCGCCGTCATCCTGGCTTCGACCGCCTGCTCGTAGGCGTCGGAGAAGTCGATGTTCTCGACCTGCACGCTGTCTATCATCACCGGGCCGTCGGTTACCGCCGCGATGGCGTCGGCGACGTCCTTGTTGAACTTCGCCCGGTTCTGGATAACCGACACCGCGTCGTACTGGCCGAACACGGTCTTGATCTCCTGCGGTGCTTTCCTGGCAATGACACGGTCGGCCAGTGCCTCGATCGATCCATAATTGGTGTAGACGTTGCTGACTTCGGCGGCCGGCACGTGGAAGTTGACGGTGACGCGCATGTCGGCCGGCTGCTGGTCGCGCGAATAGGCCTGCATGGCCGGCAGGCCGCTGCAATCGTTCTGGTTCTCGCAGCCCCATTTGAGCACCTGCTGGCGCAGGCTGATCTTCTCGACGCGCTGTAACCACGGCAGCTTGAAATGCAGTCCGGGATCGACGACCGAACTCAGCGCCCCGTTGGTCAAGAGCACGCCGCGGTCGCCCTGGTCGATCGTGTACCAGGATCCAAACAGCGCAAAGATGCCGAGCGCCACGAGGAGGAGTGCGACCAGGCCGGAACCGATCGACCCCGATGCCGTCCCCGGCTTGCCCTGCGGACGGCCTGAATTGCCTTGCGTTTCGGTCATTACCCCACCCCAACCCGATTGCCCGTGCTGCTTTTGCCCACAATAGCGGCGGCATTGCAATCCTCTCGACATGGAAGGATCTTCGCGCCGGCCTGGCGGACCGGCGGGGTGGTTCAGGCTGGCTAGCGGATTTCTCCTGCAGCCGCGGCAGCGGGCTGGTACGCGCTGCCTGGCGTCTCCTTCTGCCGTTCGGCATCGCTTTTGCGCTTCGGGCAATCCTCGTAGTCGTGGTCGCGCCCACCGCAGTAGGAGCAGCATTTTGCCGGCGCGTCGGAGCGAAGCATCGTTGGCATGCACAAGGATGCACGAAAACCCGACGGATTGCGACGGCTTGCGCACCGGCAACGTCGATTTCGCCACGGAACCGCTGCCGCCGCATGAAAGTTATCTGCTCATTGCAACGGGAGCACAGGACATGGCCGACGACCCGAACCGCTACGAGACCGGAGCGAGGAAATATCCGGCAAAGACGAGCCCCGACGCGGCCGACCAATTTTCGCAGGATGCGGCCGGCAACAAGCCGCCCCCCGGCGGCATGGGATTGACCAGGCCGGCTGACGATTTCGACGACAAGACCCGGCATTCGGAGGGCCAGAACCCGCCGCGCGCAGTGATCCGGCCAGACGACAAGGCCAGCCCCAACAAGCCCGGCGAGGACGCAAAACGATGAACGTCGCCAATCTCCAGCTCGAAGGATTGATGATGGCGATCGCGGCCGTCAACAATGCGCTGGTCCACAAGGGCCTGCTGTCGGTCGACGAGGTCGACATGGCGTTGCGCCGGGCCGAGGCGGCGATGACGAGCGACGAGCGTCTCTATGAAGACATGTCGCCATCCAACCGCGACGCCGTCTGTTTTCCGCTCAGGCTGCTGCAGGCGGCCAACAATGCCCAGGGGGAAACCGGCGTACCGTCCTTTGCCGAACTGGCAAGGATGGTCGGCCGGACCAAGCAGCCCTATAACGACCAGATGTGATGGAGGACGCCATGGCCGACGACAAATCCAAGACCAAGCAGGATCGCAAACTGGTTTCCGGCGAAGAGCCATACGAGGTCGCTGCCTTTGCCCGCAAATACGGCATACCGCAAAGCGAGGCCGCGACCATCATCAAGCGTTACGGCCCCTCGAGGAGGAAGCTCGACGCGCATATGGCGAGCCGCAACGCCTGAACCAATTCTGGCGGCGGCCGCCGTTCACGCCGGAAGCGTCCCTGCCCTGCCGCCTTGTCGAGAGTATCGGCACCGTCAGCCATGACCTGTCGGGTTCGCCCCTGTGGGGATTCAACGCCTGGTTTTGACAGCCGCGGAATACTCTCGCGGCGCAACAACTCATTTACCTCGACGCTGTACCAGTCCGGTGAGCAAAGCCGGGGGTCGGATGCAGGAACAATTGTTGCGCTACGAATGTGTCATGGAGCCGAACGGCCGTTGGATGGTGTGGGACATCGTTCACGATCTGCCGGCGCAATTTTCGGAAATCGCGCTGATCGGCCTGAGCCGTCGTGAAGCGGTTTCGCTCTGCCGGCTGCTCAACGAGACGAGCCGTTCCGAGACGCGGCAGAGCCGGGCCTCCTGAGAAGCGCGTGCGTCTCAGGCCTGCCAGGCCAAGAGGATTTTACATGCGATCGACAATATTCGGTCTGGTCCTGCTGCTGCCGGCCGCCGCACTGGCAGAACCGATCGAGACGCAGAAGATCATCACGGCGGCGACCGGCGACTGGAACGGCGACGGCGCCGCCGATCTGGCGATGATCGTCGAGACCGAACCCGGCCATCCCATGGACCTGCATTTGTTCCTCAGGGACCGCGACGGCAATTTTCTCAGACCTGCCGGGGTCGTGCATGAACAGATTTACGGCGAATGGAAGGATTACGAGCGGCCGGGCCCCGCCACATCCGACACCGAGCCCGAACTCACCGCGCTCCCCAACGGCTCGATCAAGCTCTATGTTCCGGCGATGGAGATCGGCAGCGAGCGGACCAACAAGACGCTGTCGCTCGCCTGGCGCAACGGCACGTTCGTCGTCGCCGGTTTTGCCTACGAGTATTGGGATTACATGGACGACAATGTTGGCGGCGACTGCGACTACAATGTGCTGACCGGCAAGGGCAAAAGCAGCAAGAAGCTGGCGGACGGCAGCACCAGGCAAGCGACCGTATCGGTCGAAGGCAAGGTCATCCCATTTGCGGAATGGACTCCGGGCACTGGCTTCAGCGCTTGCGGAGAGTGAGAGGTTTCGGTTGCCTCACTGCAGCGGCGGCTTCCACAGCAGACTGTTGCGATCGGCGGACTTGACGCGCAGCCAGGTTTCGCGGCCGTCGCGCAGCACCCGGAGCGGTATCTCGGCGCCCGCCGGGCCGCTGTTCCAAAGCTTGCGATAAAAATCGGCAAGCCCATCGACCGCCGTGTCGCGGACATCCGAGATGACATCGCCTTGGCGAAGGCCCGCCTGGGCGGCTGGACCGCCCTCGGCGACGCTCATCACCACGACCTTGCCGTCGCTCTCGGCCGAGAAGGCGCCGAGCCACGGCCGCGGCGGCTTGGCGACCTGCCCGCGCGTCAGCAGATCGTCGAGGATGGGCGGCAGAAGATCGATCGGCACCACCATGTTGATGTCGGCGACCTCGCCGTTGCGGCTCATCTGCAGGCGCAGCGAACCAATGCCGAGCAGCCTGCCATCCGCGCCAATGAGGCCGGCGCCGCCCCATGAGGGGTGAGCCGGCGCCGTGAAGATCGCCTCGTCGAGCAGATATTCCCAATAGCCGGCGAATTCCTGCTTGGTGACGATTCGCGCCCGCACGGAGCGGCCGACGCCGTCGGAGAGCACGACGGGATCGCCGATCTTCGCCCTGGACGCGTCGCCGAGCGCAATGGCGGGCAGCCCGAGCGGCGCCAGCGCCTGCACCAGGCCGAAGCCCGACTCCTGGTCGTAGGCGAGCGCATGGGCGGGAACCACGCGCCCGTCCTGGTCGGCCAGCCAGACCTCCTCGGCCTCGGTGATGAGATAGCCGATGGTGAGTACCAGCCCGTCGCCGCGGATGACCACGCCACTGCCCTCGCGACGGGTGCCAAGTGTATTTGCCGTGAAGGCGTCCTCCGGCACGGTAGCGCGGACGGCCACGATGGATCGCAAAAGGGGTTCGATATTCATGCTTTGGTTCCCGGCAATGTTCGCAGGCTTATATGGGCTATAGGTATGGCGCAGGTGATCAGGCGCAAGAGGTGGCGCCGGCTTTGGCGTGGACCGGCGCCGCGCCGTTCGCGTCGGGTTTTGCAACAGCGCCGGCAGCCCTATCTGTACCTACGGCTATCCCAAGCTGCCCTATGCAAAGTTCCTCCGCCACTACCCACGTTGATATCTGATATCCTCCCAACCCAACCCTTCCAAAGGCCTCCCGAATGAACGACTACGCAACGGACCAATACACGCCGCCAAAAGTCTGGACCTGGAACAAGGCAAATGGCGGCGCTTTCGCCAGCATCAATCGGCCGATCGCCGGCCCGACGCATGACAAGAAACTGCCGGTCGGCAAGCATCCGCTGCAGCTTTATTCGCTGGCGACACCGAACGGCGTCAAGGTGACGATCATGCTGGAGGAACTTCTGGCGCTCGGCCACAGCGGCGCCGAATACGACGCCTGGCTTATCAGCATCAACGACGGCGACCAGTTCGGCAGCGGCTTCGTCGAGGTCAACCCGAACTCGAAGATTCCGGCCATGATGGATCGCAGTGGGAAAAAGCCGGTCCGCATCTTCGAATCCGGCTCGATCCTGCTCTACCTCGCCGAAAAATTCGGCGAATTCCTGCCGACGGAGCAGCCGGCCCGCGCCGAGACCCTGTCATGGCTATTCTGGCAGGTGGGCTCGGCGCCCTATCTCGGTGGCGGCTTCGGCCATTTCTATGTCTATGCGCCAACGAAGATCGAATATGCCATCGACCGCTTCGCCATGGAAACCAAGCGGCAGATGGACGTGCTCGACCGACGCCTCGCCGAAAGCGAGTATTTAGGCGGCAGCGACTATACGATTGCCGACATTGCGGTGTGGCCCTGGTACGGCGGGCTGGCCAAGGGCCGCATGTATGACGATTCCGGCGAGTTCCTTCAGGTGGAGCAGTACAAGAACGTGCAGCGTTGGGCCGACGCCATCGACGCGCGGCCGGCGGTCAAGCGCGGCCGCATGGTCAACCGCACCTTCGGCGAGCCTTCGATGCAGCTGCACGAGCGCCATGATGCCAGCGATTTCGAGACCAAGACGCAAGACAAGCTCGCGGCGGCCAAAAGCTAAGCCGACGACGCGCCGATCTCTCGCCTTGTAGGGGAGATCGGCAGCTTCGGCCGACTGCTCAGGCCCGTCTCTACCGCCGCCATCCAAGCTGGCATCAACAAAAGGGAGCTTGCCAGCCGGTTGTAAAATGTGGCGTTAGGCACCGTCGCACAAGCAGCAGGCAGGTTTTCCCGCTAGCTCAAAAACGACGATATGAGTTGGGCGATATATATTAGTTGACTAAACTAACGGAACGTCCAATGCACATTCCCAGAACCGAACATGTCCTGTCTAGACCATCATATCTATATGGGACATTACTACATAAGCTGAACGCGACCTCGACGGTTCGGCGGCACAGCCCTCAGACGCCGCGGCTTTACCTCTGCGCTTTTCGCCCCGGATCCGTAGATCAACCGGACGACGAACAGGAAATATCCAACCTGCATGACGATCAAGGTCAAGATCGTCCAGGCCAGCGTCTTCCAGATTGAACCCGTCGCAAGGTAAGTCGAGATCGCCACGATGGACGATATGGTGGTCAGCCCCACCAGAAACCGTGGAAAGTTCATGACTTTTGCGCCGCCCCGTAACTCGCAACAGCCGGGACGAACTCCCCTAACCCATTACCCCGGACCAACGTTTTCACTATTTTGGCAATTGCGCAACCACCAAATAGAACAGCAGTTAACGCATGCTTCCGTGATCAAGGGCTGCGTGTCAGGTCACCAAGGTGGGCCGGCTTGGACGGCGGCTGCGCGTCCCTCCTCCCCAACCAGCTCTCCATACCCCCTCACAACCCCATCAAGCCCACGTATTCGCCACGTCTCCCCTTCGCACGCCTCGAGATAGGACTGGCCGAGCGGGACTTTCCCTCCGCCGTCCGGCAGGTCCAGCACGTAGACAGGATTGCAGATGCCGGACAGGCGCGCACGCAAGGCGCTGACCAGCGCCTGGCCCTCGGCGATCGTGGTGCGCCGGTGCGCCATTCCGGGCACGAGGTCGCCGTGGTGCAGGTAATAGGGTTTGACGCCAAGACGATACATCAGCTCGCGGCACAGCTCTTCCAACACCTCGACCGTATCGTTCACGCCTTTCAGCAGAACGCTCTGGTTCAGCAGCACGAAGCCGCCCTGCCGCAACGTGCGGCAGGCCCGCTCGGTCGCCTCCGTGATTTCGCGTGGATGGTTGAAATGGGTGACGACCGTGACCATCAGCCGGCCCTGCAAGGCTTGAACCAACCGGCCGGTGACGCGCGACGGCAGCGCGACGGGTACGCGAGTGTGGATGCGCAACAGCCGCACGTGCTGGATCGCCTCGACTCGGGCGCGGATTTCCGCCAGCACCTTGTCCGGCAGCGACAGTGGGTCGCCGCCGGTCAGGATCACCTCGCGGATTTGCGGATGGGCCGCGATATAGGCGAAGGCCTCGTCGAGAGCTTCGCGCGTATAGCCGCGGCCGATCGAGGTCAGCTGCTCCTTGCGAAAGCAGAACCGGCAATAGACTGCGCATTGATAGGTCGGGAACAGCAAAACCCGGTCGGCATGGCGATGCGTCAATCTCGGCACCGGACTGAAGGCGTGGTCGGCGATCGGGTCGTCGAGCTCGCCCTCCTGCTCTGCCAGTTCGTCGGGCGACGGGATGACCTGAAGCCGTATCGGATCGGCGGGGTCGTTCCAGTCGATCAGGTCGAGATAGGCCTTGGGGATGCGAACCTTGTGGCGCGTGGCCGCAGCTTCGGCCGCCGCCCGCTCGGCTGGCGACAGCGGCAGCGAATCCAGATCGCCTACATGCCGCACGCCCTCGCGAACATCGTCCCGCCATGCGGCATCCGCCTCGCGAGCGCGCCGGTCATCGGCTGTCATGCCGGCCCCATCGACCGCCATGCTGGCGTCGGGGATGTCGGGATGTGAGGTCATTGCAGGCTCCTTGAATTTCGGCCGGGGTACAGCAATGGAGCCAGGACTTGAAGGCAATAAGCGGTGTTGGCCGGGTTGGAGGGCGCGGCAGGAAGCCACAACCGGCCACTGATCGGCACAATCGTCCAACATCGCTGAGGCACAACATTAGCTTGCGCTCATATTAGCTTGAGCGTATACACATAAACGGCCGGTGATCTACCCCCCAACCGGTTAGGCTCGGCGCCAGTCCCTCCCTACCCCTCAGGTCAACGACGCCGGGCCGCTCGGGGTCCGCCCGATCGCCCGCGGCTGAGACCGGATCGTCGACCTCTTCGATGTCGATCATGCCCCCTGTTCAAGCAGCACCCAACTGAACATACCAGCTGAACACATCGGCGATGCCCGCGTCTCTCGGCCTTCCCGTCGCCGGCCGCGGTCGCTAATCTCGGATTGCGAAAAAGCTGGAGAAGAGCGTATGGCGAACGACTTGTCGCCAAGGCTTTTGGCGATCGTCAATGCCCTGCCCTTGCGGCAGGGCATGCGAGTGCTGGAGATCGGCTGCGGACCGGGCGCTGCAGCGCGCGAGATCGCGCGCCGGATCGGCGGCGGGCACGTGCTGGCGATCGACCGCTCGGCAAAGGCCATCGCGCAGGCCGGGGCCGCTTCGCGCGCCGAGATTGCGGCAGGCCGGCTGAGCCTTCGCCAAGTCGCCATCGAGGATTTCGAGTTGGAGGCCGATGAGAAGCACTTCGACATTGCCGTTGCGGTGCGCGTCGGCGCGCTGGACGGGCGTCATCCCAAAGCAGGAAAAATTGCCCTGCGACGGCTCAAGGCGGCGTTGACCGCGCAAGGCCGGCTGTTCATCGACGGCGGCGATCCGCTGCGCGAAATTGCGATACACGGCAGAACAGCTCGTGCTTAGCCTCCGGAATCGAGCGGCAGAGCTGGGTGCGCGCCTCAGCTCCGCAACCCCGGCGCCTCCTGCCCGGTGCGCTCGACATATTCGGTATAGCCGCCGCCATAGGTGTGGATGCCCTCGGGCGTCAGTTCCAGCACCCGGTTCGACAGCGCCGCCAGGAAATGGCGGTCATGCGAGACGAACAGCATGGTTCCCTCGTACTGCGACAGTGCTGTGATCAGCATTTCCTTGGTGGCGATGTCGAGGTGGTTGGTCGGCTCGTCCAGCACCAGCAAATTGGGCGGATCGAACAGCATCAGCGCCATCACCAGCCGCGCCTTCTCGCCGCCCGACAGCACGCGGCACTTCTTCTCGATCTCGTCGCCGGAAAAGCCGAAGCAGCCGGCCAGCGCCCTGAGCGGCGCCTGGCCGGCCTGCGGAAATGCATCTTCCAGCGTCTGGAACACGGTGCGCTCGCCCTCCAGCACTTCCATGGCGTGCTGGGCGAAATAGCCCATCTTGACGCTAGGCCCGCGCGCAACCGTGCCATTGTCCGGCTCGGAAGCGCCAGCGACCAGCTTCAGCAGCGTCGACTTGCCGGCGCCGTTGACGCCCATGATGCACCAGCGCTCGCGGCGGCGCACCTGAAAATCCAATCCCGCGTAGATCGAGTGGCTGCCATAGCCCTTGTACACGTTCTTCAGCGTCACCACGTCCTCGCCGCAGCGCGGCGCCGGCTGAAAGTCGAACGATACCTTCTGGCGGCGCTTGGGCGGCTCGACGCGGTCGATCTTGTCCAGCTTCTTCACCCGGCTCTGCACCTGCGCGGCATGCGAGGCACGCGCCTTGAAGCGCTCGATGAAGGCGATCTCCTTGGCCAACATCGCCTGCTGGCGCTCGAACTGCGCCTGCTGCTGCCGGTCGGCGATCGCCCGCTGCTGCTGGTAGAATTCGTAGTTGCCGGAGTAAGCGGTCAGCGAGCCGCCATCGATCTCGACCACCTTGTTGACGATGCGGTTCATGAACTCGCGGTCGTGCGAGGTCATCAGCAGCGCGCCGTCGTAGTTCTTCAGGAACTGCTCCAGCCAGATCAGGCTTTCGAGGTCGAGATGGTTGCTCGGCTCGTCGAGCAGCATGGCGTCGGGCCGCATCAAAAGGATCCTGGCCAGTGCCACGCGCATTTTCCAGCCGCCGGACAGCTTGCCGACGTCGCCGTCCATCATCTCCTGGCTGAAGCCAAGGCCGTCCAGCACCTCGCGAGCACGCCCATCCAGCGCGTAACCGTCGAGCTCCTCGAAGCGGTGCTGTGCCTCGCCGTAACGGGCGATGATCTCGTCCATTTCACCGGCGCGATCGGGGTCGCCCATCGCGTGCTCGAGCGCGCGCATCTCGGCCGCCACTTCGCTCACCGGCCCGGCGCCGTCCATCACTTCGGCAACGGCGCTGCGGCCGGACATATCGCCGACATCCTGGCTGAAATAGCCGATGGTGACGCCGCGATCGACCGAGACCTGGCCCTCGTCAGGCTGCTCCTCGCCGTTGATCATGCGAAACAGCGTTGTCTTGCCGGCGCCGTTAGGCCCGACCAGCCCGACCTTCTCGCCCTTCTGCAACGCGGCGGAGGCTTCGATGAAGACGATCTGCCGGCCGTTCTGCTTGCTGATGCTTTCGAGACGAATCATGGTTTTCCAGGAAAGGCCAAAGGAGAGTTCCCGCGCCAATACGCGATAGGCCGCGCCGGCGGAAGCCCGCAAGTGGTGAGGCGCCCCGCGCCAAATTGTCTGAACCCTATCGTTGCATCGCCCGCCGGAATCGCTCGTCCAGCTGCTGGAACTCGGCAAAGAGCCCATCGCATGCCCGGCGACCCGCTTCGCATCGCATAGTCCGTGTTTGGTACCAACTGCCCTGCCGGTCCCTGCTGAGGCGATTGCAGGTTATGGCGGGATACGCTTGTTCGGTGGGCCTTGTGAAACTCCACTGTGTCAGCCCTTCAGCAGAAACGAACAGTTCGAAGCGGGATGAGGCAGCAACCCGACGCAACGCGGGAGACGCCCTCAGTTGCTCGACCAAATCCAGTGCGTCAGCACCGTGGAAACCGCACATCGTCGACGGCCCATGCGCGTCGCGGTGGATGCCTTCGTCCACAGTCTGGGCGTGCGAGGCGCCGTAGGTTGCGAGCATAATCGCGCCGACTACACGAAATCTTCTCACTGGAGCTTCCCTATTGGCTACTGCATTCCTTCAACACTGTTGGTTGCAGCAGGACCACTCACCCGATCCCGTCGCCTCATAGGCGCCGGCGGCGCGCCCGTCCTCAAGTCGCACCGGCCGGCACAAGGACACTCCCGGTGAAGCGCGCGCCGCTCCGATGCCGCTCCGATGCATAATGACAGGCTCGCCGTTGACATGGACTTTGCGCTGGTTCTGGTCTTGGTCCCGGTCCCGATCTTGTCACTAAACCCAAGCGCGATGTTTATCTCGTCCGATCGCCTTCGCAAAGTAGCCGGCGGTCCGGACGATCACACCCGGCCGGATGTCCCGCCCTCGCCAAAAATCCCGGTCACCCAGTCGATGAACACGCGTACCCGTGGCGCGAGCTGGCGGTTCTGTGGGTAGAGCGCCGACAGGGGTGTCGGCGACGGCGGGTAATCCGGCAGCACTTCGACAAGCGTGCCGCGTGCGAAATCCCCGGCGAAGCGGTAATGCGGCGCCTGCACCAGGCCGAAGCCGAGACGCGCCAGCTCCGCCATCGTGTCGGAGCCGTTGACCGTCACCCGGTTCGGCAGCGTGACATAGCGCAACGCGCCGCCAACGGTGAATTCGAGCGGCATGACCTCGCCGGTGCGCGACGAGCGGAAGCCGACCATCAGATGGCCTTCGAGATCGTCGGGGGTTGCCGGCATGCCGTGCTTTTCGAGATAGGCGGGGCTGGCACAGGTGACTTCGCGCAATGTTGCCACCCGCCGTACGATCATGCCGCTGTCGGCCTGTTCGCCGGAACGCAGCACGCAGTCGATGCCCTCGCGCACCAGATCGACCAGCCGGTCGCCGTCGCCGATATGCAGGTCGATCCCGGGATAGCGGTCGAGGAATTCGGTGAGCCGCGGCAGGATGAAATGGCGGGCCATGAAGCCGTGCACGTCGATCCTCAAAAGGCCCTGCGGCTGCGCCGATTGAAAGCCGGCCTCGGCATCTTCGACATCGGCAAGGATTGCGAGGCAGCGCTGGTAATAGGCCTGGCCGTCCAATGTGGGCCTGACATGGCGCGTGGTGCGTTCCAGCAGCCTCACCCCCAGCCGCGCCTCGAGGTCCTTGATCGCCTCGGTGGCGCTCGATCGCGACATCGACAGATCGGCGGCGGCCGCGGTGAAGCTGCCGCGCTCGATCACACGGGCAAGCAGGCGCATCCGGTCGAGACTGTCCATCGCCATTGTTCGCCATATCCGAATGGTGTTGGCAAGTCCCGAGCGATTATCCCGCAGGACTTATCGCCTATTTTCAGCCGACAAGAATTGGAGAGCTGACATGACTGCGCGGAATGCAAAGGTGGCGCTGGTAACCGGCGCCTCGAAGGGTATCGGCGCCGAAATTGCCAGAAGGCTGGCACGCGACGGCTTTTCGGTCGTCGTCAACTATGCCAGGGGCGCCGAAGCAGCCGAAGGCGTGGTGCGCGGGATCGAAGCGGCGGGCGGCACGGCGATCGCCGTTCAGGCCGATGTCGGCGATCCCAAAGGCGTGGCGCATCTGTTCGACGCAGCCGAGCAGGCGTTTGGCGGCCTCGACGTGCTGGTCAACAACGCCGGCATCATGAAGCTCGCGCCGATCGCGCAGATGGACGACACCGGTTTTGAGCAGCAGGTCGCGGTGAACCTCGGTGGCGTCTTTCGTGGCATGCGCGAGGCCGCAAGAAGGCTGCGCGACGGCGGCCGCATCGTCAGCTTCTCGTCCAGCGTGGTCGGGCTCTACCAGCCGACCTACGGCGTTTACGCTGCCACCAAGGCCGGCGTCGAGGCGATGACGCATGTGCTGGCCAAGGAACTCGGGCCGCGCGGCATCACAGTCAATGTCGTTGCGCCGGGGCCGGTGGCCACCGAGCTGTTCCTCGGCGGCAAGTCTGAGGCACTGGTCGAAACGATCACCAGGATGATCCCGCTGGGGCGGCTCGGCCAGCCCGCCGACATCGCCGGCGTGGTGTCGTTCCTCGCCGGACCGGACAGCGGCTGGGTCAACGGCCAGGTGCTGCGCGCCAATGGCGGCACGGTCTGACTTTACCTCCAACAACCAACAGGAAATCGACGTCATGCCCTTTGCAAACTTCAAGGTACCTGAGCGCGCGCTGTCCGCCGCACAGAAGGAGGACCTCGTCCACAAGACCACAGCCCTGTTCGTCGAAATGTTCGGCGAAGGCGTGCGCCCCTACACCATGGTGCTGATCGAGGAGGTCGCCGATGGCGGCTACGGCCGCGCCGACGTGGTGTTCACGATTCCTGGGGCAGGATAAAATCCTGAACCCCAAGCACCGCCTTCACCCGCTCGAGCGCCAGCTCGTCATGAAGATTTCGATGGAAAAGACGTTGCAATAGGCGCCAAGGCCGCGCAGCGACGAGACGCGCAACGGCATGTCGGCAACGAAATGCCAGTTCACCCGCTGGTTCGGCGCGAACAGCTTCGTCAATCATGTGATCGCTTCAACTGCCGCGGCCGCGAGCGAACGCGGGTTCGGGGACGGCTAAGCTGCCGATGCCCTTCTTTGAGGGACCGTCAAGGGAGAGATTGCAGCTTGGCGGTCGCACGCTAGATCGCAGGCAGAGGCTAACGCGAGGCCAGCCATGGACGATTGGAAGCTACCTTGGGACGGCGGTTGCCTATGCGGCGGGATACGCTTTCGCGTAAGTGCCCCGCCCTTGCTGACGATGGCGTGTCACTGCACCGGCTGCCAGAAACTGAGCGCCAGCGCGTATTCCTTGACCATCGCCGTGCCGAGCGCCGGTTTCGCCGTCACCCAAGGCGAGCCGGCGGTCGGCGGCCTGCACGGCCCGCACCGGCAACTCTATTGCCGGGATTGCAAGAACTGGATGTTCACGCGTCCGCATGGCCTGGACTTTTTCGTCAACATTCGTGCGACCATGCTGGACGAACATCATTGGTATGTGCCTTTCGTCGAAGTCTTCTCATCGGAAAAGCTGCCCTGGGCTTCGACCGCCGCTACCCACAGTTTCGCTACGCAGCCCGACCTTGAGGGATACGCCCCTTTGATCGAAGCGTTCGCCCGTGAAGCGGCGCGGCCAACCTGACTGGTTGGCGCCCGGAAAGGCGGCGCCAGTTTTCGTGCTTCACCGCAACTCCGCCCAGACAGGCGCGTGGTCGCTGGCGCCGGTCTCGCCACGCACGTCGCGGTCGATACCCGCCGCGACCAGCCGGCGCGACAGTTTCTTGCTGAGCAAGATATGGTCGAGCCGCAGGCCGGCATCGCGCGGCCAGCGATTGCGGCGATAGTCCCAGAATGTGTAGAGCGTCTCCGTCGGGTGCTTCTTGCGCAGCGCGTCAAGCCAGCCCTGGTCGAGCAGCCGCTGGAACGACGCGCGGCTTTCCGGCTGCACCAGCGCGTTGTCGTCATAGGAGCGGGTCGGGTAGATGTCGCGCGCCTCGGGCACGATGTTGTAGTCGCCGGCCAGCACCACGGGCAGGCCGGTATCGAGCAACTGCGCCGCATGCGCCTCCAGCCTTTCGTGCCAGGCCAGCTTGTACTGGAATTTCGGGCCGGGCTGCGGGTTGCCATTCGGCGCGTAGAGCGAGGCGACGAGGATACCGTTGACCGCCGCTTCGATGTAGCGCGCCTGCTGATCGCTATCGTCGCCGGGCAGCGCCTCGCGGGTCAGAACGGGTTCTGAGCCCCGCGAAAGGATGGCGACGCCGTTCCAGGTGGGCTGCCCGACCCAAACCGCGCCGTAGCCGGCGGCCGCCAGCGCAGTGCGCGGAAACTGTGTCTGTCTCGCCTTGAGCTCCTGCAGGCAGGCGATGTCGGGTTTGGCGGCGGCCAGCCATGCGAGCAGGTTCGGCAGCCGGCTGTTGATGTTGTTGACGTTGAAGGTGGCGATCTTCATCGGCCTGCTTCAGCGCACGATGCGTTCGGTCCACGCCTTCACCGCATCAGCGAGCGTCTTCAGATGATCGGCGGTGGAGAAGCCGGAGATGTTTTTGCGCGGCTTCAGATCATGGTCGCCATCTTCCAGCCAGAGAATCTCGATCGCCTCGGACAGAGCATAGGTCGCGACCTCGTCTTTGATCCCGAACTCGTCGCGCGTGCCCTGGAGGATCAATGTCGGCGTCTTGAGATCGGCGAGGTGCTTTGTCCGAAGCTGCGTCGGTTTGTCCGGCGGATGGAACGGATAGCCGAGGCAAAGCAGGCCCGAGATCTCGCCCTTCGAAAACATCTCGTCGGCGATCATCGAAGCGACGCGTCCGCCCATCGACTTGCCGCCGATGATGAGCGGCCCCTTCACGTCCTTCGCCCTGAGGTCGGCGATCGCCTTGATGTATTCCGGGTTAACCGTCTCGGCGCGCGGCGGCGGCTTGCGATGGCCGTAGCGGCGGGCCGCCATGTAGTGGAATTCAAAGCGCGCGACGCGGAAACCGGCCGCGGCGAGCGCTTTTGCCGTGGCTGTCAGCGAGGGCGAGTCCATAGGAGCGCCTGCGCCATGCGCGAGCAGGATGGTGATGGCGGCGGTGTCGGGGCCGTCGAAGAGGAAGGTGGTCATGGCAGCGGGTAAATCGGTGCAGGAAGAGAGCCGACTGCGACGCTGCCAATCTCCCCCCTCGTGGGGGAGATGCCCGGCAGGGCAGAGGGGGGCGTGAAGAAATGCCAGCCTCCGGTCGACCTTCTAGGCGGAACCACGCTCTGCAATTGATCGACCTGTCGGCGGGACAGCGCCCCCCTCTGTCCTGCCGGACATCTCCCCCACAAGGGGGGAGATTGGCTGTCATCTCGGCCTTCGCTAATCATCGTCACCCCGACATCCGCGCCAGCTGCAAATCGACGAACTGTATCCCCTTGGCCGCCATACGCGCCCATTCGGAGTTGGGATCGAGTTCGAGGTAGCGCACCCAGCGACGCCGCGCCTCAGCGAAATTGCCGGCGTCGAACTCCAGCCTCGCAAGGTTGAACACCGCGTCGGCATAATTGGGATCGAGTGCGATAGCCTTCAGCAAATGGCGGCGCGCCGAGGCTACCCGCCCCTCTTCGCTCATCAGCCCGGCAAGATTGAACCAGGCTTCTACGAAGCCGGGGTCGCACTTGATGGCGCGGGCATAGTCGTGCGCCGCCTCGGCCGCTTGGCCGGCGGCGCGCAGGCAGTTGGCGCGGTTGAAGGCGGCGATCGCATCGCTCGGGTCGATGGCCAGACAGCGCTGGTAGAGTGCCGCCGCCTGCTCGTGGGCTTCAGCCTCTTCCGCCGCCTCGGCATCGGCGAACAGCTCTTCCAGCGTGTCGTCATCCCGCGTTCCCAGATCGAACAGCAGCTGGCCGTCGAGTTCGCTCTGGCCTCCCTCGAGATAGATCGCGTCGGCCCGCCCATGCTGCGAGCCGACGGCGAGCGACTTGGCGGTGAGCGAGGCGACCGGGCCCGAGCGATGCACAGAGCGGGCGATCGCCCCCCATGAGGCGCCGCCGGCAACCAGCCCGGCATATTTGCGGGCGAGAATCAGGTCGCGAAAGGAATACGGTTCGCAATCATGCTCGAAGGCATCGAACAGCGACAAAAGGTCGAGATCCGCGCCGGTCAGCCGCGACTGGTCGATCAGGGACTGCCGCGGCAGCGCCGAAGCCTCCGGCGCTTTCATCAGCCCGAGCAGGCGCAGGAAGCCGTTCTCGCTGACCAGCTTGCGCCCGGCCGCGCGCTCGGTGACGACGCGGCGTTCAATCTCGGTATCGCCGGCCCTGGCGAGCAACATGCGGCCCAACACGACATGAGTGGTGCGCCGAGTGACGCCGCGCCGCAACTGGCCGTGCCGGCGCTCGACCTCGCGCGCCGCCAGCCTGAGCGGAAAGGCCGCCAGCGCGCCGACGATGCCGAAGACCGTGCCGGCGAGAGCCGTCACGCCTTGCTCTTGCCGACGGCTTTGAGAAGGTTCGCCTTGAGCGGGTTATCCTTGGCCGCGGCGGCGCCGGCCTTGGCGGATTTCGCCGCGGGCTTGGCCGTTTCATCGGCCTTGCTCTTGGACTTGGCCGGCGGCTTGGCCGATTGCGACAGGCTCGCCTTCAGCGCATCCATGAGGTTGATGACATTGCCGCGCTCAGGCGCCGCCGCGATGATAGGCTTGTGGCCCTTGAGCTTCTCGCGGATCATCGCCATCAGCGCGATCTCGTAGCGGTCCTCGTAATTCTTTGGATCGAAGGTGGTTTCCTTCTGCTTGATCAGCGCTTCGGCCAATTGCAGCATTTCGGGATCGGGGTTTCCGGCCGGGATATTGCCGAAATATTCAGCCGTGCCACGCACTTCGTTCGGATTCCTCAAGGTGCAGACGAACATACCGTTCTCGCGCGCGCCGATCGTCACGACGCGCTCGCGGCTGGACAGCACAAGGCGGGCGATCGCCAGCTTCCCCGATTTGCGCATCGCTTCGCGCAACACGGCAAAGGTCTCCTCGGCCATTGCGCCATCCGGCGCCAGGTAATAGGGCGCGTCCTGATAGATGACGTCGACCGAATGCTCGTCGACAAAAGCCTCGATGTTCATTGTATGGTTGGATTCGATGCGCACCGCATCGAGATCGGAGTCCTCGATGATGATGTACTGCTTGTCCTCGTATTCGTAGCCCTTGACCAGGTCCGAACGCTCGACCAGCCCGAGCTCGGGGTCGACCGGCTTCATGTTGATGCGGTTGTGCGTCTTCTTGTGCAGCTGATTGAAGCTGATGCGTTCGCTGGCGCTCGTCGCCGGATAGAGCCGGACCGGACAGCTGACCAGACTGAGCTTGAGGTAACCTTTCCAACTTGCCCTGGGCGCCATGAAATACTCCTACGCGGCCTTGTGCTGTCGAACAGTTCGCAGCGTTCATTCGTCCGGAGGACGAACGGGACTGCCGAAATCCTACGTTGCCCTTACAATACCGGGCCCTTACAATACCGGCAAATCCCTAGCGAAATCTTCCTCCGCTGAGAGCCGCCTGCACGCAAGAGGTCCATGGCGAAGAATAATTCAAATTTTCCGGAGCGTCGATGGAGTCTGGCAGCCCGCAGAACTACCTCGCGGTGGCTATCAACGGCAAATCCCGGGCGAAATCTTCCATGTCGGCCCAAGGGTCGCCTGACGTCGCCAGCAGGCCCGGCAGTGACGAATAATTCAGATCCTGCGGGGCGTCGATGGATTCCAGGTCGCTCCAGCTCACCGGTGTCGAGGCCGGCAAATTGGTGCGGGCGCGCAGCGAATAGGGAGCCGCCGAGGTGTGGCCGCGCGCATTGCGGTGATAATCGATGAAGATGCGCCGCTTGCGGTTCTCCTTGCCCATGGTGGTGGTGAAAGTGTCGGGCGCGGTGGCGGCAAGATGCGTGGAGATGGCGCTGGTCGCCTGGTGCAGTTTCTTCCAGTTCTGCTTTTGTGTCACCGGCACGGTGATGTGGATGCCGTGGCCCCCGGAGGTCTTGGCGTACGGCACCAGCCCTAGCGCTTCGAGCTCGCTGCGAATGTGCACCGCCGCCTCCACCACGTCGCGCCAGGCGATCCCCTCGCCCGGGTCGAGATCGAAAACGATCAAATCCGGCTTGTCGAGCCGCGTGCGATGGGTGCCCCAGGTGTGGAACTCGACGACGCCGAACTGCGCCAGCGCCAGATAGCCCTTGGCGTCTTCCACCGAGAGATAGGATTTGGTCTCGCCCTCGGCGTTGGTCGCCTCGAAGGTCGCCACGGAGGACGGCATGCCGGTGAAGGCATGGCGCTGGAAGAAACAGTCCTGCGGCCTGCCGGTCGGGCAGCGCACCAGCGACACCGGCCGGCCGAGAATGTGCGGCAGCATGAAATCGCCGACCAGCGCGTAATAGACGGCAATGTCGAGCTTGGTCGGGCCGGTCTTGCCGAATAGCCGCCGCGTCGGGTTGGTCACCCAGATGGTTGCGAGGTCGGCCTCGGCGATCAGCCGCTTGCGCTTGGCCGAAACCGGCGTCGACAGGCCGACGTCGCGCAGGCCGCGGAACACGGCATGGCGCAGCGCATTGTCGGTGGTCCGGTTGGCGTAGTGGATATGCGCCGAAAGCAGCGGCCGCACCCAGTTCATCTCGCGCATGATTTCGCGCGGAACACCTTCCGGCGCGGACGCCCCGGCGCGCAACGGCTCCAGCCGCGCCAGCAACTCGCCGGCGGTGGCGGCGTCGAAGCCGGTGCCGACCTTGCCGCGATAGTGCAGCTCGCCATCCTCGAATTCGCCGAGACCGAGTGCGGCCAGCCCCTCGGCCGCGTCGGAGACAGTGTAGCCGGCGATAACGAAATCGCCGGTCTGAAGCGCCTTGGTCTTGGTCCAGGTCTTGGTGCGGCCGCTCTGGTAGACCGCCGTAGCACGTTTCGAGACGACGCCCTCCAGCCCCATTTCCGATGCCTGGTCATAAAGCGCCTGGCCGTCGCCCTCGGCGTGATCGCTGTACTGGATGGCGGAGTTGGCGCCAAGACCGGACAGCAGCTGCGAAAGCAGCGTCTTGCGCCGGCGGAGCGGCACTTGCCTCAGGTCCCAGCCGTCGAGATAGAGAAGGTCGAAGGCATAGAAGTGGAGCTTGTTGCCGGCGCCTTCGGCCAGCGCATCCTGCAAAAGGGCAAAGCGGCTGATGCCCTTGGCGTCGAGCGCGACGACCTCGCCGTCGATGATCGCCTCGCGGCAGGGCAGCCTGGCGAAGGCAAGCGGCAGGTCGCCATAGCGCCTCGTCCAGTCGAGGCCGGCGCGGGTGATCAGCCTGACCTTCCCGTCGGAAACATGCGCCATGGTGCGGTAGCCGTCGAACTTGATCTCGTGCAGCCAGGCTTCGCCCGTTCGGGCCGCGGGATCATCGCCGCCCGGCGGCTTCGGAACCTGCGTAGCCAGTTGCGGCTCGATCCGGGAAGGCGACGGCGCCTTGACGGCGCCCGGCAAAGCACCGGGTTTCAGCACCACCGGCTTGGCAGGATTGGCGGCGGGCTTCGGCGTTGCCGCCAGTTCCTCGATGCGGCGTCCGGATTTGACGCTTTCCGGCCGGGCTTCCAGTATGTCGAGCTTGGCGTCGGCGGCCAGATCACGCTCCTTGAACAGCAGCCAGTTCTTCTTGCCCTCATCCTCGCCGGCCTTCGGCTTCAGCCGCGCCAGCATCCAGCCGCCATTGAGCTTCTCGCCGGCTAGCCGGAACTTGAAGGAGCCGGTGCGCAGGCTCTTCTCGACGTCGTCCATCGGCGCCCAGATGCCGGTGTCCCAGACGATCATCGGCCCGCCGCCATATTCGCCCTCGGGAATGACACCTTCGAAGTCGATATATTCGAGCGGATGGTCCTCGGTCTCGACCGCCAGCCTTTTGTCGGCCGGATTGAGCGAGGGGCCGCGCGGCACCGCCCAGCTCTTCAGCACGTCGCCGACCTGCAGGCGCAGATCGTAGTGATCGGCGGTGGCGTGATGCTTGTGGACGACGAAACGATTGCCCTCAAGGGCAACCAGACCGCCGGCCGGTTCCGGCGTCCTCGTGAACTCGCGCTTGGCGCGATAGGCCTTGAGCTTCGAACGAGCTGGCATGGACTAGACGTAGGTGGCGGGCAAAAGCAACGAGCGCAGCATCAAGATCCCATCGCAGCGGCGCTCCAATGTCACGGCATCGATCCCAGGGTCTCCGCGACGCAGCTTCGCTCCTGCTCCGCCCTGGGATGACGAAGGATGGGAGGTCACGCCGCTCAATCGTCGGTGGCCGGTGTCAATTCGAGTTCGGCCGGCGACAGGCCCTGCTGCAGCTGGCTGAGCCGGAATTCGTCGACCCAATAGGCCTCGCCATCGACCAGCACGCGCGCGCTGTAGCTGCCGGCGGAAAAACGCTGCGCGGTGATGTAGACCTTGTGGCGGTCGAGCGCCTTGCGCACCGCGGCGCGCTTGGATTTTTGGCTGGTAGCGGAACTGGCCATGCAATTTGCTCATACACGCGAGCCGCAAGACAAGACGGCCGGCTTAAGGATGGCTGAGACGGGGTGTCGTGTCAATTTCGGCGAGCGAGCGTCCCACGACCGCCGGCGCATAGTGCCCGACGTCCATATATCAGGACGTGACACTTCCCCGGACTGGATGAAGCATCCCTCGAATGGATGAAGCTAAAAGCTCGAATTTATGCGTAGGCTCGTGGTGCACGTCTTCCAATTGGCGTCGCGGGATAGCAAGCCCCCGACCGAGGTCGCTTTTTTGACGAACGGAAAACGGACAGACATTGGCCTCAAAGCTGCGGTTCCACCTGCAAGCGGCGCCGAGTTGCTGAAATCCAGGGGCTGGTTTCGTGTCAAATGGCAAAAAATACTCTTGGCTAGTATGTTGATCGTCGGCGCGACAATTACGCTCTCGACTGCGTCCGCAGTTGAGATCGAAAAGCTGCGGCAGCAGGCGACCGCCGATCACACGGAGCTGGTGAGCGAAGCCGCCCAGGCGGCTTCGACGGATGCCGCCCCGCTCGATCGCCAGCTGGCCGAGCTCGCGGCTGAGATCGAAAAGCTGCGGCAGGACGCGACGATCGACCGCGCGACCGTGGCGCAACTGCGGACGCAGGTGAGCGAAGCCGCCCGGGCGCCGCCACCGGATTCGGCTACGCTCGATCGCCAGTTGACCGAACTTTTGGGTCAGATCGAAAAATTGCAGCAGGTGGCGGCGGGCGACAGCACGAACCTCCTCCAGTTGGTCGAAAAGCTGCGGCAGGACGCGACCGCCGACCGCGCGGCAGTGGCGCAGCTGCGGACGCAGGTAAGAGAAGCCGCCCGGGCACCGCCACCGGATGCGGTTACGCTCGACCGCCAGCGGACTGAACTCGCGGCCGAGATCGAAAAGTTGCGGCAGGGGGCGACCGCCGACCGCGCGGAGCTGGCGCAGTTGCGAGCGCAGGTGAGCGAAGGCGCCCGGGCGCCTCCGCCGGATGCGGTTGCGCTCGATCGCCAGCGGGCAGAGCTCGCGGCCGAGATCGAAAAGCTGCGGCAGGCGGCGACCGCCGACCGTGCGGCCGTGGCGCAGCTGCGGATGCAGGTAAGCGAAGCCGCCCGGGCGCCTCCGCCGGATGCGCTCGATCGCCAGCGGACCGAGCTCGTGGCTGAGATCGAAAAGCTGCGGCAGGACGCGACCGCCGACCGTGCGGCCGTGGCGCAGCTGCGGACGCAGGTAAGAGAAGCCGCCCGGGCACAGCCACCGGATGCGGTTACGCTCGATCGCCAGCGGGCAGAGCTCGTGGCTCAGATCGAGAAACTGCGGCAGGCGGCGACCGCCGACCGCACGGAGCTGGCGCAGTTGCGAGCGCAGGTGAGCGACGTCGCTCGGGCACCATCACCGGACGCGGCCGCACTCGATCGCCAGCGGTCCGAGCTCGTGGCTCAGATCGAAAAGCTGCGGCAGGCGGCGACCGCCGACCGTGCGGCCCTGGCGCAGCTGCGGACGCAGGTGAGAGAAGCCGCCCGGGCACCGTCACCGGATGCGGCCGCACTCGATCGCCAGCGGGCAGAGCTCGTGGCCGAGATCGAAAAGCTGCGGCAGGACGCGACCGCCGATCGCACGGAGCTGGCGCAGTTGCGAGCGCAGGTGAGCGACGTCGCCCGGGCGCCGTCGCCGGATGCGGCCGCACTCGATCGCCAGCGGTCCGAGCTCGTGGCTCAGATCGAGAAATTGCGGCGGCAGGCGACGGACAATCATGCCGGCATGGATCGCCTTGAAAAAGCAGATGGATCGCCTTGAAAAGCAGTTTGCTGAAGCATTTCAGCCTCAAGAGTCGTCTCAGCCTCAGTCTACCGCAACCATCGGCATATCGCCTGATATCGTTCTGCCCTCAGATGCAACTCCACGAGTCATTCTGCGCTTTGCGCGTAACCGCGATTCCGCGCGGACACGAGCGGCGACCCTTGAGCGGAGTCTGCGAGCTCAGGGGCTCGACGTCGTAAAATCTGGCAATTCACCCACAAGCTCTCGGGCAAACGAAGTCACGTACTTTTATAATGAAGATCGACCAAGCGCAGAGCGTATAGCGGCTGGGCTTGTGGAAGCTGCACTCATCCAGCGCGCATTTGCGGACGATGGTTCACTCCCCCGCCCCGGAACTATCGAAGTGGCAATCGGGCGGTAACTAGTAAGGTAGCGCAAAACAGGAGTCTGATATGAACCTCAGTTGCTTTGTTCGCCATCTTGCCTTTATTGTCCTGCTGGGAAGCACATCTGCTTTCGCGCAAACAGATCCGCCTTCGCCCGCGACGCCGGAAAGCGCGAAACCACAAAGTGGACCGGCCCCATTGGTCATCCATTTCGGCACCGGCAGCAGCACAATTCTTCCCAAGGACAGAGAAGTCCTCGATCAAGCGTCTCGCGCGTTCAACGAGGGCAAGCCGCAAGTCATGATCGTTACTGGCAGTGCCGATCGTGCCGGACCACCAGCGCAGAACCTCTTGCTTTCTCAGCGCAGGGCGACAGCGGTGCTGAAAGCTTTGCTCGATCGCGGACTTCCGGTCGACCGGTTCCAGGTCCTGGCGAAAGGCGAAACAGAACTCGCGGTTCCGACCGAAGAGGGTATTGCCGAACCTGAAAACCGTCGTGTCGAGATCACCTGGCGCTAACGCCGTGCGCCGCTTCGTGACCGCGGCCAGTCTATTGCTCGCGTTCGCACAGTCGGTGACGCCGGCTAGCGCCGAGGATCCGAGTGCTTTGTTTCGCGAGGCACTGCGACAAGACTTGATGGGCGGGCCGACAGGTGCTCGGCTCGCCTTCGACATGTACCGCCGTGCTGCAGAAGCGGGTCTGCCCGAAGCACAATTCAATGTTGCCATCATGCTTGACAGCGGCCGCGGCGTGTCCCCGGATATGGCGCAAGCCGCCACATGGTACGCGCGTGCGGCCTCTCATGGCATTCGAAGAGCGGCATATAATCTCGGCCAGCTTTACGAGGCAGGGCAAGGCGTTCCGCAAAACGTCGATCTCGCCCGTGCGTGGTTCAAAGCATCCGGTCTCCCGGCTGCTCGCGCGCGCCTGACTGCCATTCGCTCTGGTGGCGCAAAGGCCGCGACGCTTTCCGCTCCAATACTCATCGCGCCTACATATGGCGAGTTGATTGGCTCCAGCGCAAATAGTGTCGAGCTAGTGTGGACGGCACGCCAGCAACCAGAGGGAGTGCGCTTCTTCGTGGAGTTGCTCGCACTTGTGCCATCTGGTTCAAGTGAGATCTATTCCGGCTTTGTCGATATTTCGAGCCTGAACGTGGCTCTCTCAAGTCATAAGGGAGCCTTCGCATGGCGCGTGCTCGCCGTGGCACGAAGGGGTGGCCGCTACGCTGCCAGCGATTGGTCTTATATGCGCACCGCTGCCAACTGATGGTGTGATTGATGGCGATCGCATCAATCAAGGCCACGGGTGGTCCGAAGCTAGTAGCTGCTTCTGGCCTTTCCGGCCCGGACCACCCGCCTGCTTGCGTCCTTCCCAAGACAGCGGACACTGTAAGCGCATCGATGCGGCGCACTTTGACCTGGATTCAAATGGCCGGTCAGCTATCGGCTGTGGAAACCCAACCGGCGCGCTATATGGGATATGGCGGCTTGGACTGCGACACCGACCCAGGGAACCTCAGATGACATTGACAAAGCGCAAACTCGGCAGCCAGGGGCTGCAAGTCTCGGCAATTGGTCTCGGCTGCATGGGCATGAGCCAGTCATACGGTCCGGCCGACGAGGCGGAGTCGATCGCCACGCTGCACCGCGCCATCGAACTCGGCTGCACCTTCCTCGACACTGCGGAAGTCTACGGGCCGTACGTTAACGAGGAGCTGCTCGGCCGCGCGCTGAAGGGCCGGCGCGATGAAGTGACGATCGCGACGAAGTTCGGTTTCCGCATCGAAAACGGCAAGCAAGTCGGCACCGAGCGCGACAGCCGGCCCGAACATATCCGCGAGGCTTTGGAAGGTTCGCTGAGAAGGCTCGCCACCGACCATGTCGACCTCCTCTATCAGCACCGCGTCGATCCGGCGGTGCCGATCGAGGAGGTGGCGGGTGCTGTCGGCGAGCTGATCGCTCAGGGCAAGGTTCGCTTCTTCGGCCTGTCGGAAGCCGGTGCCGCCAACATCCGCCGGGCGCATGCCGTTCATCCGGTGTCGGCAGTGCAGAGCGAATACTCGCTATGGGAGCGCAATCTGGAACCGGAAATCATTCCGCTGCTGAAGGAGCTCGGCATCGGCCTGGTGCCGTTCTCGCCGCTTGGCCGCGGCTTTCTCACCGGCGATGTCAGGCGTGCAGAAGACTATCCGGAGGGCGATTACCGGCGCGGCGACCCGCGCTACCAGGGCGCCAACTATGACGCCAACATGCAGGCGGCAGCCATGGTACTTGACATCGCCGCGGCCAAGCGCGTCAAGCCAGGTCAGATCGCGCTGGCCTGGCTGCTCCACAAGGGGAGCGGCTTCGGCATCGACATGGTGCCGATCCCCGGCACCAAGCGCAGAAAATACCTCGAGGAGAACGTCGCCGCGGCTTCGATCAGGCTCGACGCCGCCGAGATGCAGGTGCTCGACGACGCATTGGCGCCCGGCAAGGTCGCCGGTCCGCGCTACGGCGAGCGCACCATGATGATGATCGATCGGTAGGTCTTGCCTTCTCCCGTTCTTGCGCAAAGCTCCGGCCTTGGCTAGCATCCTTGGGCAGGCACCGAGCGGAGGAGAACGTCGCGGTGGACCGGCTGGAGCGCCGTTGCGTCCCTTCAAACACGAGTTGGGCGCTCGAAGGACACTCCATTTTTGAATCGACGCAAGGAACCTTCCGGAAAACCCATTCCGGTTCCGGGGTCGTGCGCTCATCTGGGAGGAGACTAAATTGATCAACAGACGTGAATTCCTGCTGTCGACCGCGGCGATGGGCGCCCTGGCGCTGGCCGCTCCGCAACTGGCTTTTGCCCAGGACAAGCTGACCATCCTCGGCTCGGTGCCGAGCCTCGGCTTTCCGTTCTTCGTGCACATGCTGAACCAGATCAAGGCGGAAGCCCAGGCGCAGGGCGTCAACCTGATCGAGAGCGACGGCCAGAACTCGGCGCCCAAGCAGACCGCCGACATCGAGGCGGCACTCGTGCAGAAGGTCAACGCCATCGTCATCTCGCCGCTCGACGTCAATGCGCTGGCCCCAGCCATCGAAGAAGCGGTCAAGGCCGGCGTTCCCGTCGTCACCATCGACCGCCGCGTCGACGGCGTCGAGGGCATCCTCGCTCATGTCGGTGCCGACAATGTCAAAGGCGGCGAGGCCGAAGCGCAGGCCATGGTGGCGGCGTTCCCGAACGGCGCCAAGATCTTCCATCTGCAGGGCCAGCCCGGTGCCGGCCCGGCGATCGACCGCAACAAGGGTGTGCACAACGTCCTCGATCCGATGAAGGACAAGTACCAGATCATCTTCGAGCAGACCGCCAACTTCGCCCGCGCCGAGGCGCTGTCCGTCACCGAGGCCGGCCTTGCCGCCAACGGCAAGCCCGACGCGATCATCTGCGCCAATGACGACATGGCGCTTGGCGCGGTTGAAGCCTGCGCGGCGCGCAACTTCACCGACGTCAAGATCTACGGCTTCGACGCGCTTCCCGAAGCGCTGGTCGCCGTGCGCGACGGCAAGCTGGCCGGAACGGTCGAGCAATTCCCCGGCGAACAATCGCGCACTGCGGTGCAGATCGCGGTCGCCTACGCCAGGGACAAGACCGAGCCGAAGGAAAAGCTGGTGCTTTTGACGCCGATCGTCATCGGCAAGGACAATCTCGACAAGGCGGAGAGGCTGGGCGAGACGAAGTAGGCGCCGAGGGCGCACAGCGCCAAAAGCAGCGTTCTGTCGCGCCCCCCTCTGCCCTGCCGGGCATCTCCCCCTCAAGGGGGGAGATTGGCAGTTTCAACGCGTTGCCTTCTCTTCAACGCCGGAGACTAGCGAAAGCCTGGGTGACATCCGATCTCCCCCTGAGGGACCCTGAGGGGGAGATGCCCGGCAGGGCAGAGGGGGGCGCTGTCCCGCTGGCCTTTCGGGTGGATCGCAATTCAAGGAGCATCCTTTGCCAGTCGAAGCCATTGCGCCCTCTCCCGCCCTGCTCGCCGTCGAGGGCGTGACCAAGCGCTTTGCCGGCGTCACCGCGCTGAACGACGTTTCGCTTGAAGTCCGTCCCGGCGAGATCCTCGGCCTGCTCGGCGAGAACGGAGCCGGCAAATCGACGCTGCTCAAGATCCTATCCGGCGTGATGCCGCCGTCCAGCGGCCGCATCGTCTTCGACGGTGTCGAATTCAGCCCGCACAATCCGCAGGATGCCAAGCGCCACGGCATCGTAACAATCTACCAGGAGCTGAGCCTGATCCCGACGCTGACCGTGGCGGAGAATATCTTCATCGGCCGCGCGCCGCTCGGCCGGTTCGGGCTGGTCAGTTGGCGGCGAATGGAGCAAGATTCCCGCACGATCATCGCTCGCGTCGGGCTCAATCTCGACCCGGCGACGCCGGTTTCCGCACTGTCGGTGGCCGAGCAGCAGCTGGTCGAAATCGCCCGCGCGCTATCGCTGAAGAGCCGCTTGATCATCATGGACGAGCCGACCTCGGCGCTGACCGAAACCGAAGTGCACAGGCTGATGTCGATCATGGACCGGCTGCGCAAGGATGGCGTCGCCATCATGTTCGTCACCCACCGGCTGGAGGAGGCATCGGCGATCTGCGACCGCATGACCGTGCTGCGCGACGGCAGGCTGGCCGGCCATCTCGACCGCGAAGGCGGGCCGATCAGGCTGCCGAAGATCATCGAGAAGATGGTCGGCCGTGCCGCGTCCGAGCTCTATGCCAGGCCGACGCAGCGCGATGTCGCCGGCGACGTCCGGCTCTCGGTGCGCGGCCTGCGCACGGTGCGCGATCCGCAGGCGCCGCACGCCATCGTACTCGAAGGCGTCGATCTCGACCTCAAGGCGGGCGAAATCCTCGGCGTCGCCGGGCTCGTCGGCTCCGGCCGCACCGAGCTCGCCCGCGCCATCTTCGGTGCCGACCGCATTGCCGCCGGCACCATCATGCTCGACGGCAGGCCGATCGCGCCGGCCTCGCCCGCCGACGCCATCGAGCTCGGCATCGGCCTGGTGCCGGAGGACCGCAAGCACCAGGCAATCTTCGCAGCACTCGCGATCCTAACCAATTTCTCGATCGCCGCGCTCGACCGCTACTCCAGTGTCGGTTTCATGGCCGAGCGGCGCGAACGCGAGGCGCTGGCAAACTACAGGAAGATGCTGTCGATCCGCATGGCTTCGCCCGAACAGGCGATCGAGGGCCTGTCCGGCGGCAACCAGCAGAAGGTGATCCTTGCCCGATGGCTGGCGCGCGATCCCAAGGTGCTGATCGTCGATGAACCGACGCGCGGCGTCGATGTCGGCGCCAAGGCGGAAGTGCACCAGATCCTGGTGGAACTCGCCGCGCGCGGCATCGCCATCATGATGATCTCATCGGAGCTGCCCGAGGTGCTTGCAGTGTCGGACAGGATCGTCACCATGCGGCGCGGGCGCATTACCGGCGAGATGCCCGGCGTCGAGGCGACCGAGGAGAAACTGATGGAACTGATGGCGCTCGACCAGAAGCAGGAAGCAACGCAATGACCAGTACGACCGAACGGAGCCAGCGCGGTGGCGTCAATATTGCGCGCCTGCTGATGAGCTTCGGCCCGCTGATGTTCCTGGCGTTGCTGATCGTCGTCTTCACCGTGCTGAAGCCGAGCTTCATCGACCCGATCAACCTGTTCAACATCATGCGCCAGATCTCGATCACCGGCCTGATCGCACTCGGCATGACCTTCGTCATCCTCACCGCCGGCATCGACCTGTCGGTCGGCTCGCTGCTCGCCTTCTGCGGCATGGTCGCGGCGGTGGTGGCCAAAGGCGGCACCGCCAACACGCTGTCGCTGTCGACAACGGGCACGCAGGGCTATGGCTGGTTCGCCGCCCTTCTCGCCGCCGTCGTCGTCGGCGCCGTGGCCGGCGGCGTCCAGGGCTTTGCCATCACCAGGCTGAAAGTGCCGCCTTTCGTCGTCACGCTCGGCGGCCTAACCGTGTTTCGCGGCCTGACCTTGACAATCTCCAATGGCGGCCCGATCTCCGGCTTCGACGCCTCGATGCGCTGGTTCGGTACCGGCCTGATCGGCCCGGTACCGGTGCCGGCGATCATCTTCGCGATTGCCGCCATCCTTTGCCACATCGTGCTGCGCTACACGCGCTACGGCCGCGCGGTCTACGCAGTCGGCGGCAATGCCGAGGCCGCGCGCCTCTCCGGCCTGCGTGTCGACCGCATCCTGATCTCGGTCTACATCATCGTCGGCTTCTTCGCCGGCCTTGCCGCCTTCGTTTTGTCGGCGCGGCTCAACTCCTCCGAAGCCGTCGCCGGCATAGGCTACGAGCTGACGGTGATCTCGGCGGTCGTTATCGGCGGCACCTCGCTGTTCGGCGGCATCGGCAGCGTCGGCGGCACGGTGGTCGGTGCAGGACTGATCGGCGTCTTGCAGAACGGGCTGCAGTTCAACAACGTCTCGTCCTACACGCAAAGCATCGTCATCGGCCTGATCCTCATCCTCGCCGTGGCCTTCGACCGCTGGCTGAAATCGCGGGTAAGGCGGTGATGGCCGAGCGAACGTTGCGGTGCCATAAACTGCCCGGGAGGTGGCGATGCCTCAAATAAGAACCATGACCGAACAGGATGTTCCGGCGGTATCGCGGCTGCTTGGAGGGTCCTGGCGACAGACCTATTCGCCGATCCTGGGTGCCGAGACCACGGCACGGCTATCGGATGAGAGGCACGCGCCGGATCGGCTGGCGTCCGAGCTCGGGGACGACAACAAGATGTCATTCGTCGCCGAGCGGGCTGACGGCTCGCTCGCCGGTTATGCGATGGCAGCGATGGACGACAAGGGCGAGGTCATGCTCGAGCGGCTCCATATAGACAAAAGCGAATACGGCACCGGCCTTGCCGCCGACCTGCTGCATGCCGTTCTTGCCGCGCATGCGGGTATTCCCAGCATCGCCCTGGAAGTGATCGAGGGCAACGACCGCGCAATCGCCTTCTATCGTAAGCACGGCTTCGAGGTCGTCGAGCGCCGGCCGGCTGCACACGGCGTGGGCGGCCACGCCTCGCTGATCATGCGCCGGCTGCTGCCGATGGCTTAGCAAGCGAAAGCGGCTGAGCGCGTAATCTCCCCCTCGAGGGCCCTCGAGGGGGAGATGTCCGGCAGGACAGAGGGGGCGCCGCGCGTGAGGCGCCAACTTTCTCTTTCGTCCAATATGGCGTCGCGCCAGGACGTACCGACCCCCTCTGTCGCCTTCGGTGACATCTCCCCCTCAAAGGGGGAGATTGGCACTCGCTCAGGCCGGGGCGTTGACGCGCTGTGGGCGCGTTGCCCAGTCGGCAACCGTCGCGCCAGCAACGCTTTCGCCGGCAACCATCCCGGTCGTCTGTGGCGCAAGCAGGTCGTTGCGGCGGGCGAAGGCAACGAAGGTGGCGCGCGCCGTTTCGGCGTCGATCTCTCCTTCCAGTGCTGCACGGCACGCTTTTGCGGCGATGTCATGCGCGGCCGTCCGGCTCGTTGCCGGCCATTCAGCCAAAAGTGCATAGGCCTCAGCCGCGCTTTCTATCTTCGTCGGCGTACCGAGGCCGGTGAGGATAGTAACCGGCTTGTCGAACGAAGCACGATCCATGACACTCTCCTTTCCTGGCTCAATCGGCTCCTTTCGGGACTCAACCGCGCGGGCGCTTCGATCCTTTAGGGCCGCCTGCAGAACGATGGCACCGATCTGCGAGTTGGACGCGATCGGGGGCATGCCCGGCCGCGACAGCAGCCGATGCACCTTGACCAGCGCCTCGAGCCAGGCCGCCACGCCCAGCGGCGGATGTTCGCGCCCGTAGAGCCACGCCTTTGCCTTGGCGAGCGGGTATCCCGCCCCTTCGGCGAAATCGTTTTCCGACCACCGCAGCAGGCGCAGGCATTCGCGCATCCGCGCCGCTATCATTTGCGCTCCTCCGTGCCGGCCCCCACGCGTTGAGCCGACAGAAACATCAGCGTGTAGGCCGCCTTGCGGCGGTCCCACCCGGCCGACTCGGCCATATCCAGCAAGCCGTCGACCAAAGGCGCCAGCGCCGCCCTGCAGTCGGCTTCATAGTTGAAATCGTTTTTCGGGCGGGTCGGCGCCGCGATCTTTCCAAAACTGTCCATCATATCCATGGCAACACCTGCTCAGCATTAGTCCCGGACCGGCAAGACCGTGCCCGCTTTTGGCGGACACGGTCCATCTGCCGTTTCGAAGTCGCGCTTTGGAAGCCTGGCTTTAGAAGTCCATGCCGCCACCGCCGGGCATTGCCGGCGCGCCAGCTTCCTTCTTCGGCTTCTCGGCCACCATCGCCTCGGTCGTCACCAGCAGGCCGGCGACGGAAGCGGCATCCTGCAGAGCGGTGCGTACGACCTTGGCCGGATCGATGACGCCCTGGCCGAAGAGATCGCCATAGTCGCCGGTCTGCGCGTTCCAGCCGAACGAGAACTCCTGCTTTTCGCGCAGCTTGCCGACGATGATCGAGCCTTCGGCGCCGGCATTCTCGGCAATCTGGCGCACCGGAGCTTCGATCGCGCGACGCACGATTTCGACACCGGTCTTCTGGTCGGGGTTGTCGACCTGAATATTGTCGAGCGCCTTTGCCGCCCGCAGCAGCGCCACGCCACCGCCGGGCAGGATGCCCTCCTCGACCGCGGCACGGGTGGCATGCATGGCGTCGTCGACCCGATCCTTGCGCTCCTTGACCTCTACCTCGGTCGAGCCGCCGACGCGGATGACGGCGACGCCACCGGCGAGCTTGGCCAGCCGCTCCTGCAGCTTCTCGCGATCATAGTCGGAGGTGGTCTCCTCGATCTGCGCCTTGATCTGGGAGACCCGGCCCTGGATTTCGCTCTTCGAGCCGGCACCGTCGACGATCGTGGTGTTTTCCTTCTCGACCACCACTTTCTTGGCGCGGCCGAGCATGTTGAGCGTGACGTTCTCGAGCTTGATGCCGAGATCCTCGCTGATTGCCGTGCCGCCGGTCAGGATGGCAATATCCTCCAGCATGGCCTTGCGGCGATCGCCGAAGCCCGGTGCCTTGACGGCCGCGACCTTCAGGCCGCCGCGCAGCTTGTTGACGACCAGCGTCGCCAGCGCCTCGCCCTCGACGTCCTCGGCGATGATCAGCAGCGGCTTGGACGACTGCACCACCGCCTCCAGCACCGGAAGCAGCGCCTGCAGGTTGGACAGCTTCTTCTCGTGGATCAGCACATAGGGCTCGTCGAGCTCGACGCGCATCTTGTCCTGGTTGGTGATGAAATAGGGGCTGAGATAGCCGCGGTCGAACTGCATGCCTTCGACGACTTCGAGCTCCGTCTCGGCGGTCTTGGCTTCTTCGACGGTAATGACGCCCTCATTGCCGACCTTTTCCATCGCTTCGGCGAGGAAGCGGCCGATCTCGGCGTCGCCATTGGCCGAGATGGTGCCGACCTGGGCGATTTCGTCGTTCCTGGTCACCTTGCGGGCATTGGCCTTGAGTTCGGCGACGACGGCTTCGACCGCCTTGTCGATACCGCGCTTCAGGTCCATCGGGTTCATGCCGGCGGCAACCGCCTTGGCGCCTTCCTGGACGATCGACTGCGCCAGAACGGTCGCGGTCGTGGTGCCGTCGCCGGCGACGTCGCTGGTCTTCGAAGCCACCTCGCGCACCATCTGTGCGCCCATATTCTCGAACTTGTCCTCGAGCTCGATCTCCTTCGCCACGGTAACGCCGTCCTTGGTGATGCGCGGCGCGCCGAACGACTTGTCGAGGACGACATTGCGGCCCTTGGGACCGAGCGTCACCCTCACCGCGTCGGCGAGGATATTGACGCCGCGCAGCATCTTCTCGCGGGCTTCGGTATGAAATTTCACATCTTTGGCAGCCATTGGATCACTCCTTCGATAGGCAGCTTCGTTGACTGGAATGCTTGTTCAGGCCCACTCAGGCAGCCTTCTTCATCTCGCCGGCGCCCTCGATAACGCCCAGCACGTCGCTCTCTTTCATGATGAGCAGATCCTCGCCATTGAGCTTGATCTCGGTGCCGGACCATTTGCCGAATAGGATGCGGTCGCCGACCTTGACGTCGAGCGGTTGCAATTGGCCGCTGTCGTCGCGCGCGCCCGGACCGGCGGCAATGACCTCGCCCTCCTGCGGCTTCTCCTTGGCGGTGTCGGGGATGATGATGCCGCCGGCGGTCTTCTCGTCGACCTCGATACGGCGGACCAGGATACGGTCGTGCAATGGACGGAACGTCATGTCGTTCTCCTCTCGGGACAAACAGATTTTCGAAGATCCTCCTGACCGAACCGGCAATATCGGCCCGGCACGGGGTGCGCGACCCCTTCATCAGGCATCGCGCGCATACGAACTAGTCGCGCTTTTTTCTGCTTTCAAGAGGGTCACGCAAAAATTTTAGCACTCGACGCATGAGAGTGCCAATGCACTGTAATCGTTCGCACATTGGCCGCTCTCAGCTAAAGTGCGGCTCAAATTTTGGCGCGATATTTCAAAATGCCGCCCGTCCGGAGCCGCTCGTGGCGGTGGGAACCTATGTGGAAGGCGAGGCGTTTTGCAGACCGAGATTTCAACGGACCGAGATTTCAACGGAAAGGACGATCGCATGACCAGCAGGGACTTTCAGCTCCAGATGCAAGGGTTTGGTCTTACCACGGCGGAGATCCACTACCGCCTGCCCGATCATCGGAACCTGCTGCAACTCTATATCTGGCAGGAATACGATATTGCCCCCGATTTCCCGACGCTGAAGCATTTCCTCGATTTCTGGGAGCGCGAAATCGAAGGCCCGCTGCATTCGGTGCGCGTCGCCCATCATCACCTGATCCAGCCCTCCGAATGGCGGGCCGTAAACGGCATTATCACCGTCCACTGAGGAGCAAGCCGATCTGTCGCTAGACAGCGGACAAAGTCTCTCGCGGCGGGGGAAGGCAGTTGCCTCTCCCCACTTGTTTTGGATCTCAAATATCGGAGGGTCCGGGCTAGCCGGCGTGGTCAACAGGCTCGCAGGCGAGCAATCCCGCGTTGCGCGCCGCCCTGACGAAGGCCTTGCGCGCATCACGCGCGGTGCGCCAGCCGTCGAGCGCGTCGCGGCAGGCCCGACAGGCGGCGCGCCAACTCCGGCCGCGTGCACGGTCCGGCCACTGCTGACGCATGCATTCGATGGCTTCCCAACTACTGGCGACCTTGCGCTGGCTGGACTGGAATTTCAACGTGATCGGCTCGGCGAAGCGGACGTCGTCCATCACTTCCTCCTTGTTTTCTGATCGTCTTCTTGTTTGAGCAAGCAACGTCATGCTGGCGGCACCGGCGACCAGCCGGCGCCGCTGAAGGACATGGTTCGTCCCTTTGCGCGGTTCAAGAGCATCGCGGCAACAGCGGTTATTCCTCCTCGTCCGGCCCTTGCAGCAGTTCGATCAGCGTCGCTACTCTTGCCGTCGGCAGCGGTCGGCCTTCGTTCACCAGCGCCTCGTCGGCGGCGATCCAGGCCAGGGCCTCACGCAATTCCTGGACCGTCCCGTCCGTCGCCGCAATGTCGGCGATAACGGCGTCGTCGACCGGGCCCAGCACGGAAATGATCTCGTCGCGTGTCATGGTCAGCTCCATCTGCGAGTGCCGGGAATGGGCCCGGCAACACAAGAATCTGGGTCTTGACCTGCGGCAGACAATAACCGGCCGGGGAACTCGGCGTTGGCGATTGAAGCCAAACAGGCAATCTCCTGCCGGACATCTCCCACAAGTAGATTGGCAGCCTCGCCGAACCGACCAAAAACCGGCCCGAAAACCGGCAACGCGAGAGCCATCGGGGTCTTGACTTGCGGCGGACAATAACCAAATCGATGGCACCGGCCGCCGAAATGGGGCCGGCGAAACCAGGGAGCGCCAGCTCTTTGGCGCTCCTCGTATCTATGTTGCTCGATGGAGGATGTAGCTATGAGAACCGCATTCGACTTTTCCCCGCTCTATCGGTCGAGCATCGGCTTCGACCGCGTCTTCAACCTGCTGGAAAATGCGCCGCAGGCTTTCGACGCCTGGCCGCCCTATGACATCGCGCGCAGCAGCGAGAACAACTACCGCGTCACTATCGCCGTCGCTGGCTTTTCCGAGGACGACCTCGAAATCATTCATGAACCCAACCTCCTGATTGTCTCCGGCCAGCACAAGGAGCCGGACAACGCAGAGTATCTGCATCATGGCCTCGCCACACGGCCCTTTACCCGCCGTTTCGAGCTTGCCGATCACGTCAAGGTCGCAGGCGCCTCGCTCGACAACGGCCTGCTCAGCATCGATCTGGTACGTGAGGTGCCCGAGGAGATGAAGCCTCGGCGCATCGCCATCGCGACCGATGTCGCCTCGCCGAAGACCGGGCCGAAGGCCGCGCAGGTCGAAGCAAACAAGCAGGCTGCCTGAACGAACCAGTCGAGAAAGGAGACTATGCAATGGCTATTCGTGATCTCATTCCCTGGGGCCGGGAGAACAATCAGGCCCCCAGCCTGTTCCGCAGCGGCGATCGCGATCCCTTCCTGACGCTGCATCGCGAAATGAACCGCCTGTTCGACGAGGCGTTCCGCGGCTTCGACACGAGGCTGCCGTCGCTCGGTGGCTTCTCCGCTGCCCGCGCCAGCTGGCCGAGTGTCGAAATCTCCGATAGCGAAAAGGAGATCCGCGTCACCGCCGAGATCCCCGGAATGGACGAGAAAGACGTCGAGCTGCTGCTCGATGACGGTGTGCTGACGCTGCGCGGCGAGAAGCGTGAAGAGACCGAGGACAAGGACAGGCAGTTCTCCGAACGCTTCTATGGCCGTTTCGAGCGGCGTATCCCGCTCGGCTACGAAGTGGACGAAGAAAAGGTGAACGCCGCGTTCCGGAACGGCGTGCTCAGCGTGACGCTGCCGAAGACGGAGCACGCTCAGGCCAAGGCCAAGCGTATCGCCATCAACGGCGGCAACGGCAAGTCCTGATGGCTCGCAGCAGGACGACGCCCGCTTCTGCCCTGCCGGTTCCGGCGGGCAGAAGCGGGCAATGTCGATGACCCGTTCTCCCGACGCTCCGGTTCCGCCTGACCAGGCGCAGCAAGTCTTGCAGTGCCTGACGACCGAGCATTTCGTGCTGCAAAACGCTCGCGCCGCGACCATTCAGGAAGCGAACCAGCGAGCCAATCTGTTCCTGACCTCGGTCTCGAGCGCAACGATTGCCTTGTCCTTCGTCGCCCAGGTCACGGAGATGGGCAGGCCGTTCGTGTTGTTCAGCCTTATCTTGCTACCTTGCCTTTTCTTCATCGGCCTGGTCACCTTCGTGCGCGCTGTGCAGGTTGCCATCGAGGACATGGTGCATGCCCGCGGCATGGCCAGGATCCGCCACTATTTCGTCGAGCTGGCGCCGGTCCTGCAAAGATACCTTGTCAACTCCACGCATGACGACCTCTCGGCGGTGCTGGTCGACAAGGGCCTCCGCCCCTCGCCGCTGCAATATTTCATGACCACCGCTGGGATGGTGGGCACGATCAACGGCGCCATCGCCGGCGCCTTCACCGGCATCGTTGTTAAGTCCGCTTTCGGCGGAGGCATGTCGCCCGGCGTGATTTGCGGGCTGGCGGTCTTCGCGACATGCATTCTCGTCCTGCGGCGTTATCATAGTCGCGCCTGGGCCACGGCCGAGGAAAGCTTGCCCGCACGGTTCCCGGTCGACAATGGCAGGGAAAGCTAGCGCCGACATATCCGGATGTCGAAAAGTGGCAGGGCGCCGCCCTTGCGTCTTGCGCGCCAATTGACCATCCTCGCCAACATCATTTGCACCGCGGCCGGGGGGTTCGCACATGCCGACGCTTTATGCGCTGAAACCGGCCTTCCAGGCCAGGCTGCGGCCGCTTGCCGACGGCCTGGCCAAGGCCGGCGTCACCGCCAACCAGATCACACTGCTGGCCGCTGGCCTCTCGCTCGCCGCCGGCCTTGCGGTGGCAGCCCTTGCAGGCCGCCGCGCGGTCTTTCTGCTGATGCCGCTCGTGCTGTTTACGCGAATGGCGCTAAACGCCATTGACGGCATGCTCGCAAGGGAACATGGCCAGGCCTCGACGCTCGGCATGTATCTCAACGAGCTTTGTGATGTCGTCTCCGATCTCGCTTTGATCCTGGCCTTTACCGTCATTTTTCCTGTCTGGGGCGTCGTTGCATTCGCTATCGCGGCTATGATCGCGGAATTCGCCGGCGTGCTCGGCATCGCGGCCGGAGCTGGGCGCAACTATGCCGGCCCGTTCGGCAAAAGCGACCGGGCGCTGGCGCTTGGCATCCTCGCCGTGCTTATCGCGTCCGGCCTGTGGGTCCCGGCGGCCACGCCGCTTGTGTTTCCGGCCATGGCTACACTCTCGCTGGCGACCGCCATCAACCGGATACGCAGCGGCCTTAACGGGAGCGGCAGCTGAATTCCGGTCTCGCCAGGGAGAACAACATGCTTCACCAACAGACGGTTGCCGCCGTGGCTTCAGTCAATATCGAGCGGGTGGCGCAGGAGCGCAGCTTCAAAAGCCACGATGGCACAGAGATCTTCTATCGCTATTGGCCGGCGCTGTCGGAAAACCGCAAGGGCGCCATCCTGCTGTTCCACCGCGGCCACGAGCATGGCGGCCGTATGGCGCATCTGGTCGACGAGTTCCAGATGCCCGACCACGCCTTCTATGCGTGGGACGCGCGCGGCAATGGCCGCTCCGCCGGCGAACGCGGCTATGCGCCGTCGTTTGCCGCGCTGGTGCGCGACATCGATTGTTTTGTGCGCGAGATCGACAGTGACGGCTTTGCCCGGCGCGACATCGCGCTGATCGCGCAATCCTTCGGCGCCGTGCTTGCCGCCGCCTGGGTGCACGATTACGCGCCCGACATTCGCGCCCTGGTGCTGGCCTCGCCAGCTTTCTCGGTCAAGCTCTACGTGCCCTTCGCCAAGCAAGGCATTGCGTTGTGGCAGAAGCTGAAGGGCCGCTTCTTCGTGAATTCCTACGTCAAGGCGAAATTCCTGACGCATGACCCCGAGCGTATCGCCTCCTTCGACGCCGACCCGCTGATCACCCGGCCGATCGCCTCCAACATCCTGGTCGAGCTCTACGGCCATGCCGCGCGCATCGTCGCCGACGCCCGCGCCATCACCGTGCCGACACAGCTTCTGATCTCCGGCAGTGACTGGGTGGTGCGGCATGAACCGCAGCACGAGTTTTTCGTCAATCTGGCGAGCCCGGCCAAGGAGCGGCATGTGCTGCCCGGCTTCTTCCACGACACGCTGGGCGAGCGCGACCGCCACAAGGCACTCGACCTGATCAGGCCTTTCCTTGAAAAGCAATTCGCGGCGTCGGAAAATCCAATCGACCTGACCGAGGCCGACCGCGCCGGCTA
This sequence comes from Mesorhizobium sp. M0340, assembly GCF_040321535.1. Classification (NCBI taxonomy): domain Bacteria; kingdom Pseudomonadati; phylum Pseudomonadota; class Alphaproteobacteria; order Hyphomicrobiales; family Phyllobacteriaceae; genus Mesorhizobium; species Mesorhizobium sp. M0340. Next base: position 68,316 of record NZ_JAMYRR010000001.1, on the reverse strand, counting down.
CACGCGCGACGAGGCCGACCGGCTGGCCTCGCCACTGCCGCTGCTGTCGCTAAGGGGCCTCTACTGGGCAATGAGCCGCGCTTCGATCCGCATGGGCGCCTGGCTGTCGTCCGGCATGAAGACGGGGATTGCCACCGGCTTCGATTCGGGCTCGACGCTCGACTATGTCTACGAGAACGAGGCGCGGGGCATCAGCCCCATCGGCCGCATGATCGACCGCACCTTTCTCGATGCCATCGGCTGGCGCGGCATCCGCCAGCGCAAGCTGCATCTGGAAGAACTGATCGGCAGCGCCGCCGCCTCGCTCAAGGCCGCCGGCCGGCCGATCCATATCGTCGATGTCGCCGCCGGCCATGGCCGCTACGTGCTCGATGCCGTGCAGAAATGCGCCGAGCCGCCGGCAAGCGTACGGCTGCAGGATTTCTCCGAGCTCAACGTCTCGCTCGGCCGCAAGCTGATCGCCGAGCGCCAGCTGCCGGCGACCGTCACTTTCCATCAAGGTGACGCCTTCGACGCCACGATGCTGGCCGGGCTCGACCCGGCCCCGGACCTCGCCATCGTCTCGGGGCTCTACGAGTTGTTTTCCGACAATGCCGTGATCGCCCGCTCGCTCGGTGGACTGGCCAGCGCCATGCAGCCGGGAAGCCTGCTCGTCTATACCAACCAGCCCTGGCATCCGCAGCTCGAGATGATCGCGCGCAGCCTGACCTCGCATCGCGGCGGCCAGGCCTGGGTGATGCGCCGCCGCACGCAGGCCGAGATGGACCAGCTGGTGGCGGCCGCCGGCTTCGAGAAGCTCGACCAGCGCATCGACCAGTGGGGCATCTTCACCGTTTCGGTCGCGCGGCGCGTCTGAACATGGACTTGCCTGCCTCTGCCTTACCTCGCGATGCCCCTGCCCTTCCGGCCTTGCCGCGTGAGCCGTATCCCGGGATCGTCCTGCGCGCCGCATTGTGGCTGGCATTTCTGGCGCCGTTCTTCTACGCCACCTACGGCTTCGCCAATTGGCTGGCGTCGCGGCGCGACGATGTCGGCAGCATCGTCTTCGGCTGGGAGCATGGCATCCCGTTCCTTGCCTGGACGATCGTGCCCTACTGGTCGATCAACCTGTTCTATGGCTTGTCGTTGCTGTTGAACAATTCGAAGAGCGGCGTCGACCGCCTTGCCGGCCGCTATCTGACGGCGCAGCTCGTCGCCGTCGCCTGCTTCATCCTGTTCCCGCTAACTGCGACCTTCGTGCGCCCGCAGACGAGCGGCCTGCCCGGCTTCATGTTCGCCGTGCTCGGCGGCTTCGACAAACCCTTCAATCAGGCGCCGTCGCTGCATATCGCGCTGCTGGTCATCATCTGGGACCATTGGCGTTACAGATTGACCGGCGTCGCCGGCTTCGCCTGGCATGTCTGGTGTTTCCTGATCGGCGCCTCGGTGCTGACGACGTGGCAGCACCATTTCATCGACATTCCGACCGGCGCGCTGCTCGGCCTTTTCGCCCTGTGGCTGTTTCCGCGCGACAGCGAGCTGCCGTTCACCGGCTTCCGCCTGAGCGCTGACCCGAAGGCGCGGCGGTTGGCGCTGTTCTATGCGCTCGGCGCAAGCCTTGCCCTGGCCGGGGCCGCTGCCGGCGCGTTGGTCTCGGCGCTGTGGCTCATCCTGTTGTGGCCGGCACTGGCGCTGGCCATAGTCGCTTTCGCCTACGCCGGCGCCGGCGCCAAAGTGTTCCAGAAAACAGCCGACGGCCGCGTGTCGCTGGCCAGCCGTCTACTGCTTTGGCCCTACCGCCTTGGCGCCAAGGCCAATGTGTGGGCATGGACGCGAAAGCTTCCGGCGCATATCGTCATTGCCGACGGTGTTTCCCTTGGCCGTTTTCCGACCGCCGCCGAAGCCGACCCTTTCGGCACGGTGATCGACCTTGCCGGCGAACTGGAAAGGCCGCGCGGCACCTCGATCCGCTGGGTGAGCCTGCCCATGGTCGACCTTTTGCCGCCGTCTCGCGAGGCGCGTGCGCAAGCGGTGGCGGCGATCGGGGCGGCGCAGAAGCAGGGCGCGGTGCTGGTCTGCTGTGCGCTCGGCTTCCAACGCAGCGCCGCCGTGGTCGCCGAATGGCTGGTCGCCAGCGGCCGGGCCGCCACGCCCGATCAGGCGCGAGGCAAGCTCGCCGCCGCGGGCCGGCCGGTGCATCTTTGCACGGATGCACCGGCATGACCCTCTATCGTGACAGGGCCGAAGCGTTCGCTGCCGGGCTGATGGTGCAGGTGGCATGGCCGCTGCTGCTGATTGCTGCTGCCTTGCTGGCGGCGCCGGTCATCGGCCTGGCGGCTGCGCCGCAAACATCGTCGCTGTCCGCGGTAGCCTGGGTAATCGCCGCCGCAAGTGCCATAGCCACAATCATTCTCTCGGCCCTGCTTTTGTTCGATGCGCTGCTGTTTCGGCTGATGGCCAGCCACGCCAGCGAGGCAGGCGGCGGCGCGGCGATCGACGACGTGCTGGCGCGCATGCGGCTGAAGTCCAAGGCTGCCGGCGGCCGCTCGCTCGAGCAGCGGATGGCCGGCACGCGCCGCCTGCTCGCCACGCAGCGTATCGCGTTCGGCCTGTTCGCGGCGGCCTCGCTCGTCGCGGCATTCTTTTGAGCCCGTCCATGACAAAGCTTCGCGTCAGCACCTATACCCTGCTGCAGACGGTGACCTCGGTCGGCCTGTCGGCGCTGGCCTGGGCGGTCACCGGCGTGCGGCCGATCTGGAACGGCAGCCAGCCATCGGACCGGCAGCGCATCTACTTCGCCAACCATGCCAGCCACGGCGATTTCATCCTGCTGTCGGCCTGCCTCAGCGAGAAGGAACGCGCCCGTACCCATGCGGTGGCGGCCGCCGATTATTGGGGCAAGACGCGGCTGCGCCGTTTCATTGCCGAGGACATGCTGTCTTCCGTGCTGATCCACCGGCAGTGGACGGATGAAACGCAGCACCCGATCTCGATCATGCTGTCGGTGCTCGACCAGGGCCATTCGCTGATCCTGTTTCCCGAAGGCACGCGCAACATGACCGACGAACCGCTCCTGCCGTTCCGCTCCGGCCTCTACAATCTGTCGATGGCGCGGCCCGATGTCGAGCTCATCCCCTGCTGGATCGAGAACATGTCGCGGGTGCTGCCCAAGGGGCAATTCGTGCCGGTGCCGCTGCTCTGCCGCGTCGTCTTCGGCGCGCCGATCGCCATTCAACCTGGTGAGGAACGCCGCGCCTTTCTCGACCGCGCCCGCGAAACGCTGCTGGCGCTGAACCCCCGGCCGGAGCGAGACGATTGAGGATCAAGGCAAAATGCTGCCGATGATGCACGAAACCCTCATTCTGATTGTCGGCCTGCTGGCGGTGCTGATCAGCGCCAGCGTCGTCGCCGGCGTTTTGTCGTGGCGCGCGCCGAAGCCGTTGTCGCCGACGCTGGTCAACCTCACCCAGCGCATCAATGCCTGGTGGGTGATGGTGGTGGCGATCACCGTTGCCTTCTTCTTCGGCCGCCCCGGCATGACCATCCTGTTCGCGCTGATTTCGTTCGCCGCGTTGCGCGAATTCGTGACGCTGACGCACAGCCGCCGCAGCGACCACTGGGTGCTGCTCGGCATGTTCGGCATCGTCATCCCGTTCCAGTACTGGCTGGTGTGGACCGCCGGGTATGGCCTGTTCACCATCTTCATCCCGGTCTACTGCTTCCTGCTGATGCCGGCGATCACCGCGCTGCACGGCGACACCGAGCGCTTTCTCGAGCGCGTCTCGGCGCAGCAATGGGCGGTCATGATTTCGGTCTACTGCGTCAGCCACGTGCCGGCGCTGCTGACGCTCGATGTGCCTGGCTTCGAAGGCCGCAACCTGTTGCTGATCGCTTTCCTGATCATCACCGTGCAAGGCAGCGACGTGCTGCAATATATCTTCGGCAAGCTGTTCGGCCGGCATCTCCTGGCGCCGACGGTCTCGCCGTCGAAGACTTGGGAGGGGCTGGTCGGCGGGCTGGCGGCATCGAGCCTGCTCGGCGTGCTACTGTCGTTTCTGACGCCATTTTCGCCGCTGCAGGCAGCCGGCGTCGCCTTCATCGCCTGCCTGATGGGCTTCCTCGGCGGGCTGGTCGCCTCCGCCATCAAGCGCGATCAGGGCGTCAAGGACTGGGGCCATCTGATCGAAGGCCATGGCGGCATGATGGACCGTGCTGACAGCCTGGTCTTCGCCGCCCCGGTCTTCTTCCATACGGTGCGCTATTTCTGGACTGTATGAAGGTTGGCGCCGTTTGCCGCGGCGGACGGTTCAGCGCGACCTTGCGAAGATACCTGATCCGTTTGGTTATTACCACTTTCGCGAAAGCGGTAATAACCCGACCTGCCGCCGTCGTCGGCCGCGTTCATTTTGCCGCGGCGAGCGGCTCTTTCTTGCGCGCCGGCGTCAGGCGGCGCATGCGGCGTCTGGCGGTGGTCTTCAGCGCCACCGGCGGAGCGCTGGACAACGCGCCGATCACCGCGCCGACCATGCCGTGTGCGACGAAATCGGCGTTGATCTCATTGGCCAATCTGGCGTCTGCCTCCTGGTTGTCGCTGTCGGGCTCCGACCACAATACGACGCCCACCCGCAACCTTGGTTTGGCGCGTTTCAGCCGACGGACCAGGAACCGGCCGTGCTTGACGGAATCGCGGTTCAAAAATCCGACGACGACGGTATCGACGGCGTCGAGTTCAAGGCGGCGAATGCGTCCCGGTTCCAGATCGGCGAAGCTCGCCCTCAACACCGTAGCGCGCTGGACTTCGAGCACCTGCGCCAGCATGGCGGCAGCGGCGTCGTCGAGTTCGCCGCGCCCTCCGGCGCACAGCACCGACATGCCCGTGCCATCCGGCAGTTCGGTGTCGTCCTCGTCCTCCCCCTGAATCTGCTTGTCCTCGCGTACGCCGTTGTCCTCGGCTGCGGCCGTATCGTCCGCTTCCGCCTCCTCCTGCGCGCTGTCGTCGAGGTTCGCCACCATCGTCAGCGCGCTGCCGGCGACCTGCTGTCTTTGCTCATCGCTCAACACACCACGCACACGGTCCTGCTCGCCGAGCAGAAGTGCGGGAATCGCGACCTTGTCGTAGAACTCGACCAGATAGTTTTCCTCCAGCATCTCCTCGGCATGGTCTGTCGCTTCTTCGGGGTCGCCAGCCAGTAGCCGTTGGTAAAGCCGGGCGTGCGGTTCGAGCACGGGTTCGTTGCCGAACAGAACGTCGAGGAATTCGAACTGCGGCACATGGCGGCCGAGCACGACGAGGCAGACCGTGAGCGGCGTCGACAGAACCAGGCCCAATGGCCCCCAGAGCCAGGTCCAGAAGATCGCCGCAACGATGATGGCCAATGGCGACAGCCCGGTGCGCGAGCCGTAGAGCCAGGGTTCGATCACGTTGCCGGTGATCAGTTCCACGACCACGAAAAGCCCGGCGGTCCAGAGCACGAGCGACCAGCCGGGCGCCACGGCCAGCGCCAGGAACAGAGGCAGCAGCGTCGCGATGACCGGGCCGATATAGGGAACGAAGCGCAGCGCCAGCGCCAGCAAACCCCACAGCAATGGATTGGGTATGCCCAGAACCCAAAGCCCGAACGTAATCGGTACGGCATAGACGATGTTCACGACCAATTGCATGAGCAGGTAGCGGCCGACCCGCTTGCCGGCATCCTGCAGCGCCTCGGTGGTTCGATGCAGATCGCCGTAGCCGACGAGACGTATGAAACGATCGCGCAGGTCTTCCCGCTCAAGCAGCATGAATATGACGACCACGACGATCAGCCCGGCCGATGCCAGCGGGCTCAGCAGCGGGCCGATCAGATTCTGGAGAACCTCGAGCGGTCGTTCGCGCGCGACGATTTCGACCGGGATCGGCTCCCGCGGAGGCTGATCGGCGGCGGGTTGCACAGGTGCGGGTCTGTCGAGTTCCTGGCCGACGCGTTCGATCACCCGGCTCAATCTGGAAACGATACCGCCGCCGACGCCGGTGTCCTTGAGGGACCGGACCTTGGTCAGGATATTAGCCTGGTAAAGCGGGATGTTCTGCGCCAGTTCACTGACCTGCGTGGCGACGATGAAGGAGAACAGCGCCAGCACCATGAATGCGCCGAGCACGCTCGCGATCACGGCAGGAAGACGCGGAATGCCGGCGCGCTTGAGTGCCGACACCATCGGTACAAGCGCAAAGGTAAGCAGCAGGGCGATTGCGATCGGCAGAAAGACCTCGCGCCCGAAATAGAGCGCCGCGACGGCCGTCACGACCGACGCTACGCTGGGCAACGATGTGCGCGGAAGCGCCCTGGCAGCGGCAACAATACCCGCCCGCCGGGGCTCCGCCAGGTGCGCGCCGTTTCGACGATTTGCCGCCACTTTATACCTCCGCCCGCCGTCGCCATGATCGGGCATATTGAGCCGGCGTGCAACTTTGCAGCGTCTCCCCCAACTGGACACCGATTGCCCTGGACCTTCATTGGCTTTGTCGGGCTTCAGATCGGCAGCGCGGCTATTCAGTCACGGTAGAATTTTTTGCATAAATGGCGTCACGGGCAATCCTGTTCCATGTCTGCGCCAGAACGCGGAACTTTTGGGTCAAAACACCGTTCCTTCGTAGATCGCTGATGGATAACCTCAAAGCAGCAGCTCAGGAGGAATGATCATGAACATCAAGATGCTTTGCATGGGCGCGATGGCGCTTTCAATGATGACCGGCGCAGCGCTTGCCGCCGGTGCCACTGGCACCTCGGCGCTCGACGATCCGCAGAAAATGTCGCCCTTCTTCACCGACGCCGGCATGAAGAGCATGAAGTCGGAAGCCGAATTCAAGACCGCATGGATGGCCATGTCCACGAGCGACCGGGCCATGGTGTTGAAGGAATGCAGCGACGCCGGCATCGCCAAGACGCATGCCGACTTCTGCAAGATGGCCAACCAGCTCGGTAACAAGTGACCGCCGGCTTTCTGCCGATTGTAATAAGGGACCAAGCGAAAGGGCGGGCAGGTCCGCCATTGTGCACCTTCCAGTCTGCACCGGCGGGCGCCCAGCCATTTGACGTTGCTACGCCGGAATATCCGCGCAATGAAGGCCGGCTTTTGTTCGATTGCCGTGGCCATCGGCATGGCCTGGTCGGAACGCATGTCGCGGAGTGGCAATGCCACCCCGAGCGGTCCCGTCTGCTCGCAGCCCGCCGGTTGGCCTCCGCATGGCATTGCCGGCACCGGCAATTCGGGCGAGATCGAATGCAGCACCAGGCAGGTGAAGGGCCTGGTGCTGAGGACCGAGTTTTTGAAAAAGGCCTGATCGCCTCGGCACCCTTCGCTTCCATATCAATCGCATCGTGACTGAACCGCCAATGTGAGCGCCCATGCGATGAGTGGGAGGAGCCTGTCCCCTCGCCCTATGTTGCACTGCGTTAGATTTGTTGCATTGCAATATCGGCGCATCGGGTCGAGCCTCTGCGAGGTGGGCATTCCTTGCACGAGGTGATTGTGTCGGCATCATTTCGGCCTGACATCGAAGGGCTGCGCGCACTGGCGGTGGCGGGTGTCATCGCCTTCCATTTTGGTCTCTCCGGCCTGCCCGGCGGCTTTGCTGGCGTCGACATCTTCTTCGTCATCTCCGGCTACCTGATTACAAAACACCTGGTTACGGAAATAACCGAAACCGGGCGGCTGAACCTCTGGCGCTTCTACGCCCGGCGCGCCCGGCGCCTGCTGCCGGCGGCACTGTTCGTCATTCTCGCCACGCTGTTTGCTGGTTACTTCATCCTGTCGCCGGAGGAACAGGCGCTCTATTCGAAAGGCGCTATGTTCGCCTCCGCCTACATGATCAACCTCTGGCTGATCCGCTGGTCGTTCGACTATTTCGCCGCCGACGCCACCAACAACCCCTTCATCCACTTCTGGTCGCTCTCGGTCGAAGAACAATTCTATTTGGCATGGCCGGCGCTGCTTTTGATGGCCGCATGGCTGCGCCCAGGCAAGCGCACCGCTATAATCGTCATTGGCCTCGCCGGCCTAGCCTCCTTCGCCGCCTGCGCCTGGCTGACGGAAGTGTCGCAGCCCTGGGCCTTCTACTTCTCGCCTCTCAGGGCCTGGGAATTCGCCGCCGGCGGCCTCGCGACCATGGCGCCGGCAAAGATCTGGCGCGACCGGCCGCTGCTGGCCACGCTCCAGGCATGCCTCGGTCTGGTGCTGATCGCCTGGGCCTATCTGATGCTGGACGAAGACTCGCCGTTTCCCGGGGTGAATGCGCTGGCGCCTGTCGCCGGCACCGTGCTGCTGCTGCTCGGCGGCAGCGGCGGCCGCAATCTGCCGAGCGCCGTGCTGGCGCTGGCGCCCCTGCAATGGCTGGGCCGGCTGTCGTATTCACTCTATCTCTGGCACTGGCCGGTTATAGTCTACGCGGCAATGGTGGTTCCCAACCTGTCCATCCTGGACCGCTTTGCCTGCGCGGCGCTGACGCTGGTTCTGTCGATGTTCACCTATCATTTCATCGAGAACCCGATCCGCCGCAACGGCTGGCTGATGGCCGGAGCAGCGCGGGCGCTGGTGCCCGCCGCCGCGCTGACCGGCGCCGGCGTGGTCGCGGCCTATGGCAATGCGCGCTTTGCCGAGCACAATCTCAGCCCCGAACAGCACGTCATCGCCGACAGCGCCGCCCAGCTCTCCACCGTGCGCGCGACCAATGGCGGCTGCGTGCTCGATTTCGAGACCGTCAAGCCGAAGCCCTGCATGTTCGGCCGCAAGGATGCCCAGCGCTCGGTCGTGCTGTTCGGCGACTCGCATGCCGACCATTGGTCGACGCCGCTGATCAAGGCGGCCGAGAAGAACAATTTTCGCGTCGTCACCTTTCTCAAATCCTCCTGCCGGGCTTCGCGGGTGACGACCTGGAACTGGCGGCTGAAGCGCGACTACACCGAATGCGACCAGTGGCGCGAGCAGTCGGTCCAGGACATCATCGCGCTGCATCCGCAACTGGTGGTGATCTCGGAATTCTCGATCGGCAATGTGATGAAGGAATCGCACGAGGAGTTGAAGCACGCCGATTGGCAGGCGCAGTGGCGGACGGGCCTCACCTGGACGCTTCAGGCCTTCAGCCAGGCCGGCATCAAGGTCGCGGTCATCAGGGACGTTCCCTACAATGCAAGCTACGCCGACAAATGCGTGGCGCGCGCTCTGTGGCGGGGCCAGACGCCCGCGACATGCGACACGCCGAGGATCATGGCGGCAAACGACGACATCGCCGCAGTCGAGCGCGACATCGTGCGCTCGACGCCGAACGCCACTTACATCGACATGACCGACCGGTTTTGCGACCAGACCACCTGCCACGTCTTCATCGACGGCAAACTAGCCTTCCGCGACCGCCACCACCTGGCAACGCCCTTCGCCGAAACGCTGGAGCCGGCGGTGGAACGGGCGCTGTTTTCGGATGTGATGGCGGCGGCTGTGAAGTAACAGTGCGGGATCTTGTCGGATCACGACCGACCAGCCCTTGGCGAGCAACCCACGCCAGGTCAGCTAAGGATGAGACCAGCCAGTAAAACGGTAAGGATAAGCGACAGCGGAACTGCAAGAAGGCAGCACAGCTCGAAAGTATTGGCTCGCCAAGAAGTCATTGGTCGCTTTTCCATGTTGGCCTCCTCCCTCAACGGCCAGACCGGACGGCGGTTCCTAGATGGTGCTCATCCCCACCACTCATCACGCAATTGGCGCAGTTCGTTCCGCTTCCTGGTCATCCATCGTGCACGCGCCAAATGTGTCGCCCACGCCCGGAAAGCCCTCTCCGGTTCCCGCTCCGGATCAATGTGCAGAACGATGCGGGCGACCTCGCGCCAATCGGTTCCTTCCGCCGAAGCATCGAGCAGCCGGATATAAGTAAGCATGCGATCTTCGTCATAACCGGTCAGAACCGAAGACGTCGGCGCTGCGTTCGCGATATGAAGGTTTGGCGGCTTTAGCATTGCGACCTACCAGCACTGGCGCACCGTAGCAGCCTATGAAGAAGCCGGCGCCCTTTGATCGGAGGATGCGGATCGAGATTCGCCTCGACGGTCGACAAATGCGGGCCTCGGGCGGTGGTTCCACGCCCAGCAGGGCTCACGCCTCACCCATGCGATCGGGTGGACGCAATCTATGTATTTTACTATGTATTTCAGTGGAACCTAATTTAGTCGGCGTAATTATGCGTGCGTGAGAAAGCGTGAAATCCAGACCGTCACTGAAAGCCGGCTATCGCGGGATCAGTTGGCCGATGATCCAGTGATTGCAGTCGATTTGACCGAACGGATATTGCAGGCGGCCGACAACGACAGGATAGTCTGCCTCGTCGTGGCAACGGAGCAGCTGGAAGCCGACCGCATCGAGAAAGCGGAGCCTCAGGAGACCAGGATTGCCGCGAGTTTCGTCCGGGACTTTGAGGTGATGCTGCTTGTTCTTTATGCGGCCTACGCCCTCGCTGTGCTGGGTGCGACCGCTTTCGTTTTGCTGGAACTGGGGCATGTCCTATAGATCGGCAAGGTGACGGGACTGGCACCGCCCGATTGTCGCTGTTTTGACGGGACACCGGGATACATACGGCGCGGACCACAACCAGCTCGAGGCTTGCGTCGACGGCCACCCTGCCGCACAGCCAGAGGCATTTTCGCCCACGCGGCGCTAATTGGGGCTCTCAGTTGGGGGCATCTTGCTAATTTGTGGAACGAGCCTGCCCCTCGCGGGTTTTTCTATTAGAGGGACGTTAATGAAGGAGGTAGCTATGAAGAAGCTCCTGCTTGCCTCGGTGATCGCCATCGCCTCGGCGGCTTCCGTGATTGGCCCGGCCAATGCCGGCGGCAGCGTCACGATCGGCATCGGCAACGGCTATGACGACGACTATTATTATCGCCACCATCGGTATTCCGATTACGACGATGAGTACGTCCCCCGTTACCGCTATGATGTCTATAACGAGGACTACGCGCCGCGCTACCGGTACCGGCACCACCGGCGCTGCCATACCGAAGTCATCAGGCACTGGCGTCATCACCACCGGATCATCGAAAGAATCCGTGTCTGCCGTCGTTGACGGATCGATCCGGCCGGTAGTGCCGGCCGGATCGGCGGGGCTCCTCATCTCGGCTTGCGCATCAGCATCATGCCGTAATGCACGGCTAATATGTCGAGCCCGATCTTGAGTAGTTTCACCACCACGTCGCGCGGTTCGCCCGCCTGTTCGGCCAGGCTCTTGACCGTTGCGTCGGCACAGCAGACCTTTTGCACGATGCCGGCGATCTCCCAATGGACAAGCGCCCTGGTGGCCTCGGCATGGTCGCGGCCGGCGGACAGGATGTGTTCTGCGACGCCGCTGCCAGTGCGGCCGCCGTCGACACGCTCGGCCCAAGCCATCGGCTTGGCGGTTGCCTCCGACGAACTGCGGAAATCCTGGCGGTAGCGCATCCCCGCCTCGCGCTGCTGGCGCGACAGCGAGGTGAGGCCGCTCAGCGGGTCGACATTGCGCACCCGCACGATGCCGCCGGTCGCAGTGTGGCCGTCATTGGAGACCTCATAGAGGCGCGCCGCCTCCTGTGTTCCTTTGGCCAGCCGCTTGCGGCCGAACCTGTCGTCTTTCAGCGCGAAATCATGGCCGATCTCCTTGCGGATGCGCACCTGCTCGGCCTCGCCCTTCGGCAATCGCGTCGGCCTGGCTTTGGTCTTCTGGGCGATTTTGCTGCTCATCGGCTCGGTCCTCCTGGTTTTTTGTCGTCGGGCTCTGGCGAATTTCCGTCATCCACTGGGCTCAAATCGTTTCGGCCGGCAGCGTGCGCAGGAAGCGCGCCGCGTGATAGGCGCAGTAACTTTTCGAAGGCTTTGTGCGCAGCCCGCAGCACAGCATGTCCAAACCGGGGCGACTGCCGGTGGCATCGTTTTCGGCATCCTCCTGCAGCGTCGTGTCGAGCGGCGCGCGGCAACGGTCGAAAAGGCAATCGATGAAGCGCATGGCGGCGAAATGTGGCTGGCGGCCGCCGGCGGCGATCGGGCGCGGCGCGGGCATTTCGAGCCGCTCGCCATCGGACCCGGTGATCCGAGCCGGACCCGGCTGCCAGGCCGGCGGCGCCAGCCTGGCCGACAGCCTGGCGGGGCGGCAGCGTGGCTCGGCCTTCGGATCGGCCTCCGCTTGGCTTGCGGCATTTGATGGCTCAGGCGCCGAATCTCCGAGCCGGCCGCCCGAGCGTCCGCCACACCGGCCCTTGGATCTGGCAAGGCCGATGGTGCGCAAACGGGCGGTGCGGTGGACGATGCCGATGATGGCCGCGCGCGAGGCCGGGCGGCCGCCCAGCGCGGTCAACCGGGTGGCGATCTTCGCGGCCGACAGCCCGCTCATCAATAAGTTCTCGATTTGTTCCAATTCAGAGGCGGAATAGCGGGCGGCCATGATGTTTTATTCCCTGCAAGGGTGGTTGTGTGTGGCGCCGGCTTCGCCGGCTCTCAGGCTGGAAAGCCGATCAGCCTTCGCGTGGCCTGCTACGATCGAGCTTCATCTCGGCCGCCTGCCTGGTTGCGCCGGAGACTGCCTTGCCCATCCGCTTGTCGAAGGCGATGACCGTGCCGTCTTCGGTACGGATCCAGGAAACCGCGGCACCCGCGTTGCCGGTCGACGGGTAATTCGTGGCCGGAGCCGTGAGGGGAACGGCTCCGGCCGTTCCGGCCGCTTGCGCTGCCGGAACCGAGGCGCGAGCCTCGGGCATCGTCCCGGCCGGGGAGGAGGACAGCCGCGACGAAGGGGAAAGGTTTGGCACATGCATGGCCTTGGCGATCGGTAGCGCTACCGCCTCCAGGCGACCGCTGCCGGCGCGCTGAACGGCGGATTTAAGGACCGAAAGCTGGTGAAGCGACTTGTGCATGACCGCATAAGAGCATAACTCAAACACTAATGCAAGTGATTCTTGCATAGACGAAACCGAATCTTATGTCTCAGATGGGAGCCATGGCGAAAACTGCACTGTCGATCAAGGTCGGAGCGGCGATCCGCCGGGCGCGCAAGCAGCGCGGCCTGGTGATGCGTCACATTGCCGAGCACAACGACACCGACGTCGCTGCCGTCGGCAATTGGGAAACCGGGCGCAACCTGCCCAAGACCGAGAACCTTTTGAAGACCGCCGCCTTCCTGCGCGTCGACCCGGTGGCGCTCGGCAAGGGCGAGGTCGTCTTCCTCGAAGATGCCGGGCCGGTTGCCGATGCGGAGATCGTCACCGATCCTGGCCCCCTGCCCGCCGGGCCGATGGATATCCAGCTTCTCGGCACCGCCGTCGGCGGCGACGATGGCGACTTCACCTTCAACGGCCAGCCGGCCGGCTATGTCCAGCGGCCGCCGGGGATCCGGCATCTGCGCAACGTGTTTGCGCTGCACGTGCTGAGCGATTCGATGGTGCCGCGCTACGAGCCCGGCGAGATGATCTATTGCGGCGGCCGCGAGGCCGTGCCCGGCGACCATGTGGTGATCGAGACGCTGCCCGAAGAGAACGAGCAAAACGGCAAGGCCTTCATCAAGAAGCTGGTCAAGCGCACCGCCGCCGAGCTGATCGTCGAGCAGTATAATCCGCCCAAGACGCTGACCTTCAACCGCTACGCCATCAAGAACGTCTTCCGCGTCATTCCGCTCAAGGAATTGCTGGGGTATTGAGGAGGGTTTTCCCTTCTCCCTTTTGTGGGAGAAGGTGGCCGAGCGAAGCTCGGTCGGAGAGGGGTGCCGGACGGATCGCTACGTAAGGCCTTAAAATCGTTTCATATTTTAACGCCGAGTTTCTTCCAGCACCCCTCATCCGGCTCGGCGCTACGCGTCGATCCACCTTCTCCCACAAGGGGAGAAGGAAGTTCCCCCCCTCAAGCCCGCCTCGACTGCTCCGGCTCTTGACCGTTGAGCAGGCGCGCCTCGGCGCGCACCCGTTGCCGGTCGTCGATGAAGGCGGCCTGGATCGAAACGGCGGCGCCCGGCAGGCCATCGGCACGGCAGGCCTTGCAGATGAGGCGCCCCGAAAGCGCTGATAGCGGCGTCTCCGGCCTCACCCCATGCCGCTTGAGCTCGGCCGGCTTCCACCACCTGTTACGGCCGCAATCGATGCACTCGACGGCAATCGAGACGACATCGGCGATCGTCGCTTCCTTGCCCGCCAATGCCATAGCCATCCCTATCATTGTTCCTGCTTTGTTCCACATCATTATCGGTTTTCGAGGCGGAGTCGAGTCGGTTCCGCTTACACCAACGTTAAAGTTTCACTTGTTCAATTATTTGAGTTATGCTTATATCTCATGCGGGCTGGTATCGGCGCGAGCCACGGAACCGCAGCCGGCCGGCAGCAAGGAAACGACGATGAACCCAGCCCAGTTCGCCCACGCCTGCGGCTATAGCGGCGACAGCCCGGCCATGCTTGCCGCTTTCGCGGCCATCCGCCAGGACGGCATCCGCAAGGCACGCCAGGGCCATCGCCAGCGCAAGGCGGCGATTGACCAGATGAAGCTGAGCCGCGTTCTGTTCCTGGCGGCGATCCGCCCGGCGCAGACAGCCGAGGAGGCACTCGAGGACGCCGCCCGCTTCCTGTCGATGTTCCGCAACATGCCGCGCTGGCGGCAGGAAAGGCGCGCCGCCGACCTCGCCCGTGCCAGACAGCAGCGCCTCTTCGCCCGCTTCTTCCGCCGCTACGGCCACCGCCTCTGGGCGATCGAGACCGCCTGAAGGCGCCTCCCTTACAAGTCAAAACGGATATTGCGATCGCCGACGTCGCACCGTATGTCTTCGCGCGATGAGCGAGATCGAATTCCGTCGCGCGCAGGCGCCCGACCTGCCGGCGATCGTTGCAATGCTTGCCGACGATGTGCTCGGCGCAGACCGGGAAGACCCATCCACGCCGCTTGCGCCATCCTATCTCGATGCCTTCAGCGCAATCGATGCCGATCCCAACCAGTTGCTGGCCGTGGCTGTCGAGGCCGGGCAAGTGGTCGGGACCCTGCAACTCACCTTCCTTCCGGGTATCTCCAGGAAGGGTGCCTGGCGCGGCCAGATCGAAGGCGTTCGCGTCGCCCGGCAATGGCGCTCGCGCGGCGTCGGCAAGCTGATGGTCGAATGGGCGATTGAAGTGTGCCGTTCGCGCAATTGCAGCTTCGTCCAACTCACCACGGACAAAGGTCGACGGGAGGCGCATGCTTTTTACGAGCGCCTCGGTTTCACCGCCAGTCATCTCGGTTACAAGATGGCGCTGTAGATTGCGGCGGCGGCCTTCGCGCTGCTTGACAATTCACCCGCAATGTTCTCTTTATGTTCCAATCAAAACTCGAGACAATGCGGCGTTCGAGTGGCCGCGGGCGAACGGGCCGGATGGAAGCCAACATCCTCCACGCGGATCTGGATGCCTTCTATGCCTCGGTCGAACAATTGCTCGACCCGGCCTTGCGCGGCAAGCCGATTGCCGTCGGCGGCGGGGTAGTGCTTGCCGCATCCTATGAGGCCAAGGCGTTCGGCGTGCGCGGCGGCATGCCGGGACGGCGGGCGCGGGAACTCTGCCCGCAACTCATTTTCGTCGGCGGCCATTTCAAGGACTATCAGCGGCTGGGCGATGCGGCAATCAAGGTGCTCGGCGATTTCACGCCGGTGGTCGAGCGGATTTCGATCGACGAGGCCTTTGCCGACGTCGCCGGCTGCACCCATTTGTTCGGCTCGCCCGCCGAGATCGCCGGCAAGATCCGCCGCCGCGTGCGGGCCGAACTCGGCTTGCCAATCTCGGTCGGCGTAGCCCGCACCAAGCATCTGGCCAAGATCGCGTCACAGGTCGCAAAACCTGACGGGCTGGTGGTGGTCGATCCGCGCCACGAGCTGGAATTCCTCCATGAGCTGCCAGTCGGGCTGATGTGGGGTGTCGGCCCGGTCACCAGGGAGCGGCTGGCCGGCATCGGCGTCAACACCATCGGCGAGCTGGCGAAGACCAACAGTGCGGCGCTGGAGCGCCTGCTCGGGCCGGCGGCGGGAGAGAAACTGAACGCGCTGGCGTGGAACCGCGATCCGCGCAAGCTTGAGACGCAGCGCCGGGCGCGCTCGGCCGGCGCGCAATCGGCGCTCGGCCGAAAACCGGCCGACGAGCAGGTCTTCGTCCCCGCTTTGCTGCATCTGGCCGACAGGGTCGCCACCAGGTTGCGTGCGAAATCCCGGCCCGGCCGCACGGTGACGGTTCGTGTCCGCTTTGCCGATTTGCACTCGGTGACGCGCTCGGTCACGCTCGACCAGCCGATTTCGGCAACCGCCATGCTGGCCGAAATCGCCGAGGCGCTGGTGCGCAAGGTGCTCATCGACCATCCGCACGAAAAGACCATCTCGCTGCTGGCGATCGCCGTATCGCATCTGGAGCAGCATGCCGGGCTGCAACTGGAGCTGCCGCTCGGGCTCGACGACGACCGCCGCCGCCCCGGCACCCGGAAGGGCGCGGCGCGCTGGATCGCGGATCGCGCCATCGACAAGATCCGCGACCGCTTCGGCTGGGAGGCGGTCGGCTACGCCTCGGTCGCGCTCGGACTACAGCGGTCGGTTCCCGACGCATTTCGGGAGCTGGCCGAGAAGGAATTGTGAGTTGCGCGGCGGGGGCGAAAAGAAAATTATCCGACAGGAGCCAGGGGCGATACGGCCGGCCCGTTCAAAGCCGTGCCGTCGACGGCAAAATGCGAGCCGTGGCAGGGGCAGTCCCAGCAGCGTTCCAATGAGTTCCAATGGACGTGGCAGCCGACATGGGTGCATGCGGCCGAGCGCTTGTGGAGCGTGCCGTCCTCATCGCGAAAAGCCGCGACTTTGGTAAGCCCTTCGCGCACGATGGCGCCCTCTCCCGGCCGCAGCTTATCGGCGGAATCGATTTCGCCAGGCGCGACATACTCGGCAAAACTCCTGATCGCTGTCGCATTCTCCGCCAAATAGTCGCCGATCGCCCGTACCGTCTTGCGGGAGGGTTCGTAAAGTTCCCGCCAGGGGCTTTCCCCCTTCAGGATCAGGTCGGAAACCAATTGGCCGGCAACAACCCCATGGGTGATGCCCTGACCGGAATCGCCGGTGACCACGAAGACATGCCGGTTGCCGGGATTGCGGCCGATGAACCCGGCATAGTCGACGGTCTCCATCACCTGCCCGGACCATCGATTGGTTTCCGCGCCGATATCGGGCATCAATTTTTTGATCCAGTCCGCCAGGGCCGCGAAGCGGTTGTCGGCATCGTCGGCCTGCCCTGTCTTGTGGTCCTCACCACCGACGATCAGAAAGTCGGTTTTGCCTTCACCAGGCTGCAGGCGAACGTAGTGATAGGGATCCAGCGTGTCCCAATAGAGTGCATCCGGCAAAACGTCGCGCGCGATCTCGAACGACATCGCGTAGGTCCGATACGGCGCTTGCTTGGTGTGGAGCGCGACCCGATCGTTGATCGGCGAATTAGTGGCGACAACGGCCGATCTGGCAGACACGGTAAAGCCCGAGACCGTGCTTACGCGGACGCCGCCGTCGGTCTCCGCGACCTTGTCGACGATGGTCTCCGCATAAAGCATGCCGCCGCGCGCGCGAATGCCCGCAGCCAGCCCGCGGAGATATTCGAGGGGGTGAAATGTCGCCTGATTGGCGTATCGAAGGACGGGCGTATCCGAAAAGCCTGCAAACGACACGCCTGCGGTTTTCTCGACGTCGACACCGATCTTCAGAGCGGCGTCCAGTTCGCGCTCGATGACGGATTCCCGTCTGCCTGACGCCGGAAACAGAAAACCGTCGAGGCGGCGGAAGTCACACGCGATACCCTCCGCCTCCAGGATCGATTGGATACGGTCGATAGCGGCCGACTGGCTTTGGTAGTAAATCCGCGCCAGTTCCTCGCCGCGCAATTTGATCAGTTCCGAAAAATAGTCGTCGCAGATCGACGACAGATGCGCGGTGGTGCGTGCCGTCATGCCGCTTCCGATCCGGCCGCGATCGAGCACTGCCACCTTTTGCCCGGCGATCGCCAGTTCGTAGGAGACCGACAGTCCGGCAATGCCAGATCCGACGACCACGACATCGACCTGTTCACTCCGCTCGAGCGGAACCGCCTCAGGCGCGACTTCGGTTGCCGCCCAAAGCGATACAGTCCTTTCATCGCTGACATTCATGGCGGAACCTCCAGACGTGATAGCCGGTAAACGGGCGCGAGGGTTCAAAGTTCCTCGACGCCTGAATGCCTGCGTAAGCTTGACGGCACCGCCGGTCCGCCCCGACGCGTTGTGAGCCGGCCTGCTGGGCGGTGCGATGCACTTTGGGTCAGGAGGGATCGTCTCCTGCAAATGCGACATTCGAGGCAGCCCTGGTCGTCAGACCAAAGCGTTGCGCCGCCCCAGGCGATCAGGGCGGTGCCGGCCGCACGGCCAACCCACGGGCCGGCAGGAAACAGCGGTTCGACGAGAACCCACGAAGGTCCCGAAATGCCCTAGAAGCGGGCGTTCGGCAGCGATCCGAGCAGCAACGATTTGGCAGAACCGGAAATCGGCATGGAATGCTGCAATCATCATCATGTCCCGTCCAAGTTGTGGACACTTCCTTCTCAAAGGCGCACTCTTGGCATGCGAAACGCGAGCCAGAGTTTCGTCCAACGCTTCACATGCCTGACTTGCGTCGGTGATTGTCTGAGCCATCCGGATACTTCCGAATGGGCAGACCTCACATTGTGTCGCCTATCCGTGATCAGGCTACGGCCGAAGGCACGTTGCAGCCCGTTCCGGATCAACTGGGAGGTAAACAACATGCCTGATTTTCAGCGCAGAGAACTTCTTGTTCAAGGAAGCGCGGCTCTTGCCGCAATTGCTGCTCTCTATACCTCGCGTCGGGCTTACGCTTTTCCAACACGGCCGAGCGAGGAAGTTATTCCATGGCTGGATCAGCCGACCGAAAATCCCGATCCGGTAGGTATCCAGAAGCAGCTTGTCTGGGAGGATTTGGATAGCTGGATAACGCCAAACGACAAGTTCTTCAGCATCTCGCATTTCAACCGACCAACGATCGACGAGAAGACATGGTCGATGGAGATCGGAGGCCTGGTTAAGAAGCCCTTAAAATTGACGCTCGCCGACATCAGGGCACGACCGCGGCAGGAGGTCGTTTTCACAGTGGAATGCTCGGGCAACCACGGGTTTCCCTTTTTCACCGGCGGCATCGGCAATGCCCGCTGGGCTGGGACGCCGCTCGCCCCGATCCTCGAGGAAGCCGGCGTTCTGGAGAAGGGCATCGAGGTCGTCTTTTTCGGTACTGACAAAGGCGAGGTCGCAATACGCGACGTCAAGATGCAGCAGAACTTCGCTCGCAGCATGTCGCTCGCCGACGCGATGAACCCCGATAATCTCCTCTGCTATGAAATGAATGGAGCCGTCTTGCCGGCGCCCAATGGCTTCCCGGTACGGCTCATTGCGCCAGGCTGGTACGGGATCGCCAACGTCAAGTGGCTAAAGCGCATCGAGGTTCGCGATACGCGGTTCATGAGCCTTCTGATGGCCCGTGACTATGTGACCATCCGGGAGGAGGACCACAACGGCGAGACCGTATGGGCCGAGACGTCAGTCGGGCGAGCGCTGATAAAGTCCGCGCCTGCGAAGGTTACCCGGAAAGACTCAGATTACCGCATCGTTGGCGCAGCCTGGGGGGCGCCGATCGACCGGGTCGAAGTGCAAATCGACCAGGGGCCTTGGGCACCAGCGACCATTGACCACAGTGAGGAGGCAGAACACGCCTGGAAAATTTGGTCCCTGGCTTGGGCAAATCCCTCTCCTGGAGAACACACGGTGACCTCGCGCGCGGTCAGCACCACGGGACAAATTCAACCGGCGATGGACGATCCCTTGATTGCCAAGAAACACACATACTGGGAGAGCAATGGCCAGGTGACGCGCCGCGTGGGTATCGGCTAGAGCATTTTGCAGCTAAATGGAGTCATTTGGCGTCCGCATAAATGCGGCAAAACAGATAGTTAGAGCGGGTTACCGGTTCCAGGAGAGCCGGAACCGCTCTAAGAACTTGCTGCCATGTGGCACTTGCGTTTGGGTCAACCAGGAGGAGGCTGCCTGATCCGAAGGCTGGCGCCGCTCTATATCGAGCATGGCGGCTGTGGGCCGTAGATCCTCGTCGCGACGATACCGCTCCCCGAAATTGGAAGCGGAGCCCTTCAGCTTGGTGACCGAGGCGATGGCAGACTTGTTCGGTGGCGCAACCTTGGCCACGTCGCCTCCGCGCGCCATCTCGGCAAGCCCCTCACGGATCAATCGTACCGATCTCCGCATCGGGCAAGCACCAGGGTGCGTAGCGGAAATCGCGGATCTGGACGACCAGCTCGTCCCGCCATTCGACCAGCATGAAGCCGCGCACGGCGCCGTCCGGGTCCCCAGGGTTGCGGATGAGGATCGCCGGCCGGCCGTCGACAAAGCCCAGCGACAGCGCCCAATTGGTCGCGCGGTCGTAATTGCCGAAATAGGTCGACACTTCGGCCTTGCCGCGCAGGCGGACGCGGTTGACGACATCGAGCCGGACGTCCTCGGCGATCAGAGCCCTGACCGCGTCGAAGTCGCGCGCGTTGAACAGGTCGACATAGCGCCGCAGCCGGCGCTCGTCATCGGCGTCGAGCCTCGGCGCGAGCGCCTGCGCGGGCTGCAGCGCCAGCAGCTTGAGCTGCGCCCGCCCGCGATGCAGCGCGGCCTTGGTGGCGGCGAGCGTCGCGCCGGTGACTTCGCAGGTCTCGTGCAGGTTGAGGCCGAGCACGTCGACCAGGATCACGGCGCTGCGCTGCGGCACCGAAAGCTGCATGAAGGAGCGCAGGCCGGTCTGGGCGGCGAGCCGGCTGTCGGCGCTACCGGAGGGGTCCTCGATGACGCTCATGTCGGCCTCGGTCATGCGCGACCTTTCCCGATTGCGCCGCCGCAGATGATCCTGCGCGGCATTGTGGGCGATGCGAAACAGCCATTGCTCCGGCCGTTCGACCATCGCGCCGCCGTCGATCGCCTGTAGCGCCTTGATCAGCACCTCCTGGACGATATCCTCGCCGTCGATCACCGAGCCGGCCATGCGCGCGCAGTAACGATGCAGCCTTGGCCGCAACCCGACGAGCATCGCCTCCAAAGTCGCCCTGTTCATTTTCGGCGTACCGTCCCATTTCTGCGCGAGCGGCATGGCAGGCGCTACCCGGCTTTCTGATCCGCCAGCATACGGTAGTTGCCGATGACTTTGACAGGCGACCGCATTGCCGGGGTGGAGCGGCGCTGGGCGTGGTTTTCCGTAAACGCCTTGAAGGCCGCAAGCCCGGTCAGCGCCGACGAATCGCCGTCCTGACCGACGATGTGGACGAACGAACCGTCGTCCAGCTCGAGCACGAGATAGCGCACCGTCGGCGGTGCCGCCTCGCCCAGCGCTTCGAACACTTTTTCGACCAGCGCGCGGTTATTGTCCAGGTCGGCTCGGTTCACACCATATCGAATGAGCGCATAGTTCATCGTCGTCTCCTGACTGGTTGGTATGAACGAAGGACGACCGGCCGCGCCGAAAAGATTCTCATTACCGAAGAATCTTTTCGGTTGCCCGCATCGTCTTTCCCGCGTGGGCGGCTGCGCGGCAGCCATCAAGCAGGAGAGACGATCATGCATATCCAGTTCGCCGAGCTTCCAGTGTTCGACCAGGACCGTGCCAAGGCGTTCTACACCAGGCATCTCGCCTGTCAGGTGCTGGCCGACCAGAAGATGGGCGATGGCGGCTGGCGCTGGATCGAGCTGGCATTTCCGCATGCCGTGACGAACCTGCATTTCATCAGGCGCGCCGACGACACCCCCGCCGCGGAGCCGGTATTGGTGCTGGTCGACGAAAATGTCGGAGCAATGACCGCGGCGTTGAAAGCGGGCGGCGTCGAGATCGTCACCGAACCTCATGAGGCGCCGTGGCAGCCGGGCCGCACGGTGGCGGAGTTTCGCGACAGCGAAGGCAACCGCATGGTCCTCGCCAGCCGATAAGCCTCCGGAACCCTCTGTCTGGCGGGGCGTCGTACCTAAGTCCTACCTCCGGCCGGACCATCGGCCGTGCTTCCTTCGCATTATTATTTCGTGACCTCTGCGCGCCGGAACCTTCCCTTGCATCGGGCGTTCGGGCGCTGTATTCGCGATGCCTCATATTTAGGCAGGCGGAGGAAATGCGAATAAGGGCGGGTGGCAAAACAAACATGGGCCGGGGAGGAGCATCTTACCATGTCGAACCGTAAAATCGGAATGTCCCACAGTTTGGGGCTGCGCGTTGCTGACCTCAAAGCCAGAATGCGAAGCGCCCAGATCACCGAGCACGAGATGAAGACGTTTCAGAAAGTTGCCGCCATCATGGGAGGCGCCGAAGGCTCCCTGCGGCTGGATGCCGACGATCTGATTGCCGCATCCTTCCTTGCCGATCCCCTAGAAGATCTCCCGCTACCCAGGTGAAGGGGGTGAACGCTGGTCAAATCCTATGGGATTGAACCTGCGATTCCCGCCGGCGGAGCATCCGCCACCCCAAGCCGCATGCCAGGAGGACGTTGGCCAGCGCCAGACCGGAAAGCGCGGCCAACGTCCCATGCGGGCCGAAGCGCTCCAGCAGCAATGCGCCGGCCGAGGGTGCCGCCGCCTGGGCGATCAGGCTCGGCATGGCGAGGCGACCCATTAGTCTCGCATAGCCGTTCGAGCCGAACAGCGCGAGCGGCAGCGTTCCCCGTGCGATGGATTCGAGGCCGATGCCCGCGCCATAGAAACTGAGCGCCACCGGGATGATTGGCATGCCGGCCCAGAGCGCCGAAACGCCGATCGCCACAAAGGCAACTGAGGCGAACTTGGTCAGGATCGGATGGTGGTAGCGCGCAATCATCATCTCGATCGCGCGCGCCGCCACCTGGGACGGGCCGACCAGAGCGCCGAGCCCGACGGCTGCGGCCAGCGCCATGCCGCTGCCCTGCAGGATGGTGAGCAGATGCACCGACAGCGTCGAGGAGATTACCGCCGCAAGCGTGAGGGTCGCGGCCAGAACGATCATGATCGACGGATCCATATTGTTTTCCAGGACCGGTGCCGCCTCCTGCAATTCTGGTTTGACTGCCGGTTGCGGCGCCGCGCGGGGCAGGATCACCAGATAGAGCGGAAGCGCAATTGCCAGCTGAAAGGCGGCGTAAACCAGGCAGGTGCCGCGCCAGCCGACCTCCCCCAGCAGCAAGGCTGAGATCGGCCAGCAGATCGTGCTCGCAAGACCGCCGAACAGCGTCAGCGCGGTGATTGCGGAGCGCGCGCCGTGGCCGTAGTGGCGGCCAAGCGTGGCGAAAGCGGCATCGTAGAGCCCCGCACCCATGCCCAGTCCGATGATCAGCCAGGCAGCGATATAGGCCGCAAGGTTGGGAGCAAGGGCTAGCCCGATCTGGCCGACCCCGATGCATCCGGCGCTGAATGCCAGGACGTTGCGGCCGCCATGCCGCTCGATCGATGAACCGACGCGCGGAGAGATCAATCCCGCCATGAGCAAGCCGAGAGACAGCCCGCCGACAACCCATGCCAGCGGCCAGCCGGTATCGGAGGAGACCGCCGGTGCAATGACCGCGGGAAGATAGTAGGACGATCCCCACGCCATGATCTGCGTCAGGCCAAGCGTGGTTATGATCGCGCCGCTGCTGCGCAGGATGGCCGTCGAAGGCGGCGAAAGGCTCATGCCGCGACGCTGCAGCCGCAACCGCTTTTGCCGATCGTCTTCGCTTCGACATCGGCGACACAGCAGGCATCCGAAGCGGCGGGCGCCGGACCGCCGCAGCACCCCTTGTCGGCAGTACCGATGGTCGGCACGGTGCAGACGCCGGTCTCCGGCAGCACGAGCTGGACATTATCGGCCGCCACCATGTCGCCGGCGATCGCTGCGGCGACGGAGCGGACCTGCTCATAGCCGGTCAGCAGCAGGAAGGTCGGCGCGCGGCCATAGCTCTTGATGCCGACCGTATAGAGCCCTTGCTCTGGATGGCTGAGCTCGCGGTGGCCGTGCGGCGGCACGTCGCCGCAGGAGTGCTCGTTGGGATCGATCAGCGGCCCCAGTGCCTTGACGCTTTCCAGCCACGGATCGAGCTCGAGCCGAAGCTCGCGCGTCAGCGACAGATCCGGACGTTGTCCGGTCGCGGCGATGATGCGGTCGACCGGGCCAAGCGCCTGCAAGCCGTCCCTGGTCTGGCCTTCGACGACCAGCCGTCCGTCGGCATCGCGGATCGAAACAGCCGCAAAGCCCGTCACCAGCCTGACGCCGCCGCTCTCGGCGAGTTCGCGCACTTCGGCGCCGAGTTCGCCGCGTGCCGGCAATTGGTCGGCATCGCCACCGCCATAGATTCGTACCAGGTCGGTGCCGCGCGTTGTCCAGATGAAAGCCGTGCCGGCCTCCACATTTGCCAGGCTGGCGAGATCCAGCAATGCATTGGCGGCCGAATGGCCGGAACCGGCGACCAGCGTCGTCTTCCCCGCATAAAGGCTGCGATCGCGGCCGAGAATATCGGGTATGCCGTAGGCGATGCGGTCGGTAAATTCGGCTTCGCCTTCTGCAGGAATTCCGCCGGCGCCGAGCGGGTTCGGCATCTGCCAGGTTCCCGACGCATCGATGACGGCGCGGGCGCTGTCGCGCCTGGTGCCGGTGGAGGTTTCGACTACCAGCATGAACGGCCGGTTTTCGCGTTCCTTGCTCAGCACCTTGTCGGCGCCCCAGCGCGAAATGCCGACGACGCGGGCGCCGGTTTCGATCGACGGCGACAATTGCGGAAGCTTTGCAAGCGGCTCGAGATAGTCCGCGACGAGGTCGTCCGCGGTCGGGAATGCCTCGGGCTCGGCCATCCGCCAGCCATGTGCCTCGAGTAAGTCTCTGGCCGCCTGATCGACGCAATAACGCCAAGGCGTGAACACTCGGACATGGCCCCAATCCCTGAGATTGGATGCAACCGCATTGCCGGCTTCGTAGACTTTGACAGGAATGCCCTGCGCGATGAGGTGGACCGCTGCCGCCAGACCGACCGGCCCGGCGCCGATCACCGCGACGGGGAGTTTTTCAATTATTTCCATGTCTTCCATCCTTCCGGTAATTTCGAATTATGTCGCCAAAAAAAATCACGCCGTCGTCTTGGCCGTCGCTTCCGCCGATGCCGGCGCGCAGGTGGCGTCGGCGCAGCATTCGTCCGCGAGGTATCCGATGAGCCCGTTCATGGCGGGATAGTTGGCCCGGCAGATCAGCGTGGTCGCCTGGCGCTCCTGCGTTACCAGGCCGGTGTCGACCAGTCGCTTGAGGTGATGCGACAGCGTCGAGGCGGCGATGCCGAGCCTGTCCTGGATGCGCCCGACCGGCAGCCCCTCATCGCCCGCTCGCACCAGAGTCCGATAGAGCTGCAACCGCGTCGAGTTGCCGAGGGCTTCAAGTTGCGCGGCTGCTTTTTCGAGTTTCATGGAAATAAGCTATTTCCAGAATCGCTGCACGTCAAGAGAATTTCGACAAAGATCGAAATAAGACGATATCTAGCCGACGCGCTTACCGCTGGCGTCGATGACGACCTCGCCGTCCTCCTTGGTGAACGGGCCGATATCCGGATTGGGCAGGATATCGAGCACCGCTTCGGAGGGTCGGGCGAGCATGGTGCCGAGCGGCGTCACCACGATAGGCCGGTTGATCAGGATCGGATGCGCCAGCATGAAATCGAGGATCTCGTCGTCGCTCCACTTGGGGTCGCCCAGGCCGAGTTCGCCATAGGACGTGCCCTTCTCTCGTAGCAATTGGCGCGGCGTCATGCCCATCGCCGCGATCAGCTCGACGAGTTTTTGCCGCGATGGCGGGTTCTTCAGATATTCGATCACCTTCGGCTCCTCGCCGGACTGCCTGATCATGGCCAGCGTGTTGCGCGAGGTGCCGCAATCAGGGTTGTGGTAGATGGTGATGGTCATTGCGCAGCTTTCATCTGTCGGACTGGTTTCGGTTGGGCGAGCAGCCACCCTGCCAATGCCATGGCCAGCAACGCGCCCAAAAGCTCGGCGGCGATGAAGCCCGCCAGATCGGCGGGGCGGATCCCGGCAAACGTGTTGGAGAACGCACGGGCGATGGCGACGGCCGGATTGGCGAAGGATGTCGACGCGGTGAACCAATAGGCGGCGGTGATATAGAGCCCGACCAGCCAGGGGATCGAATCCGGACGTGAGCGCAGGCCGGCGAGGATGGTGAAGACCAGCCCGAAGGCGGCAACCAGCTCCGCAATCCATTGCCCGCTTCCGGTCCGCACCGTCGCCGACACTTGCAGGATCGGCAGTTCGAACATCGCATGCGCGAGCAACGTTCCGGCGATGCCGCCGGCAATCTGGGCGGCGACGTAAGCAAGCGCTGCGTTCGTTTCGATCTCGCGTCGAAGCGCAAATACCAGCGTCACCGCCGGGTTGAAGTGCGCTCCGGATATCGGCCCGAATATGGTGATGAGCACGACCAGGATCGCCCCGGTCGGCAAGGTGTTGCCGAGCAGGGAGACGGCGACATCATTGCTCAGCCTGTCAGCCATGATGCCGGAACCGACCACGGTGGCGACCAGCAGAGCTGTGCCGAGGGCTTCGGCGGTAAGGCGGCGGGAAAGATTGACCAAGACGAACCTCCTCCCCCTAGCAGTTGCAGGTCACGGCCTGGATGACCGGCTGGCAAAGTTCCGGCGCGCCATTGCAGCAATCCTCCATGAGGTAGGCCAGCAGATCGCGAAAGCCGGTCATATCGGCGAAGTAGCGCACGCTGCGGCCCTCTCGTTCGGTCCGCACCAGGCCGGCATGCGACAGGATCTTGAGATGGGCCGACATCGTATTCGGCAACGCGGCGAGCCGTGAGGCGATCTCGCCCGCAGCTACGCCCTCGGCGCCGGCCCGCACCAAAAGGCGAAAAACGTCCAGCCGGGTCTCCTGGCCGAGCGCGGCAAGTGCGGAAAGGGCGAGCGTCTTGTCCATATTTCCAGATTTCCAGAAATGGGGAATAGAGTCAACGCGCGCCTATGCCGGTGACGGCTCGCCTAGCTTATCAGCCAGGCACTGTGGCGGCGACCGCATCAGCGCGACCAAGGCTTGCAACCGCTTTCCTGACCCGCTGCAGATGCGCCTGGCGACCGGCGGCCGAGACGCTGTCCATCCGGTAGAGCGCCACGAATTTGGTCCGGCACAGCGGATGGCAGACGGAGCGGAAGCCGCGCAGCAGGGTTCGCCGGCCGGGCTGTCCCATGATCCACGACATCAGCGGCGTGGCACCGCATGTGGTCATCGCCATCACCCGGCGTATGTGCCGCAATTTGGGCCGTGGACCGCGGCGTGCGGTCGGAATCTCGAAAGCGAAGCCCGGCACCAGCACGCGCTCCAGCCAGCCTTTCAGCATCGCCGGCAGGCCATACCACCAGGTCGGGTAAATGAAGACGACCGCCTCCGCCCAGAGCAGCTCCTGCGCATGTTCGTGCACGAGTTGCAGGTTCGCCGCCTTGTCGTGGTAGCCGCGCCACTCCTGCGTGCGCATGACTGGATCGAAGCCGGTCGCATAGAGATCGAGCAGATGGACCTGATGGCCGCGTTCGGCAAGCGTCTCCAGCACCATATCGCGGACGGCGCCATTGAAGCTGTCCGTGCAGGGATGGCAATAGACGACGAGGACCTTCATCTTGCGCTTAGCCCGGTCGGTCACGAAAGGATCGCGGTGGTGCCTGCAGGCGCGTCGCATGCAAACAAGCCACCCGCAGACATAGTCGATCAGCTGTTTTCATGCGAAGCCCCGCAGCCCGTATCAAGACGCAACAGCTCCAGTCACGTCAAGGCCCGCTCATTCGCTCAAAGAAAATTGCGCAGACATGGGCTTGCCGGAGGGCGCTGTCCCGGCCCTTCTGTCCCGCAAGCCGTCCGGTCCTTCAGTCGCCCATAAGCATTGCTTTCAGAGCATCCGCACCTAGCTTCAGGGCGTATCCAAAACCTCGGGAGAAAAAGATGCAGACAGGAAAACTGAGCGGCAAGATCGCCTTGGTGACTGGTGCCTCCTCAGGCATCGGCGAGGCCACCGCCTTGGCGCTGGCGTCCGAGGGCGCCACGCTGGCGATTGCTGCGCGGCGCGCCGAGCGCCTGGACAATCTGGCGAGGCGGATCCGTGAGACCGGCAGTGCGGCGCTGCCGATTGTCGTCGACGTCACCGACGAAACGCAAGCCACGGCGATGGTCGAACGGGTCCAGCAGGAGTACGGCCGGCTCGACATTCTGCTTGCGGTTGCAGGCGTCGGCGTCGCCGCGCCGTTCCGCAACACGACGCCGGAAGAGTACCGCCGGATGGTCGACGTCAACATTCTCGGGCTGCTTTATCCGATCCATGCGGCACTGCCCTCGATGCAGCGGCAAGGCGCCGGCCACATCGTTGTCGTCTCGTCCGGCACCGGCCGTTATATCCACCCTTCGGTGGTCTATTCCGGCACCAAGCACGCGGTGAGCGCGATGGCGGAATCGCTGCGCCGCGAGATCGGAAAGGACGGTATCCGCGTCACCTGCATCGAGCCCGGCGCCGTCAAGACCGAGTTCACCCAGAATATGCGCGCCGATGTGCGCCAAGCGGTCGAGCAAAGGCTGGGCGACATGGAGCAGCTGGAAAGCGAGGACATCGCCGCCGCCATCTTGTACGCGGTGACCCAGCCGCCACGGGTCAACGTCAACATCCTGACCCTCTATCCGACCGAGCAGGCGTGAGGGCCGCAAAGGTGGTACCCTGCCGCCTCCGCAGCCCTGCAGCATCATCCGCCGGTCATCAGCGTGAACACAAGCTGCCGCAGCTTGCCGCCCGGGCCGAATTCGACCCGGTCGAAATCACGGCTCGCCTGCCGCTGTGCCTGCGAAATTCCGGCGAGACGTCTCGTCACTTCGGTCCTGACCTTGCTGCAGCCGCGGTCATCGGCGACGGTCAGGCCGATGGTGGCCGCCTCGATCTTATGCACCATGTCGATGATGCTGGCGCCATGCACCTTCTCGTGGGCAGCAAGGCCGGCTGAGAATATCTCCCAGTTCTTCTGGATTGCGCCCGGCAGCCGCGCGGCCGGCTTCGGCAAGGTGTAGGTGATCATCAGCTTCGGTAGCGCCGACACCAGTACGCAGGCGTCGCCTTGCGGCTGGTAGTCCCTCACCCAGGTCAGCTTGAAATTGGTATGCGCGATGACGCGGCGCTCGCCGAGCAGCGGCCCGCGCCCACCGATCGAGGCATAGAGCTCCGGCCCAGATTGCCCTGAGATGGCATAGGTCTCGACCTTCTCGACCGCCTGCCAGCCGGCATGCGCCAGCGATGTCGGCAGACAGGCGAGCAGCAGGCAAAGGCGAACGGCTGTTTTCATGCAAGTCCTCGCAGCCGCTGCGCACGATGCAAATGACATGCAGTTCCCTTCCGTGGACATAGCCGGCGGCCGGCTATAGTGGGATGCTCGTATACAAGAATCCACAGGCAACGCCATGTCGCCACGACCGAACATTGCCCGGCAACGCCCTGCCCCCCGGACCCAGCCTCCCGGTGTCAGCCTGCCGCGCGCTGTCTAACTTGGCCTGTGCTCGCGCAAGTCGGAGTGCGTTATCGCTTCTAGCTGACACTGAATGCTTCGATTCGGGGTTGACATTCTGTGAAGGTGCGCCGGTTGCCGCCCGCCCGCGAACGCTGCCCTCACCTCTCCGATCAACTTGCCGCCAACTTCCCATGCGCATGCGTTCGGTCGGCGAGCGTTTCGATCACGCGACACTCGCCGACCCGCCCGCAGGCGCATTCCTCGACCATCTTCCGCAATTCCCTGCGCAGAGCGGTGAGACTGGCGATGCGCTTCTCCACCTCGACCAGCCGCGCCTTCGCGATCTCGTCGGCGCGGGCGCATGATTGATCCGGATCATCCTGCAGCGAAAGCAGCGTACGGATCGCATCAACCTCGAAGCCGAGTTCTCGCGCGTGCCGGATGAAGGCAAGCCGCGCTACTGCCCTCCTTCCATAGCGTCGCTGCTTTCCTTCGGTTCGACCCGTTTCGGGCAACAGGCCAATTTGCTCGTAGTAGCGGATCGTCGGTATTTTCACCTCCGCGCGACGAGACAATTCACCGATCGACAAATCCATAAAAAGCCTCTTGAACCTCTAGCCACTAGAGATCCTACAGTGTCTTCATTGAGGAGTCACCCATGTCTGAAGCTTGCTGCGATCATAAAACCAAAAGCTGTGCGGGACCGCCGCTGGTTCTGCCGGCTAAGCTGCACGGTCATTCGCATGATCGTGCAGCGGAAGCCTCATGCTGTTCGGGCGGCGTGCCGGTCTTTGACGGCATGAACCCGCGCTACAAGCGTGTGCTGCGGACGGTCATCGCTATTAATGCGGCCATGTTCCTGACCGAAATGACTGCGGGCTCACTTGCCGATTCTCAGGCGCTGAAGGCCGACGCGCTGGATTTCCTCGCCGACACCCTCACCTATGGGCTGAGCCTCGCGGTCATCGGCGCGAGCTTGAGGACGCGCGCAACGGCTGCGCTGCTCAAGGGTCTGTCGCTCAGCCTGATGGCGCTTTGGGTTTTCGGCTCGACCGTCTATCAGACGCTGATCCTCGGCGTACCCAGCGCGGAAGTCATGGGCATCTTCGGCTTTCTGGCCCTTGCCGCCAATCTTGCTTCCGTTGGTTTTCTGATGCCCTACAAGGATGGTGACGCGAATGTCCGATCGGTTTGGCTGTGCTCGCGCAACGACGCGATCGGCAACATGGTGGTGATCGCCGCAGCTCTCGGCGTCTGGAGTACGTCAAGCGCATGGCCGGATCTGGCCGTCGCCGCACTTATGGCCGGTATCTTTCTAACCTCATCGGTGCGAATCCTGCGGCAGGCCTGGAGCGAATACCGCGAAGGCGCACCAGACCGAACGACTGTGCCTGCCGAATGATCTGTTGGTTATGTGGGCAAGAGCGGATGTCCAGGATACCCGTCTGGTTGTCTGTAATCGGCTCACGGAGCGACGCTTTGTGAAAGCGCCGCTCCCTGTCTTCTGCACGATCCCCGCCTGATCACGCACGCTGCCGGAAAGGGCGACGTCTCCGACGGTGATCGTGACCAGGTCGCAACCCCGCAGCTTGCTGTCGATGGCAAGATCGAACAGCGCAAGATCGCGTTCCGCACCTGATACTGCAGTCGCGTTCGGATGCTCCAGACCTCTCGTGCCTTGGGCGGAGGCTTCTGACCGACGATGTGGCCCGTGTTCCAACTGCGCATGGTGCTTCTCCTATGCCGCCCTCCACAGCCGCAGCGCCCGATGCGGGCCTGCGAAATTGCAACGTCTAACGTGGAGCCGCCTCCCAGGATTCAGTTCGGAAGGTTACCGACTTGCGCCGCGCCCGATGAAGTGGACCACGCAATGCGCGCAGTCGCGCCATTTGTTGCGCTTCTAAAAAGCGTAAGGGCTCAAGTCGACCAGGGACGCCCATCTGGAGGATAAATCGACTTCGCCGCTGGGTCGCCCCCACGGATGAGACGACCCACTGTTCCGCGGCGCTCGAGACGGCTCGCGAAACGGGCGACCCGCAGATGAATTTTTCGTGTTATGATGCGCTTGCAACGCGCGAAATCTCGACCTCGGCAATATGGCAGAGGTCGAAAGCTATTGCCTTGGCACAGGAAGCTTTCGCCCCCGGCAACTTGATCGCCTCCGAAACGCTGGGTGTGCTGCTTTCCCTGACTGACCCAGGGCGAGGAGGTTGTCCATGTCCACGAGTAGTATCGACCGCCCGCTGCAGCCGGGCGACCGGGCACCGAATGTTGTGCTCAATGCGATCTCACGCGAAGGCAAGATCGCGCTCGATGATTTTCGAGGCCGTAGCCCGTTGTTGATCGGTTTGTTCCGAGGCCTGCACTGTCCGTTCTGCCGGCGCCATGTCGCGGCGATGGCGCAACTTAAGCCGGCCCTGCGTGAGAAAGGCGTCGAATGCCTGGCGGTGGTCAATACGCCAGTCGAGCGGGCGCGGCTCTATTTCCGTTACCACCCGGCACCCGATCTTCTCGCTGCATCCGACCCGGAGCGGGCCTCGCACCGTGCCTTCGGCTTGCGCGAGGTCGGGATGGAAACGGTCATGGCGATACCGTTCCATCTCCCGGGCGAGTTGCCCGAGCCTATGGACGTCATGGCAATGAATGAATTTCTTAACAAGAAGGAAGGTTATGAGATTACGGAAGTCGATCAGCAGGCGATGGCTTCCAGCCAGGCGCAGCTTGTCGGTCAGTTCCTAATCGACCGGGCGGGCATCGTACGCTGGAACTTCACTGAAGTTCTGGAGGATGGCCTTAACACCTTCAGAGCGCCGAATCCCGAGGAATTGATGTCGGCAGCTTCCCAAGTTGAACATACTTAGGCTGCGGAACCAGGCTGCTGAAAGCTCGCTCGACGAGCACCGAACTGTGGTGATTTTGGATTCAACCATCATCGAGATGCTCAGGCGCGGAGCGGAGGGCTAACGGCCGGCTGGCGTGCCGTCCAAGTGGTACAACGCGTGGTCCAGGCGGAGTGGCGCATGGTCGTCTTCGAGCCCCATAAAATCCCCCTCATGAGTTAGGACGTCCGGTGGGCACTGGGATGGTCTGCTGCCCGGGTGTGTACCCGGCGCGTTTACCTGAGGTGTCGCCCGGTGTCGGGCGGCAGCATCGGGAAGGTTCCTGGGCGCGTTGAAAGCGCACGGCGCTGAGCGGATCAAGATCGATCCGGCGCGGTCTTCTGCTCAACATTGCCGAAAGCTTGCGCCGCAAAGGGGCGGATCGCTGGTTGCTAGCGGGCGGCGAGCTTGTCGGACCGTTTGCAATACAGGCGGACGCCGACGGGCACGATCTCATAGCCGGCGTTGTTCAACTGGAGCTTCATCTCCTCGAAATGCCGCTTTGAGCCGCTGACGATCGATTCAGGCGTGTAGTTCCAGCCGTTGCGGGCGGCATTGGCCAGGATGTCGGCGTAGAGTCGCATGCTCGTGATTTTCACATCCGATTCCAGCACCTGCCTGCATCCTCTTGCGAACGACGGCGACGGGGCCGCAGAAGAACTCAAAATCGTGCATGCAATAACGACCGAAACGGTACGCATGGAAGCCCTCCCCTGACTACAGCTGTTGCTGCGGGCGACCTTGCAGTTTGTGCGTCAGCGGCGGCATCGGGCAGATGCAGTATTCGACCTCCTGCATTTGTAGTATTCTTCCGCTGGGGACGGGGTTCCGGCATGATGCTCAACGACGCTTCGAAAGCGCAGGCGCTCGATGCCTTGTCGGTTCGCGAGCGCGCGGTTGCGGAAAAATTCGCGTCCGGTATGACTTACCGTGAAATCGGCAAGGCGCTTTTCATTGCCCCGACCACAGTTCGCACTCACCTTGCGAGCATCTACGAAAAGCTTGGCGTACGGACCAAGATCGGGCTTGCGACCTACTTTAGCGGTATCCCGCGCGCGTCGCAGGAAGCGCTTATGCCTTTGTCCGAAGCCCCGCCAGCGCTTGCCATATTCCCGATTGAATGCCTCAATTCCGAAGAGCGATGGCGTCGCTTTGCCGATGGCCTGTCGTCGGACATCACCATCGACCTGGCGCGCTACGCAGGCTTGCCTGTCATAGCCTTTCACACGATGAAATCACTGGGCAGCAAGCCGGCCGATTTTGCCGCGGACGGGAAGACGCTCGGCGTCACCTATATAGTTTCGGGCCGGTTGCGCGCCGACGACCAGAGGGTTCGCTTGACGATAGAGCTTGCCGATGCTCGTAACGGCGTCAGCCTGTGGAGGGAGCGCTACGACCGGCCTGTCGAGGACATTTTCGAGCTGCAGGACAGCCTGACCGAAAGCATCATCAATGTGTTCGCCGGCAGTTACGGAACCCTCGCCACCGTCGGCCGCAACGCGGTTCGCCGCAAGCCGCCGGCCAGCCTGCGCGCCTATGATTGCTATCTGCTCGGTGTAGAACAGCACACGACGTTCAGCCGCGCGGGCAATGCGGCGGCGATCCGTCTGTTTTTACGAGCGCTGGAGCTTGACCCCACTTTCGCCAACTGCTGGGCCGAACTCGCCTATGCGTATTCGATCGAGGCCTGCAACGGCTTTGGCGACGACGTGCTGACCTCGATCGAGAACTGGCGGACGGCGGCCGAAAACGCACTGCGCCTCGACCCGACGGACAGTTGCGCCCACGCGTGCCTTGGCAACCTCAGAGCATGCCTTGGCGATCTCGAAGGAGCGGAGAGCGCCCACCGGCGCGCTCTCGAATACGGCTTCAATCATGCCGGCATATTGCCGCTACTTGCCGGCAGCAAGGCGTTTGTCGTTGGCGATCCGGCCGAGGCAATTCCGCTCATCGAGCGTGCCATGCGGCTTAACCCACTGGCCCCGCCCTGGTATTTCGGCATGCAGGGCCGCATTCTGTTCGCCGCCGGCAGACACCGGCAAGCTATTGCAGCGCTCCGCCGGAGTTCGCCGGAGTCGCCGGACGTGCTGATGTTTCTGGCGCTCGCGCATGCGGCCACGGGTGAGGCCGGCGAAGCGGCCAGGTTTGCCGCCCGTTTGAAAGCCGAAGTCCCCGAATTTTCGGTCGAACGCTTCATCGCTGCCTATCCCGTGACCAATCCGGATGCCGTGCTGGCCATACGCGACGCCGCAAGGCTGGCAAGGCTCATCTAACAGGGCCGCATGCATCCGAGGCGACATTCCAGTCCTTGCGTGGACACAGCCGGCAGCCGGTTATACTGGAAACGCGTAACGAGAACCAACGCCATGTCGCCGCGACCGAACATTGCCCGGCAGCGCCCTGCCCCCGGGACCCAACCTCCCGGCGTCAGCCTCTGTCGCGCGCTGTCGAAGCTTGGCCTGTGCTCGCGCAAGCAGGCCGAGCTTCTGGTTGCCGAGGGCCGCGTGCGGGTCGCCGGCAAGATCGTGCGCAACGGCTCGATGCGCGTCGATCCCGGCCGCGACCGCATCGAGGTCGACGGCCGCCGTGTCGCCGCCGAGCGCAAGGTCTATCTGATGCTCAACAAGCCGCGCGGGCTGGTCACCACGCGTGACGACCCGCAGGACCGCGGCACCGTCTATGATTGCCTGGCCGGGCTCGACCTGACTTTCGTCTCGCCCGTCGGCCGCCTCGACAAGGCCAGCGAAGGCCTGCTGTTGATGACCAACGACACGCGCCTCGCGCAGCGCCTGCTCGACCCCGCCTCACATGTCGCCAAGACTTATCACGTGCAGATCGGCGCCCTGCCCGACGAGGCCATGCTGGCGAGGTTGCGCGCCGGCGCGACAGTCGACGGCGAATTGCTGACGACCCGTTCGATCGAGTTGCTGCGCGGCGGCACCAGCACCGCCTGGCTGGAAATCGTGCTCGACGAGGGCCGCAACCGCCATATCCGCCGGCTGCTCGCCGCCCACGATATCGAGGTGCTGCGCCTGGTACGGATCGCGATCGGATCTCTGCAACTCGGCGACCTTGCCAAGGGCAAGGTACGCCATCTGACTGCCGAAGAGCTGGCGCTGCTTCGGGCCTGAGCGACCAGGCACTGGAGACCCCTCGAACCGAAGCGGCAATTGACATTTGCATCTCTGTTTCATATTTTCCATTTGTGAAACTGAAATGCGCCGATGCAGTCAAAGTGTCAGGCTGACACGCATGGGCCAAGCTGGCTTGGAAGCCGGAGAGAAAATATGGCCACGGCGTTGCGGGCGGTTCCCAGATT
This sequence comes from Mesorhizobium sp. M0340, assembly GCF_040321535.1. Lineage (NCBI taxonomy): Bacteria > Pseudomonadati > Pseudomonadota > Alphaproteobacteria > Hyphomicrobiales > Phyllobacteriaceae > Mesorhizobium > Mesorhizobium sp. M0340. The sequence continues at coordinate 32,572 of NZ_JAMYRR010000001.1, read as the reverse complement.
CCTGGACGAATTGGGCACGTTTGGCGGTCTCAAGGGAACCGATATTGCAAACATCACCGATGTGTCCAAGGCCACGGTTTCGAGGTGGAAGGCCGGCAACATCAAGCCCCAGCCGCGCAGCGAGCTCATTCTATCGGATCTGCACTATATCGTCGGCCGACTGCAGGAATTCTACGAGCCAAGCGATATCCGCACCTGGCTTTACGCTCGCCACCCGCAATTGAACGGTGAAAGGGCGATAGATCTCATTCACGACGACCGTGCTCTCGACGTGCTCAAAGTCATCGATCGGCTTGAGAACGAGGTCTTTCTGTAGTTGGCGATCGCCGGGCGGAAACGGCGCGATAGCCGGCTCATCGACGCTGTCGAGGCAATAGTTCCTGTCGAATACTCCGGAACGGTTTGGCGTGTCGTGCGCCAGGGCCGCAGCCCGATCCAGTGCTCGAGCTCCGGTGGCCGTTGGGACGATGGAACATTCGACGTGCTCTACGCCTCGCAAGAGCGCGAAGGTGCCTTGAGCGAGATGAGATTCCACCTGACGCGGGGGCAGCCAGTGGTCCCTTCACGTGTCAGATACAATCTCTTCGAGATCGATCTTGCCTTGGACAGGACGCTCAGATTGCTCGACCTGGCCGCCTTGCAGACCCTTGGCCTCGACACCTCGCGCTACGGCCAGCTTTCGTATCAGGAAAAGCACGCCGAATATCCGAGATCGCAAGACATCGGCGAGGCCGCGCATTTCCTCGATTATGACGGTCTGATCGTACCCAGCGCGCGATATGACTGCCTGAACGTCGTCGCGTTTTGTGATCGGCTGCCGGCCGGAGCGATAACGACAAGGACCGATCGCGGGGAAATCGACTGGACTTAGCGGCGGCCCCGCCGCCGTCGGGTGCGGCGCCGACCTCGTCTATATGGTGCAACGTGTCGTCGGGTCTGCACAGCCGCGGAACGTGCCCGATTGGCGGAGCTTCTCGGTGCCGTAGCCGCCGCTGAGCAGGCCGACGCCCAGCCGGACCGTGCGATGCGTCACCCGCCGCGAAGCGTCATGGATTTCGGCAAAATCCAGCCCATATCCTAGGTGTGGAGCTTTGAGCGTGAAACTCGCGCGTGCGGTCTTGCTTGCCGCGGCTTTCGTGGCTGTTGCGGCCGTTTGTCCCTCTTCCGCAACCGGAGAGGCGAATGGCCGGGAGAAAATTGCGTTGCGCGTCGAGATCGACGGCGCCATCGGTCCGGCGAGTGCCAGGCAGCTCGAGGAAGCGCTGGGGGTGGCCGCGGACCGAAACGTCGAGGCTCTCATCCTGCAGATGGACACGCCCGGCGGGCTGGTCACCAGCATGCGCGAGATGATCGCCGGCATCCTCGCCTCGCCGGTTCCAGTCATTGGCTATGTGGCGCCCGCCGGCGGGCATGCGGCGAGCGCCGGAACCTATATTCTCTACGCCACCCATCTGGCGGCGATGGCGCCCGGCACCAATCTGGGCGCGGCAACGCCGATCGAGATGGGCGGGCCGCTGCCATCGTTTCCCGGTGGCAAGAACGATGGCCCCGAGGGGGACAAGGACAAGAAGAACGCCCCCGCGGGCGATGCGATGATCGCCAAGGCGACGAACGATGCCGTTGCCCTGATCCGCAGCCTGGCTGAATTGCGCGGGCGCAATGCCGAATGGGGAGAAAAGGCCGTGCGCGAGGCGGCCAGCCTGTCGGCCGGCGCGGCGCTGCAGCAGCATGTCATCGACTTCGTCGCCCGCGACACCACCGAACTGCTTCAACTGGCCGACGGCCGGACCGTCGAGGTCGCCGGCAAAAAAGAGGCATTGGCGACGAAAGGGCTGCCGGTCGAAACGCTCGAGCCAGGCTGGCTCATACGGCTTCTCGCCGTCATCACAGACCCCAACATCGCCGTCATCCTGATGCTGGTCGGCGTCTATGGCCTCGTCTTCGAGTTCACGAGCCCGGGCGCGGTCGCGCCCGGCGTGATCGGCACGATTTGCCTGCTGCTCGGGCTCTATGCGCTCAATCTCCTGCCGATCAGCTATGCCGGCCTGGCCTTGATGCTGCTTGGCATCATCTTCCTGGTCGTCGAAGCCTTGAACCCGACTGTGGTCCTTGGGCTGGGAGGCGTGGCTGCGTTTCTGCTGGGTGCTGCCATGTTGCTCAGGATCGAGGGGCCCGGCTTCGAGATGTCGTGGGCCGTTATCGGCACCGCCGCCGTCCTGACGCTCGGCCTGGCACTGTTGACCGGCAGCTATCTGTGGGCGGCCCGCAAGAACGTTCCGCGTGTTGGCGCACAGGCCATGCAGGGTCTGCCGGCGGAGGTCCTCGACTGGCAGGGCAGCGAGGGCCACGTGCTCGCCCGGGGCGAGCGCTGGCGGGCAAAAGCCGACGAACCGCTTGCAGTGGGCGACAGCGTCGAGGTGGCCGATGTCAGGGATCTTGTGCTGACGATACGGCGCCGCAATGCGAGAAGCGATGGAGTAAGGCAATGATCATCGGTTATGTGGCCTATCTGGCAGCAGCACTCGTCGTGGTCATGTTCCTATCCGCGGCCATTCGCATCCTGCGGGAATATGAGCGCGGCGTGGTCTTCACACTCGGCCGCTTCACCGGGGTCAAGGGCCCCGGCCTTATCATCCTCATCCCCTTCGTGCAGCAGATGGTGAAGGTCGACCTGCGAGTGGTGGTCCAGGACGTGCCGCCGCAGGACGTGATCTCGCGCGACAACGTCTCCGTGAAGGTGAACGCGGTGCTGTATTTTCGTATCGTCGACGCTGAGCGGGCGGTGATCCAGGTCGAAGACTTCATGACCGCCACCAACCAGCTGGCACAGACCACGTTGCGCTCGGTGCTCGGCAAGCATGAGCTCGATGAAATGCTGGCCGAACGTGACAAGCTTAACAGCGACATCCAGGAGATCCTCGATCAGCGAACCGATGCCTGGGGCATCAAGGTCTCCGATGTCGAGATCAAGCATGTCGACCTCAACGAGAATATGGTCCGCGCCATCGCCAAGCAGGCCGAGGCCGAACGGCTGCGGCGTGCCAAAGTGATCAATGCCGACGGCGAACAGCAGGCGGCGGCAAAACTCGTCGAGGCCGGCAAGATGCTGGCCGAGACACCGCAGGCCATGCAGCTGCGCTATTTCGAGGCTCTCCATGACATCGCCGGTGAGCGCTCGTCGACGGTCGTGTTTCCGGTGCCGATGGATCTGCTCGGTCATTTCATCAAGCAGGGTGGAGGCGGAGGCGGCTGAGCGCGTAATCTCCCGCCTCGAGGAGGGAGATCAGCACCCTCACCTCCGCCACGGCGGGACCGGCGCAAAGCGTTTGCCGATCCAGTCGGCGAAGGCACGTGTCTTGGCGGCTTGCCCCTTGGCCGAAGGCATGGCGACATAGACGGCGCCCTCATCGGCAAGCGTCCAGTCCTCCAACACTGGCACCAGCCGGCCGTCAGCGAGCTCGCGTCCGACCAGCCAATCCGTGCTCATCATCAGCCCGACGCCTTGCACGGCGGCTTCGACCAACACCTCGGCATCATCGGTGACCAGCGGGCCGGAAACCTCGATACTGACGCGCCGGCCCGAACTGTCGGTCATCTCCCAGGCCGGAAAGGTCTGGAAGCCTGAGAAGCCGAGACAGCTGTGTTCCAGCAGCGCTTCAGGTTCGGTCGGCGTGCCCCGGCGGGCGAGGTAGGACGGTGCGGCGCACAGCAGCCGCCGCCGTGTCGCGACCTTGCGCGCCACCAGCCGCGAATCGTCCAGTGCGCCGAGACGCACGGCGACATCGAAATTCTCGGCGACGAGATCGGCGAAGCGGTTGGAGAACTCGGCCTCGATACGAACGTCGGGAAATTCGGCGAGAAACTGCGGCAGCAGCGGGGCGATCCACATGCGCCCGAACGAGCCGGGCAGCGCCAGCCGCAGCACGCCGCGCGGCCCGCCGCCGGCATGCGCCGACGCGGCAGCCTCGGCTTCGTCGACCGCGGCCAGAATGGCGCGGACGCGGACGAGAAATTCCGAACCCGCCTCGGTCAGCGACACGCTTCGCGTCGTCCGGTGCAGCAGGCGCACGCCCAACCGCTCTTCCAGCGAGGCAAGGCGCCGCGACAGGATCGTCGCGTCGCGGCCGATGCGAGCCGCCGCCTTGGTGAAGGAGCGTGCTTCGGCGATTGCCGCGAAGGCGGCCATTTCGGCCAATGCTGCCGGTTCGTACGATTGCTGCATCAGGCGCAGAGCTCAAATGTAGAAGCCAAGGATTATATACCAATAGCGCAGCAGCTAGTTTCACTCAATCCCGGCCAGTCAATCGGCCATCAACCGGAGTGAGACATGAAAGCGATCGAACTGACTGCCCCCAGACTGGACGCGTTTCGCGCGGCCACCGTTCCCACGCCTGAACCGCAGCGCGGCGAAGTGCTGATCCGCCTGCGCGCCGCAAGCCTCAATTTTGTCGATGTCGCGATAGCGAGCGGCAACTATCCAGGTCCGAGCTTTCCGCTCATTCCCGTCGTCGACGGCGCCGGCGAGATCGTCGGCATCGGCGAGGGCGTGTCGAGGGTCGCCATCAACGACCGCGTCATCGCCCACGCAAAACCGCGCTGGATCGGCGGCCGTCCTCGGCCTTACGAGACCAGAGAGATGCGCGGCCTGACGCTGCCCGGCTCGCTCGCCGAGTATGTCGCGCTGCCGGCCAATGCCGTCGTGCCGATGCCGGCGCATCTTTCCTTCGAAGCGGCAGCGACGCTGCCGATCGCCGGCACCACCGCGTGGAATGCGCTTCGCGTCGCCGATGCCGGGCCAGGGTCGGTCGTCGTCCTGCTCGGTACCGGCGGTGTCTCGATCCTGACCCTGCAGTTGGCCAAGGCAGCCGGCGCGACGGTCATCATCACCTCGTCGTCGGACGAAAAGCTGGCCCGCGCCAAGGCTTTGGGTGCTGATCACCTCATCAATTATCGTGAGACGCCGGACTGGGACGCCAAGGTGCTCGAGTTGACCGACGGCCTCGGCGCCGATCTGATCGTCGAAACCGGCGGCTCTGCCACCTTCGCCCGCTCCATCAATGCCGCGGCGCCTGGCGGCACGGTGTTCGCCATCGGCTTCGTCACCGGCGCCGAGGCCACCACGAACCTGCTGCCTATCATCATCAAGGCACTCAAGGTGGTGGGCAACAACACCGGTTCGGTATCCGACCTGCGCGACGCGGCGCGCGCCATCGGCGCCGCCCATATCGATCCGGTCATCGACACGGTCTACAGCCAGCACCAGGCGACCGAGGCCTACGCCCATATGGCAGCTGGCGGCCGCCATTTCGGCAAGCTTGCGTTCAGCCTGTCGTGGTGAGCCTGGAGAAGGCGCCGTCGCTGAAGCTGCCGATCTCCCCCCTCGTGGGGGAGATTGGCAGCTTCGCCGTCTGCTCTTAAATCAGCTTCTCCAGCGTGATCGGCAGGTCCCGCACCCTTTTCCCGGTGGCGTGGAACACCGCGTTGGCGATCGCCGGCGCCACGCCAACAATGCCCAGTTCGCCGACCCCCTTGCCGCCAAGCACCGAGGAGTGCGGATCGGGAATACCGACCGAGATCACCTCGATATCGGGAATGTCGGCATTCGTGGCGATGAGATAGTCGGCGAGATTGTTGTTGACGATGCGCCCATGCCGGCGGTCGACGATGCCTTCCTCGAGCAGCGCCTGGCCGATGCCCATGATGATACCGCCCTTCCACTGGCTTTCGGCGAGCTTGGGGTTGTAGAGCCGGCCCGAATCCAGCGCCGACACCACGCGCGACACCCTGACCGTGCCGAAATCCTCGTCGACGCGCACCTCGATGAAATGCGCGCACCAGCTGTAGCGGGAATAGTCGCCCTCGGTGTGTGGCAGCGCCATGGCTATGGTGGTGTAGTTCTTGTAGCGGTCCTCGACCGTCGAATTGGCCGGCATGGTGTCGCCCCTTCGCCTCGATATGCTCGCGCCCGACGCTCCTGAGCAGTTCGGCGACGGAAACTTCAGGGCCGTTGCCGCGCGGTGAAGCGATGCGGCCATCGGCGACGACGAGCGTGTTGGCCTGCAGCGCATGGAACGGCGAAGCCGGATCGCTGATGGCGAGCCCGATCAGTTGGTCGAGCGCGGCACTCGCCGCCTTGTGGACGGCGCCGGTCATCACCCCAGCCAGCCGCGAACCGCCGGTGACGCCGGCACGGGCATAGCGGGAATCGCCAAGCTTGACGACGACGTTTTCCGCCGGCACGCCCACCACCTCGGCGGCGGTCTGCGCCAGGATCGTGTAGGTGCCCTGCCCCATGTCGATCGATGAGCTTTCGACCTCGACCGAACCGCCGGCGAGAATGCGCACGACCGCTTCGCCATAGGCGCGCCGCACCGGGTAGGTGCCTGCCGCGACACCCCAGCCGATCAGCTGGTTGCCGTCGCGCATCGAACGCGGCTCGGGGCTGCGCTTCGACCAGCCAAAGGCTTCGGCGCCGGCGGCGAACGCCTCACGCAGCTGCCGTGTCGACCACGGCTTCTTCGCATGCGGGTCCTGCTCGGCATAGTTCCTAACCCGGATTTCCAGCGGATCGATACCGACCTCATAGGCGAGCTCGTCGATGGCGCTTTCGATGCCGAAAGCGCTCGGGTTCTCGCCCGGCGCGCGCAATGCCCCGGCACCACCGTGTTGACCCGCACGACGTTCTGCCGCGACGAGAAATTCGGCGTCGCGTACATGACCGAGGTGACCGAGCCGAGCGGCTCGACCCACATGCCGTCGACAGAGGTCTCGTTGACGCCGCGATGCACGATCGACTGGATTTTGCCGTCGCGATCGGCGCCGAGCGCTACCGTCTGGCGCGTCGCCGCCCGTCCGCCATAGGCGGTGAAGGTCTGCGGCCTGGTGACCGCTAGCTTCACCGGCCGTCTCAGCATTTTCGCGGCGACTGCCGCTACAGCGCCGTAGCCATAGGCAAACGCTTTGGAGCCGAAGCCGCCGCCAATATAGGGCGAGACAAGGCGCACATTCTCGAACGGCACGCCAAACCATTCGGCATAGGTCCGCGCCATGCCGTCGACCCATTGACTTGGCTCCCAGACCGTCAGCTGGTCGCCCTGCCACTTTGCGATCAGGCCATGCAGCTCCATCGGCGCCTGGTATTCGCGCGGCGTGTTGTAAGCGTTGCAGATCCTGACCGGAGCCGAGGCGAACGCTGTCTCCGCCTCGCCCCATTCCTTGGTCATGGCGTCGACCGGGATGCCGTCGCCGGCCTTCGGATCGCTGAGGTCGACGATCGCGGGCGCCTCGTCATAGGCGATCTTGACCAGCGCCGCGGCCGCTGCCGCCTGCTCGAAACTCTCGGCCACCACCGCCGCGACATGCTGGCCGCTGAAGGTGATGTCGCGCGCCAGCGGGCAATAGGCGACATCCGGCGGCGGCGTGCCCAGCCAGTCCGTTGCGGTTCTCAGCGGCAGGATATTGTCAGGCGTCAGCACCAGCAGCACGCCGGGCGACGCTTCGGCCGCGGCCGTGTCGATCGAACGCACCCGGCCGGCGGCAATGGTGCTCTCGACCAGCACCGCATGGGTAAGCCCCTCGAGCCGCTGCTCGACGGCGTATTTGGCGGCACCGGTGATCTTGGCCGGGCCGTCGACGCGCGACAGCCGGCCGCCGACCTGATCGGCGAGGACGGCACCGTCCGAAGCGTCGCCGTGTTTGGTATCGCCGGGTCTTGCTCTCAACTCGTGAACGGTCATGCCGTTTCTCCCATTTTTAGGATGGCGCGGGCGACGACGCGCGGCGCCAGTTGGATCTTGTAGTGGTTGGCGCCATGGTCGACGGCGCCCTCGACGGCGAGCAGGCTGGCTTGCCTGACGACCTCCGGCTCAAGCACTTTGCCTTTCAGCGCCTCTTCCACGGCACGCGCCCGCCACGGTTTTGTGGCGACGCCGCCAAGCGCCACGCGCAGGTCGCGGATCGTGCGGCCGTCCGCCTCGAATTCGACACCGACGGCGGCACTTGCGGCGGCAAATTCATAGGATTGCCGGTCGCGGACTTTCAGATAGGTCGAGCGGCGGGCGGCGGCCGAAGCGGGAATGCCGATCGCGGTGATCACCTCGCCCGGCTCGATCGCATGTTCGTTGTCGGGCGTGCTGCCCGGCAGCAGAAAAAAGTTATCGACGGCGATTTGGCGGTCACCGAGATGGACGATTGCGTCGAAAGCGACGAGTGCAACCGCCAAGTCGCCGGGATAGGTGGCGATGCAGGCCTCGCTGGTGCCGAGCACGGCATGGCTGCGGGTGACGCCGCCGATCGCCGAGCAGCCGCTGCCGGGCGAGCGCTTGTTGCAGGCGGGGAAATTCGACGGATCGCGGAAATAGGGGCAGCGTGTACGCTGCATCAAATTGCCGCCGATCGTCGCCATGTTGCGCAGCTGCGCCGATGCCGCCTGCCACAGCGCCTCTGAGACGGCAGGGAACCCGCTCTTGATGCCGGCATGGTCGGCCACGGTGCTCATCCTGGCCAGCGCCCCGACCATGGCGCCCCGGTCATCGATCACGATCGTGTCCAGTCCGGTGAGATGGGTGATGTCGACCACGGTCTCGGGTTCGGCAACGCCGCATTTGGCGAGATCGACAAGCGTCGTGCCGCCGGCGAGCAGCATGGCGCCCGGCAGTGCTGCTGCCTCACGCGCTGCGTCGACCGAGCCGGCACGGAGATACGAAAAGTCCCTCATGATGTGGCCTCCACGGCTGCCTGGCGCACGGCGGCGACGATATGCGGATATGCGCCGCAACGGCAGAGATTGCCGGCCATGTATTCGCGGATCTCCTCATCGGAGCCGGCATGGCCTTCGCGAATGCAGGCGACCGCCGACATGATCTGGCCCGGCGTGCAATAGCCGCACTGGAAGGCATCCTGTTCGAGGAAGGCGGCCTGCACCGCATGTAGCGCGCCATCCTCCCCGGCAAGCCCTTCGATGGTGGTGATGGCACGTCCTTCGGCCTGCGCGGCAAGAGTCAGGCAGGCCAGCACGCGCTGGCCGTCGATATGGACCGTGCAGGCGCCGCACTGGCCCTGGTCGCAGCCCTTCTTGGTGCCGGTCAGGCCGAGATGATCGCGCAAGGCGTCGAGCAGGGTAACACGCGGCTCGGCCTCGAGCTCATGTCGATGTCCGTTGATTTGAAGTTGGATTGGAGTTCGGGTTTTGCTTGTCATGGGGCGTCTGGCTCCAGTTGCTTGACGCGGGAGGGGATGATCTGGCGCCCGGCCGGCGAGCGGCAAGGTCAGCTTATGGCTAGGTGAGGCTAACCTCCCCTTGCGGGGAGATGCCCGGCAGGGCAGCGGGGGTCCGCTTGACTTGATGCGACCTCCGGGAGGGCCGCGGCTTGCGAGGTCGAAAGACGTGACATACCCGATCCCGTGATTACATGATAAAGGCGCTCCACAAATCGGAGGCGCCTCCGTTTATTAACTAGGAGCGTGCTCCGCCCTGTTCAAGCCCCGGATCGAAATTGATCGAGATTGGAGAAAATTGGGGGCGGGCAGCCAGCCGTCATGCCGGGAGACAAAAAAGCACCACCGGCCCAAGCCGGTGGTGCTCTCTGGACTGTCTGTAGGGGCAGGACAGTCCAATGATCCTGAGGGGATCGCGCTCAACGTGGGCTCATTTTTGCCCCACGGCATCGGCCGAACAGATGAGGAGTGCGGGCCGCGAGGAAATATCCTCCGTCGTCATCCACCGGCCATGCACCAGAGGCGGGCAAGATGCCTCGCCTGCCGGAACGCCGGCCCAAACTCGATCCTGTGATTATAGTTACTTGCGATTATATTTGTCTGAGACGTAACGAAGGTGGAAGAGTCTGCGTTCTTGAGACGGGGCCTGCCTATCCGGTTATGCTTCGGATCAGCACTGGAGAAGAAATTGGCCGCGGAGCCGCCCGTCATTTCTGGAGACAAAACCGAAACCGCCGTTGCAAAACCGCTGCGCGCCGACGCGCAGCGCAATCGCGACGCGCTGGTCGAGGTCGCGGCGAAGGCCTTTGCCGCGCATGGCGTCGACGCCTCGCTGGAGGAGATTGCGCGCCAGGCCGGCGTCGGCATCGGCACGCTCTACCGGCATTTCCCAACCCGCGAGCATCTGGTCGAGGTGGTTTATCGGCGCGAAGTGGAAGGGCTGTGCCAGGCGGCCGACGAACTCGCCCACGATCATGCGCCCGACGTGGCGCTTGAACAATGGATGCAGCGCTTCGTCGACTACATCGCCACCAAGCGCGGGCTGTCGACAAGCCTGCGCATCCTGCTCACGACCAACTCCACCCTGTTCTCCGACGTTTCGGGCAGGGTGACGCTCGCCTTGCGGCGGCTGATCGATGCCGCGGTCGCCGACGGCTCGATCCGCAGCGACGTCGATGCCTCCGATGTGCTGCATGCGCTGGGCGGCATCTATTCGGCCCCGGACACCAAGGACTGGCGCGACCGCTCGCGCCGATTGGTGTCGCTGCTGATGGATGGGCTTCGGTTTGGAGCGGCCAAATCCGGCCCATCCAAGGAATAACGAATGCAGTGACTGTTCTTATTTCAGCGAGATGCTCATACCGCTGAGATCGGCATTGACTTGCAGGCCTACCTGCCTGCCTGTGAGTTCGAGTTGGGCACCCTTGTCATTGGTCATGACGATCACCTGGGCTCCTTTGCCGAGCGCGCCGCCACCGCCCGCTGCGCCGTAAACCCCCGTCACATCCCGGGCGCGCCGTATGTGGCGCACGGTACCTTTGAAATAGGTCTTGGAGGCACCGAAGGCGAGGCCGCCCGAGATGCCGCCGACCGAGATGGGATACCGGCGACCATGGAAGGTCAGTGTGCCCTCGCCTCCGGCGCCGCCGATGAAGAAGGCCGCCTTGTAGATGGCGAAGCGGATCGTACCGCTGTCGGCATGTGCGACGCTGGTAAAGCTAACTGCCGCCGCAGTTATGACGGCAACCGCGACTGAACGAAATCTGGACGAAATCTTCATGATGAGAACTCCTCAAGATCGCCGCATGCCCAGCCGGCCGGGCACGTCGGCGCCGTATCAAAGTCATAGCTGAACAGTCTCGCCCGTCATTGGTTCCAAGCACACGGCCTGAATCCGCTGCGAGAAGACCGCTACGAAACGAGGCGGATGGCGAGCGCAGTCCTGGCTGTAAGAACAGTGGCAGAATGGTGGGGATGATCGTAGGTGTTGAGGTGGAAATGGTATTAGTCTGCGCTGTCTGGGGTTTCGGGGGCGCGGCAAAGGAATGGACTTCAACTCACGGCATGGCTACCTCCTGATCGGCGGCCTGATCCTGGTCGGTGCCGGGCTCCTGATCCTTTCGCTGATCGTCAATCTTCGCGTGGCGCACAGCGTACGTGACGACGTACGCCATCGTGAAAAACTGCTGGAATATTATCGCAACATCTTTTCGCAGCTGGGCGTGATCATGATCGGGATTGGCGTGTCCCTGTTCATCTTCTTTTTCCAGCAGAATTATCAGGACCAGCGCAAACGCGAAGCGGAGCTCCAGCAGGTTCTCGCCAAACTGGCGGCGCGTGTTGCCCGCGGCAGCGCTGTCGTGGAGGCCCTCGGCGAATTCGACGCGCTGCTGGATGATGGTGGTGCTTATGTCAGTCCGGAACACGGCGGTGACAACGCCGCTGTCAGCGCCCACGGAACGGCGCTCGCCAAGCAGGTTTCCCAGATCCTTCTGGTCGAGCGCGACGTCGATGTTCAGGGGTTCGATATCCTGAATCTGTCGCGCGATTTCGAGGCATCGTTCGTCGTCAACGAGCTCAACCCAACGCTATGGTTCAACATCGTCCGGGACGAGAGCGACATCAAATATGCCACCACCCAGATCGCCCTTGATTACAAGGACCTGCAGGATGCGATCGGCGGCGAGCCTATCGAGGTTGCGATCGCCAATCCCGAAAAGGAGCGGAAGATCAAGCAGGAGGTGCTCGACGTGTTTTATGATGCCGACCTCCTGCGCCAGCGCAGCAGGCGGTTTCTCGGCCGTGCGTGCTGGCTTTTCAGCAATGGCAAAAGCTTCGTCAAGCTTGCACCGGCCAATGAGATCGAAGCCGATGCCAAGTCGCACCAGGAATGGATCGATCGGTCGAAAGGCTTCCTGACGCAGTTGAAGTCGGGAAGCGGCGATTGCTTCAAATTGCTCCAGTTCGGCCCGGCATCCTGAACCGGCAAGCATCGCCCGCCCCGCGGCGGCTAATCCCCCACGCGTTGCAGCGTGCCGAGACGATTGTCGTCGAGAAATTCGACGGTCATGGCCGACGCGTTGCCGTCGGGGCCGAGGGCAAAGCTGACGGCCGAAGGCCTGTCCGGCATCTCGGGATCGGGGAAGGTCACGAAGAGGTCGCGGTTGAAATGCTTCAGTGGATAGGACCGCGCACCGGCAGGCCCGACCTTGAGGACAAGAGCGTCTCCTTCGCCTGACACAATAGCATCGCCGATGAAGTCGTTGAAGTAACGGCCCGCATAGGCGCTGGCCGGCGCCGCCGGACTTGCTGGAGAGGGCGGCGCGGCATAGGTAGCCTTGGCCGCCGCAATCACCGGGCCGAACATGCCTGCATAGATATCATTCCAAGCCTTTACCTTATCCTTTCCCAGCGTTCCGTCGAAGACGAGATCGGCGAAGCTGTCGGACAGTCCCTCCGGCACGCCTGTCGGAAAGGCGTTGGCGATGACGACGATGCCAAGCTTCTCCTCGGGAAAGAGCATCACCAGACTGCGGGCGCCGGCGCTGAAGGCGCCCGCATGACCCCAGATCGGTCCGTGCCGGCCGAATTCGACATTCCAGCCGAGGCCGTAGAAGGCCTCGCCTCCGGAGACGGGGTTCTTGCCGCGAACCATCAAGGGAATATGTGTCTGGTCCAGTGCATCGGCGGCAATGAGTCTCTTGCCGGCGTAGGCCCCGTTGCCGAGCACAAGGCGCATCCATTGCGAGAGGTCGCGTGCGGTGGAACTGACGCCGCCTGCTGGCGCCTGCGCATCCGGATAGCGCTGGACCTTGGCGGTCCACGCGCCATCGATTTTGGCGTGGAGCTCGGCGCGGTTGGCGTGCTTGATGAAGTCCGAATGACGGGAGCTGGTCGAGGCCATTCCAAGCGGTCGGTAGAGCTTCTCTTCGGCGACCTCTTCCCATGATTTGCCCGTCGGCTTCGCGGCCGCGACGGCACCCTCGGTCAGTCCGAAATTGCTGTAGGAATAGCCCGCACGAAAGCTGGATGACGGCGACACGAACCGCAGGCGGCGCAGGATCTCCGCGCGGTCATAGCCGATGTCCTCGAGGTCGTCGCCGGCGGTGCCGGGAAGCCCGCTGCGGTGCGCAAACAGGTCGCGGACCGTGAGTTCGCTGGTCGGATAGGGCTGAGCGAGCCGGAAAGCCGGATCGAGGTCGGCGATCTTGGAATCCCACGAAGCGATCCCGTCGCTGACCAGCGCCGCCACGACGGTGGCGGAGACCGGCTTGGAGAGCGAGGCAATCTGGAAGACCGTGTCAGCATCGACGATCTCCGGTTTTCCGGCTTCGCGATGCCCGAACCCCTTGAGGAAGATCACCTCGTCGCCGTGCACGACGCCGATAGCCAGACCGGGCACGCTACCATCCGCGACGACGCCTTCGGCAAGCAATTCGAGCTTCGACAGAGCTGCGGCGATCCTGTCGGGTGGGATGGTTTCGGCCGACGCCGCCTTCGGCAAAAGCGTCATGATTGCGATGAAAGCCAACCTCCTCCACCGGAGGTGATTCCCGTTTGTGAACAGCCGCATGCTCAGCCCCTCCGCTTCACCGGCGTGCACTATTGCAGGCCGACGCAGGGAAGGCCAGCCTCACCCTCGACCCGCCATCCATTGACGGATGTCCGCATCACACCAGTCGAAATTCAGACAGCCGCGCCTGAGCTAGGATGCAGCGCGCAGGCGGAGGCGCCGCCTGCCGGCGCGGGCCTTCTCCGCCACCGCGGCGGTGATCTCGACCACGCCGTCTTCACGCGGTCTGGCGTTGGTGACCTTGTGGAGCCGCTCATAGGGCAACAGTTCCTTGACCCGGGCTTGAAGCGACGCGACTTCGGCTCGCAGATCCTCGCATTCCTGCCTCTGGACGTCGAACTGTATCTGTTCGGATGCCTGTTGCAGAGAAAGCTGCGAAAAATTTGCGCTGATTGCGGAAAGGTTCATCTTGTCGTTTTCGCTCTCTTTCATGAGAGCAGACAATTTTTGCTCGACAATTTGCCTTTCGGCCACCGCGTCGCTCGCCTGGGCCTTGAGCATGGCGATCTCGCTGGCGGCTTCGCTGTTCTGGTTGGAGGCGGCCTCCAGCCGCGATCGAAGGTCCTCGATTTCAGAACGCAGGCCGGTCATCTCCGCGACACTGCGTGCAAGCTCGGCTTCCCTGTCACCGTCCCTGAGGCGGGCTGCTTCCGTTATTTCCGATAGCTTCGCCTGCGCCATATCGAGCGATTTCTGCAGCCGCATCTCCTCTTTCTCGCTCTTGCCAAGCGCGGCCAGCAGTTCCGAAAGCTGCGCGGCATCATTGGCATGGACAGTCGAGAGTTCGTCCAGCCTGTGCCGGGCCTCGGCCTCCCGTTTCAGCGCTTTGTCGAGGTCGATCGACAGGCTGACATGTTTCTCCCGCAGCATTTCGTTCTCGCGCGAGCGTCTGTTGGCCTCGACGGCTCTGGCTGAGAGTGTTTTGACAAGCTCGCCGAACTCGGCCTCGCGTTTTGCGCTCGCATTGCCTGCCACGACAAGTTCCAGCCTTGCCGCAGCCAGCGCGCCGCGAAGTGCTTCCTTGTCCTCGACCAGGCTTGCCTCGTGCTGCTGCAGGGCCTCGATAGCGCTGTCGCGCTCGCGCTGCTTTCTGGTTGCATCGTGGAGCTGTTCGGACAGCACCCTTTGCTGCGCGGTCAGGCCAGTATTTGCCAGCTCCAATTCGTTGGCGCGAAGAATGTCGCCGTGGAGCAGTTTTAGAAATTCGCCCGTCAGATGATGCGAGGTCGCGATCTCCGACAGTTTCGCATTGATCTCCCCCAGATACTCCTGCGCGTCGTGAAAGAGCCCATCGACCGCGCTTAAGGCAGCCAGCCGGGTTTGCGTATGGGGGGACAGCCGTCGTGCGGTCTCGAAGGCGTCCGCATTGGCCTCGATCTGCGAGCTGTCATCCGTTCCCCCGAGATTCTCATCCGATACCGTCTCATCCGGCACAGTGACGTCGTTCAGCGGCGGCTGATCGTCCACGTTGAGACATTCGCTAAACGCATCCGCCAAATCGGTTTCGAGCTCCTTGAACGCTCTTTCCACAGTCTCGGCACGCTTGATCAAACCTTTGAAATTCATGATCGAATATCCCTCTCGTGCAGCGCCGTTAAGGAGCGGACTTTCAACACTTGACCTCGCCTCCCCGAATACGGGGTTCATCTCCTGACGTGCGCTCTGGCCGACGCAGGCTAGGGACAGGCTTGGCCACTGTCCTCGTGTGTTTGAATGACGCAAAGCCGTGTTCTGCGGCGCTCCATACCCGAAGCGTTGGCACCGCTCGCAAAATGCCACTCATTTCACCCGAAACGGATATCAAGCGGCGCAAGCCTGAGAATCGCCTGGTAATTGTCTTAAGGACCGGCCGAGCGCCTCGGTGTTCTGCAGCAGCTACAAGGTCACGGCCTAAGACGACGCGTGTCACTGCCGGGAGGCCTGACCTAATAAATGATTGTGTTGAATACGTTTCGCTGATTAGCTGCTGTGAATAGACCAGGGACAAGACCGACAAAATGTTGTCCCGGGAGGACCGCGATGCCGGTGCTTGAGGTTCGCCACGTCTCCAAGAATTTCGGGGCTATCCAGGCCCTGACCGACGTCAGCTTCCAGGTGGAGCGAGGCGAAGTCGTTGGTCTCATGGGGGATAACGGCGCCGGCAAGTCGACGATAGTCAAGACGGTGGCAGGGAATTTTCCTCCGAGCGACGGCGAAATTGTAGTCGAGGGCGAGGTGTGCCACTTCCACCAGCCTGTGCAGGCCCGCGCCAAAGGGATCGAAGTTGTTTATCAGGACCTGGCGCTCGCCGATAACTTGACGGCCGCGCAGAACGTCTTTCTGGGGCGCGAGATCAAGAAAGGCTTCTGGCCGATCAGGATTCTTGACAAGCAGGCGATGATCGATCGCTCGGCAGCGCTGTTCAAGGAACTCAAATCGGAAACCCGGCCGCGCGACCTCGTCAGGAAGATGTCGGGTGGGCAGCGCCAGGCGGTCGCCATCGCGCGGACCCGGCTTTCAAATGCCAAGCTGGTGCTGATGGACGAACCAACGGCCGCCATCTCGGTGCGCCAGGTGGCGGAAGTACTCGAACTGATCCGACGCCTCAAAGCACAAGGAGTCGGCGTCATGCTGATCAGTCACCGAATGCCTGACGTGTTCGCCGTGGCAGATCGTATTATCGTCCTCAGGCGGGGCTCGAAAGTTGCCGACAAGCCAGCCGACAAAACATCGCCCGAGGAAATCACTGGACTGATAACGGGGGCCATCCGTGGCGAATAGTGTTCAGGAGTCAGTTGGCGTTCAGGGCTCAGTCGAAGAACATGGCCGGCCGGTCATGTCGGATTTCGTTCCGACCAAGGAAAAAACAGTTCTCCAACGTGTGATTTCAAGTCAGCCCTTCTGGGTGACGATCGCGCTCATTGCGCTCGTTATGTTGATGACTGCGATGGAGCCGAGCTTCGGCACCTCTGAAAACGTCGCCAATGTGACGCGCAATTTCGCACCTTTCGGCATCATGGCACTTGGCATGACGATCGTCATCATCACCGGCGGTATAGATCTGTCGGTCGGCTCCGTCATGGGTCTCGTGGTCATCGTCGCCGGCCTGTTCCTCACCTGGCACTATCCCTGGTACGTCGCCTTCGCCATGGGCCTTTTCTCCGGTCTGGCCTGTGGCGCGGTCAATGGATTCTTTGTCGCCTATGTCGGGATGCCGTCCTTTGTGGTCACCCTCGGCATGCTGTCCGTCGCGCGCTCGCTGGCGGTCGTATTCTCGGCCAACCAGATGCTCTACCAGTTCGGGCCCGATGCCCCGATCGTAAAGGCAATCGGTCAGTGGAAATGGCCGCGGCATGGTCTGGACGACTGGGCACCGCATTGGATACCAGAACTGTCGTCACAATTCTGGACCATGGTGATCCTGGCCCTGATTGTCGGCTTCGTGTTTAACTTCACTGCCTGGGCCCGGCATCTCTTCGCCATCGGCGGCAATGAGGAGGCGGCACGACTCACCGGCGTTCCGGTCAACTGGATCAAATTCCAGGCCTATGTCTTCTCGGCTTTCACCGCCGCGCTCGCCTCGCTCCTGCTCCTCGGCTATAACGGCTCGGCCATCAATGCCATGGGCCAAGGCTATGAGCTGCGCGTTATCGCCGCGACAGTCATTGGCGGCGCCAGCCTCATGGGCGGCGCGGGCACGGCCTTCGGTGCGATCATCGGTTCCGCCTTCCTCGAGGTGATCAGGAACGCGCTGCTGATGGCCGGCATCGATTCAAACTGGCAGGGTGCCTTCGTCGGCGCCTTCATCGTTCTTGCGGTTCTCTTGGGCATGCAAACCGGCGGCAAATCGATTCTCGCCGCGTCGCTGGCAGTCTTGATGCCCAAAAAACGCCGCTAGAAACCCGCCGGCGGGAGGCTTGCGGGACATCACACCAAGGAGGAGAACGTCACATGAAAAAACATCTGCTCACGGCCGCCGTCGCGCTTGGCGCAATGGTGCTCGCCGTTTCCGGCGCCCAGGCGAAATACACCTTCGCCCTGGTGCCGAAGAACATGAACAATCCTTTCTTCGACCAGGCACGCGACGGCTGCAAGAAGGCCGAGGCCGAATCCAATGGCGCTGTGGAGTGCATGTATATCGGTCCCGGCGAACATGGCGGCGGCGACGAGCAGGTGCAGATCGTGCAGGACCTCGTGGCCAAGAAGGTGGACGGCATCGCCGTGTCGCCTTCGAACGCCGCGGCGATGGCGGTTGCGCTGCAGGCCGCCAAGGAGGCCGGTATCCCCGTTCTCACCTGGGACTCCGATCTCCTGCCCGAAAACAAGGATCTGCGCGTTGCCTACATCGGCACCCACAATTACGAGATCGGCGTGAACCTCGCCAAGCTTGTCATGCAGATCAAGCCCAAAGGCGGCACGATCTGCATCCAGTCCGGCGGCGCCGCGG
The DNA here is from genome assembly GCF_040321535.1 of Mesorhizobium sp. M0340. Classification (NCBI taxonomy): domain Bacteria; kingdom Pseudomonadati; phylum Pseudomonadota; class Alphaproteobacteria; order Hyphomicrobiales; family Phyllobacteriaceae; genus Mesorhizobium; species Mesorhizobium sp. M0340. The sequence goes on along the minus strand of NZ_JAMYRR010000001.1, from coordinate 14,357 downwards.
CGGCCAACCACAACGAGCGCATGCAGGGCATTCGCGATACGCTTTCGGGCACCAAATCGGCGGCCTCGCCCGGAGATCGGCTGACAGGCCAGAACGGCTGGACCGAAATTGAAGGCTGTCCGCTCTACACCAACGATGATTTCCCGCTTTCGGTGCAACAGTTCGAGGATATCATGGCGAAAAACCCGAACCTCGACGCGTTTGTCCCAACCGGTGGCTTCCCGCAGTTCATCCCTGATGCCAACCGCGCCGCCGTCGCACCGTACAAGGACAAGATCGCCTCGAAGGCCCTGGCCCTTGTCGTCGCCGACACGCTTCCGGTACAGATCGACCAGATGAAGGAAGGTTTCTCGCTTGGCCAGGTCGGCCAGCGGCCGTTCGAGATGGGCTACAAGACGATGATGGCGCTAAAGGACATGAAGGACGGCAAGGCTCCGCCGGCCGACCCGACCTACACGGGCCTCGATGTCTGCACTCCGGAGACAGCCGACACCTGCGTCGCCAAATAGTGCTTTTGGGCGGGAGGAAACTCCCGCCCTTTTCCATAGGGGATCTCAATGCCGGAATTGTTCTCGCTCAAGGGCCGTGTCGCATTGGTCACGGGTGCCTCGCGTGGTCTTGGTTTTGCCATGGCCAAGGCACTTGCGGAAAACGGCGCGACGGTGGTCGTCAATGCCCGCGACGTGGCCGCCCTTTCCGCCGCGGCGGACAGGATCGGTGCAGAAGCCCTGCCGTTCGATGTCACCGACGCGGCGATCTCAAGGGCGTCGCTCGAAGGGATCGTCGAACGCCTCGGCCGCCTCGACATTCTGGTCAACAACGCCGGCATCCAGCATCGTAAACCGCTGGTCGAATGGCAGGACGAGGATTTCGACCACGTGGTTGCCGTCAATCTGTCGGCTTGCTTCCGCATGATGCGCGACGCGGTGCGCCTGATGCTGCCAAACAAGTTCGGGCGCATAATAAACACCGGATCGGTCGCAGCGATCCTTGGCCGTCCCACCATTCACGCCTATGTGGCGGCAAAGGCGGGGCTGCACGGGCTGACACGCTCCACTGCCGCTGAGCTGGGCCGCCACGGCATCACCGTCAACGCGATCGCCCCAGGCTATTTCGCCACCGAACTCAACACCGCACTTATGCACGACGAGGCCTTCACCAAATGGGTCGAGGCACGAACCCCCGCGGGCCGCTGGGCCCAGCCTGAGGAACTCGGCGGAGCCGTAGTGTTTCTCGCCTCCGACGCTGCCGCTTACGTCAACGGGCACGTGCTGGCCGTTGACGGCGGGCTATCGGTTTCCCTGTGATTTCAACCGGCGACACCGTGCCGACAGGGCGTGCCTGCTAGCCGCCTGAAATGACGACTTGCTGCATACGCTGCTAGCCCGGTCCCCCTGCGCGGACGCAGACGCCACACGATTGGATGACGCGCCGTATTGCAGCCGCCGACTTTCGATTCGCAGCGGGTTATTTCGACGTCTGGCGGCATCGATGCTTGATGCCGCCAATATTTCATTCCACACACCGGCCACGATGAGAAACGACATACGGGATCAGCGCCGGGTATTCGGGTGGGCCTTGCCCACTTCGATTGCCCTGCATCTGCTCATCGTCGCGTTTTTGTTGTTCGGACTGCCGGCAACGCTGTCGCAGCCAGGGAAGGAGCAGGCCATTGCGGTGGATATCGTGCCGCCGCCTAAACCGCCGGAAAAAACCAAACTTCCGTCTCCCGCTGAACCGCCCAAGCCGGAAAAGCCGCCGGAAGCAAAGGTCGAGCCGCCGGCGAGCCGTGAGGTCGCCACGCAGAGACCTGTCTTCCAATTCGGTGAGAAGGACGCCGGTCCGCGCAAGTCTCTGGACGGCAACAGTGCGGAGGATGGTTCGGAACAACCGCCGGCGCCGCAAGATCCCAATAGCCAGGATATTGCACAGCCACCTGCTGTGACTGCGGTCGAGGGGAAAGACCAGGCTCCGCCGCCTGGCGCATCACAGCCGCCGAAGCCCAAGCCAGCGGACGTCGCTAACGTGCAAAAGCCGTTGACGCTTGAAGAAGCGAAAAGATTGTTCTCGCAAGCAGCAACCGATGATCCAATCGCGACAACCGCCATGAGAAACGTGCCGCGCCCCGAGCGGATCGGTCAGCTCTGCTTCTGGGAACTGCGCGAACAGTTGCGCCACGCCTCGCGCCCGTATTTTCCCGACGTCTTGCGACCGTTCAGGTTGAAGGCCGGCAATATCATGCAAGTCTCCAGGACCGAGTTCCGCGCCAGCGGGCAGTGGTACGCCCTGAGCTTTCGTTGTGAGGTCGATCCGGACGCAACGAAAGTCGTGTCCTTCGCCTTCCGTGTTGGAGATCCAGTGCCAGCGCCGCGGACTGCCCGCCAAATAGCTGGCCCAGACTGATCGAGGTCGGCTCGCCGGCCGCATCAAAATCCACGACGCCGGCGAAGTCTTCGCGCCCCGGCACGCGTCGAGGTGGCTTTCGCCAGCAGCCGCCTCAACGTGGGACGAATGCTCGCCCGCCTTGGCAATCGCTGTTTCGAGGTTTAGCTTATGCTAAGGGAGGGTTCGATGACTTCAAGTTTCAACGTTCACCATGCTGCCGGCTATGAGCAGCTCATGGGCCGCTGGAGCCAAAGGCTCGCGCCGCTGTTCATCGACTTTGCGGGCCTTAAAGACGGCGAAAAGATCCTCGACGTCGGTTGCGGCACCGGCAGTCTGACCTTCGCGCTCGTCAAGGCCGCTGACCTCCGTGAGGTCGCCGCGATCGACTTTTCAGCCGTTTTTGTCGAGGAGGCAATCCGGCGCAACTCCGATCCGCGGATAAAAATCCGTCAGGCGGATGCCTGCGCCCTGCCCTTTGAGGACGGCGCGTTCGACCGTGCCCTGGCCCTGCTCGTGCTCCATTTCGTGCCCGAAGCCGGCAAGGCAGTCGCCGAGATGCGCCGCGTCGTGCGGCCGGGCGGCGTGGTCGCGGCGACGGTATGGGACCATCTCGGCGGCATGCCGGGGATGCGCATGATGATCGACACGGTGGCGGTGCTCAGCGAAGGCGGACGCCAGCTACGCGCCCGCTATTGCACGCAGCCGATGATGCAGCCGGGTGAAATGAAACGGACCTTTGTCGAGCAGGGTCTCCGCGACGTTACGGAGACCGAGCTGATGATCCGCATGGACTATCAAAACTTCGGCGATTACTGGGCGCCGATAGCCGCCGGCGAAGGGCCGCTCGGCAAGTATGTGGCCACGCTCGATCCAGAAGAGCGGGCGCGCGTCGACGCCGCCATGCGCGACGCCTACGAGGCCGGCCGGCCCGACGGCCCGAGATCCTTTGCGAATGTCGCGTGGGCCTGCCGCGGTATCGTTGCCTGACCGGCCGGCAGCCGGGATGCATTCTTCGCATAGGAAGCATCGCTCTCCTCGCGCCGGCTTGTCCCGCTGTTGACGGGACGGCCTCCGCTTCGGCCCCGCTAGATCCGCCAAGGGTGGCTGCGTTAGCCGATCCCGTAGACCAGCCTGACGCGGCCGTCCGAAAGCTGCTCCACTTTGCGCAGTTCGAGCCCACGACGATTTTTCGCCGTCCCAAACAGCGCCTTTCCTTCACCGGCGAGCAGCGGATAGACGATCAGCCTGAGCTCATCGACCAGCCCGGCATCGATAAGGCTCGCGGTAATTCGGGCGCCGCCCATAAGGTAGATGTCTTTGCCGGGCTTCTGTTTCAGCGCAGCGATATCCTCGAAATTCCGCACGAAGCGCGTCTTTGGCCAGGCGGCCGAAGTCATTGTGTTCGACAGCACATAATGCGGGGTCTGCGCGGCGAATCGGGCCCATTCGAGCTCGGCCGGCTTCGGCAATTTGCCGGTCATCGGCAGGGGCTTGTCGGGCTCGTTCTGGATGGCGCTCCAGTAGCGCTCGTAGCCGGCATACATGACGCTGCCAAGCAGGCAGGCGTCGATTTGCGGCGTCAGGCCATATTCGTCCGACCACGCGTCGACCCAATCGGCGTAACCCTCGGGCCCCTCCATCTTGCCGTCGACGGAGATTTTCATTCCAGCGATCAATTTGCGCATGACTTCCTCCATCAGGCTTGCGGGATGCAAGCACGTTTCATCGCTTCGTGTTGCTGGCGGCGACCTCAGGGATGGACGCCGCGAGTTACATCAGGCCGGCAGGCGGCGATCGTATTCTTCCCGCAGGCGGCTCCAGCCGTCCCAGAACGAGGTCGGCGTCTTGCCAGCCAGGCGGGCGGCCAGCAGGTCGAGGTGTATGTGCCAGCCGGCCGTGATGTTGAGCTGGATTGCACGTTCCGGCAGGCGGCGATGGACGACGGTGAGCAGCACATCGCTACCCTTCGCCTCCAGCAAGAAGGAGACGCCGCCGGTATTTCCCCAGGTGATGGAAAGCTTGCGCGGCGGATCGAGGTCGGTGATCCGGCCCTCCATCCGATGCTCTTCGGGAAAGCCCGCGGGGCGCTGGCCAGGCGGGTCCGTCAGCTCGTCGTTACGCCAGACCAATTCGAACGAACTGCCCGCCTTCATTTCCATCTGCCCCGCTGCCATCCACTGCCGGCGCAGGTCACTCTCGGTGAGATAAGCCCAGACGCGCTCGATGGGTCCGGGCAAAAGGCGCTGGATGGTGAACGTGGCGGGCTCGCTCAGCGCGCCATAGGCGTCGATGCTTCTCATCTGGTTCATTGCTCGTCTCCTTCTTTCGGATTGGTGGGCGATTTCCTGGGCTCATCCTGGGCTTTGCGTGCGTCCTCTTCGCGAAGAAGGCGTTCGAGAACATCGAGACGACCTGTCCAGAAGCGCTCGTAGAAGCTGAGCCACTGATGGGCGCTGGCCAGCGGTCCGGGGGCTAGTCGGCACAGATGCGTGCGGCCCCTCACCTCTCGACGAATAAGCCCTGCGTTCTCCAGCGCCTTGATGTGCTTGGAGGCCGCCGCGAGCGACATCGCGAAGGGTTCCGCCAGCTGGCTTACCGTTTTCTCGCCATCGGCGAGATCGCGAAGCATGTGCCGGCGCGTGGCGTCGCCAAGGGCGTGAAAGACCGCATCCATCTGAGGTGTTTGTAATTCAACCATGTAGTTGAATATAGACGCACGCTTTGAGATAGTCAACCGTTTGGTTGAATAAATTATGTGAAGCGCCGCAGGGCGGTTTGCGCCATCGAGCGCATCGACGTGACGGGAGATACGGACGGCCCGCGACAGTAAGGGCGAGGCCCTTATTTGCCGTTGAAGAAACTGTGGATCGCGGCTTCCAGCTTTTCGATAAGCTGAGGGTTGTGGCAGCTGCCAGCCCAGATCAGGGCGTTTAGCCTTATTTCTTTGTTGATAAAGCTCACTTTCCCAGAATCCAGCAGGTATTCCGCGATCTCGTAGTGCCGCCCTTTGATAGCCTCGATGAGCGCGTTGTTTCTCCCCGTCTTGTCGGTCAGATTTACTTCCGCGCCATTCTCCACGAGCAACTTGACGACTTCGAGATGCCCGTTCTTCGCCGCCTCGATAAGAGCCGTTCTGCCGTAGTAGTCAGCTCGCGCGTTGATCTCTATTTGGGGTGTCTCACGAGGCCTGAGATACACGCGTAATGTCCCTTGGCCGACGCAAGGCTCAAGGGCGTGCTCTTCCACTTGTTTCTGGCATTCACATCGATTTCCGGGTCTTCGATCAGCACCTCGACCACCGCTGTGCGGTCATTGAGGGCTGAAAGGTGAAGTGCAGACCAGCCGCCGTCGTCCGACTGATTGATGTCGGCGCCAGCCGCCAATTCCGATCGAACCGCATCCGCATCGCCTTGTTCTGCCGCGACCAGCAGGGGCGACCAGTCTCTTGCTCCTTCGCCTTCCAAGCTGTTGGTCAACGCAGTCGCCTCCTCGGATAGTCCACAGAATACCACAGAATCCGCGACAGCGGGATCGTCCTGAATGGAGTTCCCTGGACTCCGTGGGTCACAGAGAGCTGTCGGCCCGAAGCGGAAGATCAGCGCTTCACGTCCGTCTCCTCACATTCTCATGATATCGACTGGCTTTGGCGGCCATCCAGACTAGATAGAGCGTGCGCCGGGCGGAACGATGCAGAAGGACCTGAACATGCCTGAACAGATTACCCTGGATAGACCTGAACAAATCAGATTGAACGACTGCTCCGCCATTCCGCAAATCGGCCTCGGCGTGTGGCAGGTCGATCCAGCCATCACCGCCAAGGTGGTGCGCTGGGGAATCGAGGCCGGCTACAGGCTGATCGACACCGCCGAAGGCTATCAGAACGAGGAAGGTGTCGGGCAGGCAATCCGCTCGGCCGGCGTGCCGAGAAGCGAGTTGTTCATCACCTCGAAACTGCGCAACGGCGCGCATCAGCGCGACGCCGCCTTGCGCGCCTTCGATGGGACGATGAGCAAGCTCGGCATCGGGCACATCGACCTGTTCCTGATCCATTGGCCGGTACCCAGCCAGGACAGATATGTCGAGGCCTGGAAGACGCTGATCGAACTCAGGCAATCAGGCCGCATCAAGTCGATCGGCGTTTCGAACTTCAACCAGGACCATCTCGAACGAATCATCAGCGAGACCGGCGTCACGCCGACCGTCAACCAGATCGAGCTCCACCCCCGCTTCCAGCAGCGTGACAAACGTGAATTCCACGACAGGCACAACATCCGCATCGAGAGTTGGAGCCCGCTGGGCAGCGGCCGGCTGTTGAGCGATCCGACGCTTGAAAGCATCGCCAGGAAACACGGCAAGTCGGTGGCGCAGACGATCGTCAGGTGGCATCTTCAGGAAGGGCTGATCGTCATTCCAAAGTCGATCCACCAGGACCGCATCGCCGCCAATTTCGATGTCTTCGATTTCGAGCTGGAAGCGAAGGACCTCGAGCTAATTCGGGGCATGGATTCGCCCGACGGCCGCACCGGCCCGAACCCCGCTACGGCCGCATTCCTGTTCTGAGGAGGCGGGCCAACCGGGAGGGAGATCGGCAGCTTCAATAGGCCGCGCCCTTCTTACAGCGTCGGAGATTAACGAAGGCCGCGATGAGGGCCAATCTCCCCCTGAGGGCCCCTTGAGGGGGAGATGGCCGGCAGGCCAGAGGGGTGCTGTCCCGCCAGCGATCAAGACCACCCTTCCCGCTAGCCTCATATCCCCGAGCCATCCACCAACGGCACATCTTCCCCTTCCCAGGGACTAGGCATCGATCCCTTGCTCAGATTGGCCGACGGCAGCGGCATCCAGCACTTCAGTTCGGGTTCGGCATATTCGACGATGCGTCCTGGCGACGAATCGGAAGCGCGCCAGCCTTCGCTGCCGAACTGGTCGGCGCGGGCCCAGTAAGCCATGTCGACCTCGGCCGGACCCTGTTCGGACGGCCGAACCGTGACAAGGATTCTGCTGCCGTCCCTTGGCGCGCTCGACATGTGGCGCCACTGACCGGGCTCGTCCATTGCATTCCTCCTGCGATCTTCGCCTCGAACGGATAGTCGCTTCGAGCTCGGAAGCGGTCAACCCGAACTTTTTTGCCTGAGGCAAAACCCTGCCCCGTCGTCGCGGAACAAGTCATGGCACGCCGGGTTTGGGCAAGTTGTTGAAGGAAGCAAAAATGAGACCAGCGCCCCGACCGATCCTTACCATTGGTGCATGGCAGGCCGCGTCTTTCGTTCGCAACCCGGTCCGGTCGCAATGAGGCAGGCCGGTTCTGACCATTCCCACCCACCCAAGGAGGGCAAAGGCGGCATAGGACGAGCGCTCGGCCTCGGCCTGATAACCGGGGCAGCCGACGACGATTGTTCTGCGATAGGCACCTATGCGAGCGCCGGCGCCCGCTTCGGACCCGACCTGCTTTGGACGGCTCCGGTGACGTTGCCGATGATGTATGTGGTCGTCTACCTGTCATCGAAGCTTGGCCAGGTATCCGGGCGCGGATTGTTCCACGTCATCAAGGACTTCTATCCGCGGTGGCTGCTCTGGTCGGTGCTGTTGGGTGTTCTCGTCGGCAACACCATCGAGGCAGCGGCGGATCTTGGTGGAATGGCGGCCGCAATCAACATGTTCGTGCCACTTCCCATCCCGCTGATCGTGCTGTTCGTCGCCGCCATCATCTTCGCCCTCCAGGTCTTCGGCTCCTATACTTTGATCCGCAACATCTTTCGGTGGCTGGCGTTGGCACTGCTCGCCTATGTCGGTGCCGCCATTCTGGCCAAGCCGGACGCCGCGGCCGTACTGCGCGGAACGCTGCTTCCGCGGATCGAATTCAACCGTGAGTTCCTGTCGATCCTGGTCGCCATTATCGGCACGACGCTGTCCGCCTATCTCTACACGTGGCAGTCCAATGAGGAGGTCGAGGAGGAGATTGCCCAGGGGCGAACGACGCTCGGGCAAAGGAAGGGCGCTACCGACAGCGAACTCCGTCGCTCTCGCCGGGACATCCTCATCGGCATGATGTTTTCAAATCTCATCATGTATTTCATCATTCTGTCGACGGGTGCTACGCTCTACAAGACGGGCCACCACGATATCGACACGGCTGCGCAAGCGGCGGAGGCGCTGCGCCCGCTAGCCGGGCAGGCCGCAAGCGTCCTGTTCGCCGCAGGCGTGATCGGCGTCGGTTTCCTAGCGGTTCCTGTCATGACTACCGGCGCTGCCTATGACGTGGCACAAGCCATCGGCTGGAAAAACAGCCTGCACGCCCGGGCTCGAGAGGCGCCCAAATTTTATCTCGCCATCGGATTTTTTACGGTGATCGCCGCCGGCCTCAACTTCCTCGGCTTCAATCCGATGAAGGCGCTGGTCTGGTCCGGCATAGTTCAGGGCTTCTCGACGCCGCCCTTGCTGCTGCTCATCATGCTGATGACGAACAGCCGCAGGATCATGGGCAACCAGGTGAACAGCCGCAGCACCAACATACTCGGTTGGGCAACGACCGCCGCCATCTTCTCGGCGACGATCGGCCTGGTGGCAACCTGGTTCATGTGATCAGGCAGGACAAAAGGACGCCGCCGGTTGAGTTAACCCGTCCCGCTTGCGGATTGTCCCAGCTTTGCCGGTCCTGGAAATTCCACTACGTCGCCCATCGGCCGTTTGTATTGCACTGCGACAATCGCATCGATCAGATGATCCACAGCCGCACGAGCCGTGCGGCTCGTCTCGTCCTCGCCGCTCAAATAATGGCTGGCTCGTTCAAGATGGAGGTGTGCGGCGGCAAAGTCGCTTGTCATCGGCTTCTCCCTGTTGCCCGCCGGCCGGCAAGATGACCGCCTCGATTTACCCAAAAGCAAATATCCACAGCCGGATTTGAATCAAATTGACCTGATTCACCGCAGCCCGAAGGACAAGGTGCTGGCAGGCCTGTGCGCCGCTGGTTGATGCGCTGCGCCGGCGCAGTACGCCGCATTGAATGAACCAACTACGGGCGGTGTTCCGCAAACTCCGTTCGCTCAATGCGCTACCTTTGAAATTTTCTCGCTCTTTTAATTCTATAAACTCTCTAGACTTAACATAGATCATTTGGACAGGGAGCCAGGAATGTCGAAAAAGCTCGTGGTAGGGCTGTCGGGCAATTTGACCCGGCCGTCGAAGACCAAGGCGTTCATCAGCCACATTGTCGGGCAGGCCGCAGAAAGCATCAGTGCGGCCTCCGCCGTCTTCGACATCGAGGATCTCGGCGCGTCCCTGCCGCAGGCAAGGCGCCTCGGCGACCTCGACCCGGCGGCGCGCAACATCGTCGAACGGCTGCTGGGCGCCGACATCCTGGTGGCCGGCTCGCCGACCTTCAAAGGGAGCTATACCGGGCTTTTCAAGCACTTCTTCGACCTGCTCGACCCGTCATCGCTGAGGGGCAAGCCGGTCATCCTTGCCGCGACCGGCGGCGGCGAACGCCATTCGCTGATCGTCGAGCACCAGTTGCGGCCATTGTTCGGCTTCTTCGAGGCGCTGACCGTGCCGACCGCGATCTACGCCTCCGAGAAGGATTTTGCCAATGGCGTGCTGGTGTCGGAAGCCATCCACGCCCGCGCCCGGCAAGCGGTTGCCGAGGCATGCCGGGTGACCGGGGTGCCCTACGGCGTCGGCCTTGCCGCCTGAACGCACCACTGACCCGAGATTCGCCCCCCGATCCACCCAGGAGCACGCCGCGATGACCAGATCCACCAAATCCAGGCAAATCAAACTTGGCGCTTTCCTGCCCGGCGGCGGACAGCATATCGCCGCCTGGCGTCACCCCGAGGCGCCGGCCGATGGCGCCACCAGTTTCGAGTTCCACAAGCAGCTCGCCCTGACCGCCGAGCGCGGCCTGTTCGATGCCTATTTCCTCGCCGACAATCTGACGGTCGGCCTCGGCGCCCGCGAAGGCGGCAACGCCAAGATCGCCGGCTTCGAGCCGGTGACGCTGTTTGCAGCGCTGGCGCCGCTCACCACGCATCTCGGCTTCATCGCCACCGCCTCGACCACCTATGAGGAGCCCTACACGCTCGCCCGCAAATTCGCCTCGCTCGATCATCTGTCGAATGGCCGCGCCGGCTGGAACGTCGTCACTTCGGCCGGCGACGAAACCGCGCGCAACTTCAATCGCGATACGCAGCCTGCCCACGCCGAGCGCTATGCCCGCGCGCATGAGCATGTCGAAACGGTCAAGGCGCTGTGGGACAGCTGGGAGGACGACGCCTTCATCCGCGACAAGAAATCGGGGCGCTTCTACGACAAGGACAAGCTCCACGACATCGACCACAAGGGCGCGCATTTCAGCGTCAAGGGTCCGCTCAATGTGCCGCGCCCGGTGCAGGGGCACCCGGTCGTGGTGCAGGCGGGACAATCCGAAGACGGTCGCAAGCTCGCCGCCGCCTCGGCGGAAGTCATCTTCACCGCCCATCAGAACCTGGCGTCGGCGCAGGAATTCTATCGCGACATCAAAGCCCGCGTGACAGCGGTTGGCCGCGATCCCGAGCAGGTGCTGATCATGCCGGGCGTGGCACCCTTCGTCGGGCGCACAGAAGAAGAAGCGCGCGCCAAATACCAGCAGCTGAACGACCTCATCTTGCCTGAGGACGGCGTGGCCCTGCTCAATGGGCTGGCCGGCCAGACGCTCGACATCAGGGGCTATCCGCTCGACGGCCCGCTGCCGCCAAGCAAGGAAACCGAAGGCATGAAGAGCCGCCAGGCGCTGATCCGCCAGATTGCCGACGAGCACAACTTCACCATCCGCCAGCTCTATCAATGGGTGGCGACGGCCCGCGGCCATTACACCGTCATCGGCAGCGCCACGCAGGTCGCCGACCAGCTGGAGGAATGGTTCGGCAACGAAGCCGCCGACGGCTTCAACATCCTGCCGCCCTGGCTGCCCGGCGGGCTCGACGACTTCGTCGAGCTGGTGATCCCCGAACTGCAGCGCCGCGGCCTGTTCCGCACCGCCTATGAAGGCAGGACGCTGCGCGAGAACCTCGGCCTGAGGCGGCCGGAAAACCCGTGGACCGCCGCCCGCTCGGCCGTGCTGGCCGCCGAATAATTCCACGAAGCCCACTACCCTCGAAGCGAGAGGCACGACGATGACCTTGCAGCACATCGAACAGGCCGCCAGCCTCGGCACGCGTGACAGCACGACAAGCCTCGGCTCGGATTTCCTGCGCCTAGGCGGCCGGGCGGGAATTCGCTTCCTGTCGCGCTACGGCGTCCTCATCGCTTTCCTCGCAATGTGGCAAGCGTCGAGCAGCGCCGGCTGGGTCAACGCGGCCGTGCTGCCGCCGATCGACATGATTGTCGCGGCACTTTGGAAGGGACTGGCCGGCGGCACTCTGCTCGGCGACATCGCCATCAGCCTGCAGCGCGCCGGTCTCGCCTTCGCGGCCGCCGTGCTGGTCGCCATCCCGCTTGGCCTGTTCATGGGCCAGGTGCGCGCGGTCGAGACCGCGCTCGATCCCATCCTGCAGGTCTTCCGCCAGACCTCGGCGCTGGCGCTCTATCCGGTGTTCATCCTGCTGCTCGGGCTCGGCGAAGCCTCCAAGGTGTTCGTCATCTTCTGGGCGACGCTGTTTCCGCTGCTGCTCAACACCATCGGCGGCGTCAAGCAGGTCGATCCGAAACTGCTGGAGATGGCGCGCGTCTATGGCGCCAGGCAGCTCACCGTCTTCCGTCGCGTCGTGCTGCCCGGCGCCGTGCCCTCGATCTTCGTTGGGCTGAGGCTCAGCGCCACCACGGCGCTGCTGCTGTTGATCGCGTCCGAGATGATCGGCGCCAACAAGGGCATCGGCTTCCAGGTGATGAACGCGCAGTACAACTTCCAGATACCGCTGATGTTTGCGGCAATCGTCATCCTCGCCGGCCTCGGCCTGATCGCCAACCAGGCACTGGTCAGCCTGCAGCGGCGGCTCTGCCGCTGGAGCAATGCCGTCGACTGACCACCGCCTTTATGAATCTCAACCAGGCCAGAACTCAAATCAGGAAAGACCCGGACCATGAAAATCTCCCGCCGTTCCCTGCTTGCCGGCGCGCCCTTCGCCGCCGGCCTTCTCGCCGCCGGCCTGCCGCGCTTCGCCTTTGCCGAAGCCGCACCAGTGAAGTTCCGCTCCCTCGCCAGCCGTGGCAGCATCTCTCCGCATGAGCTGGCCGGCGAGCTCGGCTATTTCAAAGGCCTCGGTATCGAGGTGGAGAATGTCGGCTATTCCGGCGGCGGCCCGGAATCGTTGTTTGCGCTCGCCTCCGGCAGCGTCGATATTGGCTCGGCCGCAACCGCCGCCGTGATCAATTCGATCTCCGGCGGCAACGACTTCGTCGCCGTCTATCCGAGCAACGGCATCAACAGCAAGGTGCGCAGCGTCTTCTACGTGCTCGACGACAGCCCGATCAAATCGATCGCCGACATTGCCGGCAAGACCATCGCCGTCAACACGCTCGGCGCCCATCTCGACTACACCGTGCGCGAGGCGCTGCACAGCGTCGGCCTGTCTCCGGACGCCGCCAATCTCGTTGTCGTACCCGGACCGCAGCTCGAGCAGACCTTGCGCTCCCGCCAGGTCGACATCGCGGCGCTCGGATACTGGCAGGCGACGTTTGCCGGGGCGCTGGTCGACAATGGCGGCGTTCGCGGCGTGTTCAACGACACCGACGTACTGGGCGAGCTGGCCGGCGGCTTCGTCGTGCTCAGGCGCGACTTCATCGCCGCGCATCCGGACGCTGCCCGCAATTTCGTCGAGCAGTCGGCGCGCGCCTCCGACTGGTCGCTGCAGAACCCCGACGAAGCGCGCAAGGTACTGGCAAACATCCTCGACAAGCGCGGCGAGAACGGCGAGCTGGCGCGCTACTGGACCGGCTTCGGGCTGCGCCAGGGGGCCAAGGCGACGGACCGCGACATCGACTTCTGGGTCAGCGTGCTCGAACGCGACGGCCGCCTGCCAAAGGGTAAGCTGAAGGCAGCGGACATCCTCTACCGGCCCGGCGAAACCAAGACCAACTGAGAAGGCCAACCGGCAAGACAATCAGCTGGGAGATGAGCGCGATGAGCGGCACAAGCGGCGGTGAGGTCAGCATACGCGACCTGTCCAAATCGTTCAGCATCGGCGGGCGTTCGCTTGCCGTGCTGAGGACCCTCAATCTCGACATCCGCTCGGGTGAATGCCTGGTCATCGTCGGCGCCAGCGGATCGGGCAAGACCACGCTGCTGCGCATCCTGGCCGGACTGGAGGCGGCCGACAGCGGCGGCGTCGCCATCGACGGCAAGCCGGTGCACGGCGTCGGCGCCGAGCGCGCGGTGATTTTCCAGGAGCCGCGCCTGCTGCCCTGGCTGACGGTGCTCGGCAACGTCGCCTTCGGCCTCGAAGTGCGCGGCGTGCCGAAGGCCGAGGCCGAGGAACGGGCGCGCTTCTATATCGCGCTCGTCGGCCTCGCCGAATTCGGCGATGCGTTTCCAAGGCAGCTGTCGGGCGGCATGGCGCAGCGCGTCGGTATCGCCCGCGCCCTAACCGTGCAGCCCGAAATCCTGCTGCTTGACGAGCCGCTAGGCGCGCTCGACGCGATGACCAAGATCGGCATGCAGGAGGAACTGGCGCGCACCTGGAGCGAGGAGAACGTCACCATGGTGATGGTGACGCACGACCTCGAGGAAGCGATCTACCTCGCCGACAGGGTGCTGATCCTGCCCAAGGAGAAAGGCGGCGCGGCGCGGCTGATCGACATCGACCTGCCCCGCCCGCGCGAGCGCAGCGAAAGCCGCTTCGTACGCTACCGCGAAGAACTGCTGCGCGAATTCGGGCTGCACTGAAAGCCGCCTAAGAGGGCTTGGATTCCGCGTCCCGCGAAGCGGGGAGAGGTGTCTCGGCGAAGCCGAGACCGAGAAGGGCCTTCCTTCCAGTTGCCAGCACTACGCTCTTTCCAGGAACCGG